>CAYWWC010000270.1:0-5789 GCA_964461615.1 uncultured Anaerolineae bacterium
CCCCCCCCCCCCGGGCGGGGGGGGGGGGGGGGGGGGGGGGGGGGGGGGGGGGGGGTGAGGGCTTGAGACACATCCACCCCCAAACCCCGCAGGCCCGCCGCCAACCCCGCGCTCAGACGGCGGTAGGACTCGATGACGCCCTCGGCAGCACGAGGCTCAACTCGGGGCGCTCTCACATCTTTCCTTCGGGGCAAATGGCAATGCATGTCGAGCAACAGCCATAAGAAGCGCAGGCAAAGAGATTTTTCCAGCCCTCACCATTGATCGCTCCTATCGGACAGTTTTCTACGCAGAGCCTGCACTGGGCGCACATCTCTCGCTCCATGGGTTTTCCTGCGGGAAGAGGGCAGTCGGTGATGATCGAGGTGACGTAGACTCTTGGGCCGAATTCGGGTGTGATGATGCTGCAGTTCAGTCCCAGGGTTCCCAGTCCCGCCAGATACATTGCCGGCATGTGGTAAAAAGGCGCCGTGCGGAAGCGACTGTTCTGTTTGCCAGGGGGCAGGTAGAACGCATGCCAGCCCTTGTGGCGCAGGAATTTGGTGATTCTATAACCCATCAGCAATTCCCGTTTTAGCATCATCGCCGCGTGATATGGCATCGTAGTGGCGACTTTAGTCGCTGATTACGCGGCCCAAACGACTAAAGTCGCTACTACGAACCCCATAACGGGAATTGCTGATAACCCATTAAGGCGATCTCCCGAGCGAGGAGGGCGTTCTCCTCGCTCAAAAAGAACCTCTCGGCGCCAACTGGCTGAACGCTGGTTGTTGCAACCTGATCTGCGGCACGCGCGCGCAGTCCCGAAAGCTCGGGGCGCAACACCGTGGCCACAGTACCTGGCTCGAAAGGCAACCCGATGATAATGACTGAGCGAGCATTCTCTACAAAGCTCGTCGGCTGGGGCTTGTCGGGAAACTGATCGGCATAATCTGCTGCTGCGGCCACGCCATATAGCTCTGCACCCAGCGCAAGCGCGTATTCACGCAGTTCAGCACCTATGTCCGTGATAATCGTGGGAGCGCCCTGACCATGTTCGTCTTGTTGCATCTGAATCATTTGCTTGTCCTCCTTAATTTCCTTGGATATGCCAAGTGTCTCATAAAGCGATAGCATTCTTGTCTGATCACGATTGTATCACATTATCCACTCTCATCAAGGCTGTCGGGGCAGAGAGGGAATGGTCACTGATTCACGCCTCTGGAAACCCCACCCATCGTCGGCGTACTTTTCCTCGCGCAACTGCCGGGCGAGGGCCTGTTCCTGATGGGTGAGCTTTCCAGGTTCCAGGTGGAGGTTGAGGGCCCGGGCAAAGCCCTGTGCCAGGGCCTCTGCTACCTCCCTCGCCGGCACAGCGCGTCCCAGAGCCTCTTCCAGTGTGATGGCCCGGCGTCGTAGCTCAGCGCGTAGCGCAATGCGCTCGTCGTCGGACAACCGCAAATAGCTCGCCAGACGGGTCACGTCGCCGGTGAGAGGCAACGCGCCGTGCTGGAGCACTGCCCTCTGGCGACGGGCCTGGGCGCTGCCCACTAGCTTTCTTCCCCGCACCGTGATCTCGTAATGCGACGGCACGTCAAAGCAGGCCGCCGAATGGTCAGCAGGCTTTTCCTTCATCGCCTCGGCCTGCCCGACCTCCAGACCCAGGAGACAAAGGCCGGCCATGAGCCCCTGACTGAGACGGCGATACGATTCCACCACCCCTCCCATCACTCGTTTCTCCAAAGCCGGCACAGCGATGCTGTAGGTGAGCTCATCGGTGTGGAGGATAGCCCGCCCGCCCGTGGCCCGCCGCACCAAGCCGATGCCGGCCTCTCGACACTTGTCTACATCTATGTCGTCCTCCAGGGACTGGCTATAGCCAATGGACAGGCAAGGCGGCTGCCAGCCGTAGAAGCGCAGCGTGGGCCGGGATTCCCCCTCAGCCACAGCCCGCAGGATGGCTTCGTCAATGGCCATGTTACTAGCGCCATCGGCCAGGCCGGTTTCCAGCAGCCGCCAATCAGCAGAAGCGTAAACCCTCGAATCGGTCATACTTTGGAAATGACCTCCCATTTTCAACGCTAGCAAAAGTCATCCTGAGCCGTTCGGCTGAGCTCACGACGAAGCCTGTCGGACGAAGCCTGTCGAAGGATGGCTTTTGCGGCCTCCATAGCTGAAAACCCACTCGAATTCATACGTCTGGGTGAGGTGCAGATCGAGACTTTGATAACTCGACCAGAGCCTCAAAATCACCCCGTATGAGCGCCTTTTTCTTGGCCCGTGACCAGCCCTTAACCTGCCGCTCGCGCAGAAACGCCTCGTGCCCCGACTGGAACTCTTGCGAATAGACCGACTCAACCGGTAAGCGACTGCGAGTGTAGGCGCTCCCTTCACCCGCGTGGTGCTCAGCCAAGCACAGGAGTAAGTTGTTGGTCAAGCCGGTGTAAGTAGGAACCGTCGGCGCATTTGAGGATATACAGCCAAGCTCTCACAATTGCTTTGCCCTTCATCTCGTTTCTGTGCTGGTTGTGGCCCAAGAAACCCGCGAGAAATCATCCTTCGACAAGCTCAGGATGATTTCTCGCTAGACGCCACAGCGATAAGTTGTTCTTTGCTCTTTAACTCCTCAATAGCCGTCTCTATCTGCTGCGAAGTCAACGCCTTCGGGTAATTGTACATCGTCCCGCCGGGTCGTTCGTTGTAAAAGGGGCGGTTGCAATCAGGGCAACCAGAGGTTTGGAAGGCAACGCCATCGGCCAGGATTTCGGGCAGACGAGGGAGGTTAAAACTCACAAGTTGGCCTGTGGCGGAAAAAGTGAGATTCTCGATTCGAGCCAGGTTATTGGATATCAGGTATCGGGCGACCTGCATCCGTCTGTAAGTGGAAATCGAGGGGGGGGGAGCGTCTCCCAGGTGGGTACCCCGAACAGGGGTGAAAGCGAAGAGGCCCACGACGATGCCCAGGTCGTGCATCCGCTGGATCATCTTGGCCATCTCCTGTTCCGTCTCTCCCAGGCCGACGATGAGGTGCACGGCTACATGGCCAGGGAACCGCTGTGCTGCTTCTTCAATGAGGGAAAGAGTTCGCACCCAACTCCCGCCTTTGACTCGACGGAAGACCCGCTCACAGGCGGCGTCCAGCCCGAAGCCAACGTGATCAACTCCCGCCGCCAACAACTCCTCGATCTGAGCCATGTTTTGGGGCAGGATGGCAGCGTCAACGGGAACGTCGCAGGTTTCTCGCACGGCCCGGACCACCTCCAGCGTGCGCTGGAAGGCACCCTCGGCCACCGTCACCTGGAGGCAGCAGCGCCGGATGTCTCCACGCTCGACGGCCTCGGCCAGCAGCGCCAGGGTCTGTGGCTGGTCGAACTCTGGCCAGGTGACGCGGGAGAGCAACTTTGAAGCGCTGGCCTGGCTGGAGCGCGCCTGGGCGCAGAAGCCACAATCCATGACGCAGCGCCCCCCTAGCATTAAGTAGGCGGTGGTGGGTGCGGCGTCCATGACGATGTCGACCAGGCCCAGCACGGCAGCGGCGCCGATGGAGACATTGACATGTGAGCAAAGCGACTTCAGTGCCATGTGACGTCCTTCGGCCCGAACTCACTGTCCAGGATAGCCCAAATGTCGTCCAGCGTGTAGTTGAAGGCGCGCTGGTCGGCCTCGCCCACGATGGCCAATATGATGTTGGCGATCCCGAAGCGAATCTCCCAATTAGTCGAGCGTTGGCGGTGGATTTTACGCAGGAGGGGGATGTCGTCCAGCGTTGGATCGGCCAGGGCGTCGAGCAACTCGGAGGCGACCATCTCGCCCATTTGGCTCAACAGGTCGAAGGCGCAGTCGTGTTCGGCCTGAGTGGGCCCGCCCAACTGGCGGATCAACCGGGGAACCTGATCCTGGTATTGGTGATAAAGTCGCTCGGCCGCCGGACGCATCTCGCGGTGGCGTTCAGCGCTGGCCTCCAGGATTTTGAGGTTAGGCATTCGCACCTCCTTCGTTGATTGTGGAACCGTTAATCACCTCTTGAAAGTTATTATAGCCTAGCTCAAGTGGGGTGTCAAAAAGGCGTAAGCTCTCGGCTATCTCTGGAAGAGGGCCTACTGCCCCTCCCGCCTCTGCTCATCGTCTCATCAGTGCTGACGCTTCCTTAAAATAAACCGCGCCGGATTTATTTCGTAATCCCTAATTCAAGCTGGCTTGACAAGATAGCCAAGATAGTATAAAATAACCTTACCGTGAACGAGCCGAGGTAGCTCAGCTTGGTAGAGCACCTGACTGAAAATCAGGGTGTCCCCAGTTCAAATCTGGGCCTCGGCACTGGTGAGTAGCCGGATATGCGGGCGTAGTTCAGTGGTAGAACGTCTCCTTGCCAAGGAGAAGGTCATGGGTTCGAATCCCACCGCCCGCTTTGCAAGGTGGGGGCTAAATGGCGACGTCGCCAAGTGGTAAGGCGAGGGTCTGCAAAACCCTTATCGCCGGTTCAAATCCGGCCGTCGCCTCTACAATAATCGGCGGACAAGGCTGATGGCAAGGCGAGTTGCTATCAGCCCTTTGCCTATGGGGCGGTGGCGAAATGGCAGACGCTGCGGACTTAAAATCCGCTGGAGGTGACTCCATGAGGGTTCGACTCCCTCCCGCCCCATAGATAGTCAAGACGCACCATTGGCAATGGCACAAAGTCCCCTGCGCGGTGTTGACGCAGGGGACTTTTCTCCTCGATAGCGACTATGTTTACTAACTGCCAAATCTGAAGCGCAAGTACGCTTTCACCTCCCTGCGCAAAGCATCCCTGCCGCCTCTTCTGAAGACATTCCATGCTTTGCCCGGCAGGTCCCACCAAGAGGTCGGCTTGACCGCACTTTGGCCCGGAGAGGCAACCGAGCCACGGATGCCGGAGGCAGCTTTGTCGGGGGCAAGCCGGGGGTTAGCACAGAATCTGGCCAGCGGCTCCACCGCTCTCCGCCAGATGAATTGTCCTTTCATTTCCTCAAAGCTAGGGCCATAAACCTCTCGCGGATTGGGAGTGTCCAGCAACTCCATCAGAACATCAGCTACCTGCTCCACATCTCTATAGTCCACCACTTTCCCTAGATTATGCTGCTCCACCAACTCACTCATGGAGTCGCCTCTGGTGGTGACGATGGGTAAGCCGGCCCAGATGCAGTCCAGCAAGCGAGTGCGGAAGGAGAACCTGGTCTCGAGGTGATCAAAGTGCAAGCTGACCCCGACATCGGCCTCCAGTAGATAGTTCTGCCTTTCCTCGTAGGGAACCCAATCGTTGAAGAAGACGGATTTGTCGTAGAGACCCAAATCTTTGCTGAGTTGAATAGCCTGGGCAGTAGCCTCCATCGGGGCAATCAAAGGATTGGGGTGCTTTATCCCCATGAAGAACAGCTTCACGTCATGGCGATGGGCCGAGATATTGGCCATCGCCCTGATCAGGGTGCAGGGGTCGAACCAATCCCATATTCCCCCTCCCCACAGGATAACCTTGTCGTCCAGGCCGATGGTCTTGTAAACACCCTTCAGAACCTGCCTGGTGTGCTCAGGTGGGCTGGAGGGTAGGCCGAAGGGCACTACATCAATGAGAGTGCGCAGCGTCTCGTCGCTGTCGTAGGTGTGGGGGTTCACCCGGTTCAGGGCCAGCAGCATCCCCAGCCAGAAATCGCGCTGCTTCTCGCTGGCGCAGAGGAAGAAATCGCCCGCCCAGAGTTGGCTGTTCAGAACCGCCAGGTCGGAGCCGTGGATCCTCTCCCTGTACTGAACCCCTGAGATTGGACACTTTTTTGGCGGTTTTTAGTTCAAATCGA
>CAYWWC010000271.1:0-5786 GCA_964461615.1 uncultured Anaerolineae bacterium
CGAAAGAGTGCTCTTTGGCATCGAATTTAACCACTGAAAACTGCGAAAGTACAGGCATATATCAAGCGGGCTCTCTGGTAGTTTGCAGGGTTGCTTTGCCAAGTGGTCAATTCCTTGCCACGAATTACACGAATTTTCACTAATTTCTATTTTTCGTGTTAATTCGTGCAATTCGTGGCAAATTTCTCAGCTTGACCCTGCGAAATCCTAAAGAGCCATCAAGCGGAAAGGAATCGCTCAATCTCTACCAACACGACCGGCAGGTCCCGAAACGGATCGCCTTGCAAGACAGAGGGAACAGTTCGTCCCTGGTCATCGTGGAAGTGGTGTGGGAAGTTCGTTTTGAGATGCGAATGATGTGGAGCATTGTCCCAACGGAGCACTGCATTGTCATGGCTGAACAACTGATAAGCATAGCGGAGGCGACGAGGGTTGTGGTTGAGCCAGATCTGAAAAGTCAACGTTGGCGTGACCATTGCCTGCATTTTGACTCGAAAGCCGTTTGCCCCGTAGACCTTCAGGTCAGTGATGCAGGGATTGTGTGTGACGGGGGACGCTTGCAGGAGCCGCAGCAATGCATCATACACTGTTTTGCTCTACCTCGGCTTTGATTTGTCGCCAACCGTCCAGCATATCGAAGATGGCTTCCCACTCCATCCAGTCATCTTCGTCGGCGATCGTGGCCCGTCCCGACAACGACTCGGACCACTCGGCAAAGGTGCACTGATACTGTTGCTCGTAACGCCGGCGTTCTGCCTCAGCCCAGGCAATCTGGCGCTCAATGTAGTCAAGAATGATGTGTTTGAGCGCCTGTGCGGGGCTGGCATAGATACCGGTACGTACAAAGGGCTCGGTAAGTAGGGATGTAACCTGAGTGAGTGTAGTGGCTGACATTTGATGAACCTCCTGCTACTTGCGAAAGTAGACCCGTAGCTTTGCTCTGTGCAATTCTATTGTACCACTTCTCCCTGTCCTTGTCAATGGCAGTTGAGAAAATCGCAGGCCAGACTTCCGACCAGGGGGGCAAGCGGCGCGCCTCGCTCAGCCACCCTTGAGAACCAGCGGCAGGTACAGCCAGTGCAACCGCTGCGGCGTGGCCGCCACCGGCCCGTGGAAGGTGCTGACCCCGTAGAGGTCCACGTCTTCCAGCTTGTACCGGTAGGTGACGCCATTGGTGACCGCCTCATCGTCGTAGCTGTAGCTCGCCCCGGTGGTTGGGCCGCCCCGGGCGGGGATGAGATGGGTGTTCAGTTTGGCGTACTCTCCCTCTGCTGCCTCGCTCCGCCAGAGGTTGAAGCCGTCGTTATCAATCTCGCTGGCGGTCTCCCAAGCCACCAGCACGTGGCCGTCGTGGCCGGTGGCGGTGAAGGAGGAGAGAACCACAACGGTGGCCACGCACTCTGGCTCCCCGTTGACTGAACCATCGGCCCAAGCTGATGCACTTGTGCCAAGGATGCTGGTGTTCGTTCGCAACATGGTTTCTTTGGTACCGTTGTCTCCGGCATGCCAGGCCTCAACCCTGTCAATGAGATTCGCGTCTCCGTCTCTCAAGTACAGATCCTCCCCATCATTCCCCAAAGCCCCTGTATAAATCTGGTCAGCAGTGCAAGCTGGTGCTGAGCTATCATTGGTCCTCTCCAGCAGAAAATACCACTTGGCTGGAATGGTTCCGTCAAGTGAAATGCTTGGTGTGGTATCAGCAGCGTTCAGAGTCCAACCATCTAGGCTTATATCTTGGCTGGTCGTGTTGTAAAGCTCAATCCATTCGTCTAGATAGTCTGTTGTTGTCCCCATCCAGGCTATTTCGCTGATGACCACGTCTAGCTGAGCAGCGGCCCGGGCCATGGTCAGGTCCACGTTCGGGGATATCGCCAACATGACCAATAGAAGGATTGAAAGTCCCAAGTGCCAAGCAGTGCGGAGAGCCGAGAAGTGATGTCTCTGACTGCCTGTCAACGCTAAAGATCCAACTTCTTTGACTATCTGCTGCCTCACCGAATTGCCCCCAGTAACATTCCCTCCGCTGTTCAGGAGAGCCGATGATTGACTACTCTGTTGCCAAGTGCTTCCTGCTCCCTGCTAACTTCTTGCCTGCCCGATCGAACAGGGTCTCCCGATACAACCCCCGTCGCACCTCGCACAAGTCATCAGTGGCCCAGAAAGTGCCTTTCTCCGCCAGGACGCTGGCCGGGCAGCCGGCCTGGCAGAAGTTGCGCCAGGTGCAGGTCTGGCAGGCCTCGATGGTCGTCTTGCGGGCGGCGCAGTCATCGCACAGTCGGCGGAGCCGGGGCGATCTGATAGCCTGCTCCAGACTGGTGTCCTCGACGCTGCCCAGCCGGAACTCTGGCGCCATTAGCATCGAGCAGGGGTAGATGTCGCCGCCGGCGTCCACCGCCAGGGTGCGGCCCAGGCCACACCAGGGCTCGGATTCTGCTGCGTCGGGGACGAATCCCAACAGGGTCGTCTGGACCGTCACCGTTCGGTCGGATCGGGGCAGCTCACGGTACAGATAGTCGTACAGGCCAGCGTAGTCCGCTGCGGATACCCCCAACTCTGACCACCTCTCCGCCGCTTGGCCCAACCGTTGCAACGGCAGCACCCGCACGCCAGCCACTCCCCGCGCCTCCGCCAGGTCCACCAGCGCCGACACCTGGTGGAGGTTCCACTGCATGAGGGTCATGCACAGTGCCAGCCGATCCCCGATGCCGTGCCAAACCCCGTTTTGGCCCCGCAACAGCAGATCAATCCCGCGCCACGCTCGCTCGAAGGCTCCAGGCCCACGGATGCGATCGTGGGTCTCGGCCGTGGCCCCGTCAAGGCTGACTTGAACGGGCACGCCCAGGTCCGCCAGCGCCTGAGCGGTCTGGCCGGTGATCAGAGTGCCATTGGTTGATATCATGGTGTGGAGCTTGCCGGCGGCGTAGGCCGCGATCTGCAACGCATCGGGGCGAAGCAGGAATTCGCCGCCGGTCAGGGCGACGGATCTGGCACCGCTGGCCGCCAGCTCATCAATCAACCGAAACACCTGCCGGGTTGACAGCCGATCCGCACGTTGGGCGCCATCGGTCACGGCACAGTGGACACAGCGAAGGTTGCAGTTATCTGTGAGATACAGGTGGAGGTGGGTTAGGGTGGGATCATTAGAGGGCGTCAGGGTCTGGTGTGCGTCTTCCAGCAGCCCAGCCTGCCGAAGCCGGATCAGGTAGGCTCCTATGTCTCGGTAGACGGCCTCCGGCTGCTGGCCATACTGGTCAGCGATGACGGCGGCGACGCCGCACACAGTGCGCCGGCCATCACAAAGCTGGGCTACTTTCCAGCCCAGGTCGTTGACGGCTACCCAGCGCGGTCGTTGTGGGTGCAACAGGATATGCAACTGCCCACGGGCTTCGTGCATCCAACCCGTCGGCAGGCGCGGTATTTCCCCAGGCACAGGTGGAGCCATTATCAGGGAGGTCAAGGAACTTGCCATGGCTCCCACGGAAGCCCGACACACCCCGCCACGGAACCACTAAAAGAGCAGGCCTGGGCGGGCCCCAGCTCTGCCAGGAGATCGTCGTCGCGGTAGGTCACCACCTGGGGAGGCTCGTACGGGGGGAGCTCTGAGTCCATCTCCTGCTCCACGATCTCCTTCAGTTCTACCTTCTCCATCATGGGAATTGCCTCCTCACGAGCAAATCGTTTTCGGCAAACGTGTCCACTGTTTGCTGGATATCTGCCAGAACGTCGTGCTCTGCCGTCGGAGAAAAAGCGGTCATCAGCTCCTTTTCCATGTCTCGAAGGTTGTGGTGGCCATCGCAGAGGTTCCAGATGAGGAGCGCGGTGGGGTTCAGGAGGTGAATTGCTTCGACCTTGGCATCGTAGAGCAGGGTCTCTGTCCCCATATCCTGGCAGAGGATGTCTTTTCTTTTCAGGGGTCTATTGGTGTTCATTCTTCCGTAGGTGTCTATCTCTGATGGCTCTCTGGTAGTTTGCATGGCTGCTTTGCCAAGTGGTCAATTCTTTGCCACGAATGACACGAACTCGGAAGTGGATACGGCTTTCACTAATTTTTATTTTTCGTGTCAATTCGTGCAATTCGTGGCAAATTTCTCAGCTTGACCCTGCGAAATCCTAAAGAGCCTCTCTGATATAACAACGAATTCCAGGGATTAAACGAACGATAAGTTTTGCACTTGCGGCCCTCACCCCCTGCCCCCCTCTCCCGATCTCAGGAGAGGGGGAAAAAACGCTATTTGGTGCATCAACCCTCGCGAAAAGGGTGTCTGCTCCCCTCCCCTAGAGTTGGGGGAGGGGTTGGGGGTGGGGGCGGCTGGGCGTCAGTGCCTCAGCCCAGCCATCGCGTCAGCACCGGCATTCTCTTTGCCAAACGCCTCGTCAACGACTTACTCTTGTGGCGCTTGGTTCTCTCACTATCTTTCGAGTAGTAGTAATAGTAGTAGCCTGACCCACGAGGGGAGACCCTGTTCAGCACCGCACCCAGCATGTTGCCCCCGACCTTCCTCAGATCCTCCACGGCCCGCGCCGCTAGCTCCCGCCGACTGGCCCCAGCGTCAACCACCAGGAGCACGCCGTCTACCTGCCTGGACAGCACGGCGGCGTCGGTGACGGCCAGACAGGGCGGGCTGTCGAAAATCACCATATCTACCTGCTCCCTGAACTGCTCGATCAATCCCCTCATGCGTTCTGAACCTAAGAGTTCCGAAGGGTTGGGAGGCAAGGGGCCACTGGTCAACACACGCAGGTTCTCTACCATGGTGTTCTGAAGGTAGCCATCTGGACCGGGATTACTATGCAGGAGAGCGTTGGTCAGCCCATCTTCTCTGGTAAGCCGGAATATCGTGTGCTGGGAGGGTCGCCGGAGATCGGTATCTACGATAACGACGGATAGGCCAACCTGGGCCATGACCACACCCAGGTTGGCGGCAGTGAGGCTTTTGCCTTCGGTGGGGCTGGCACTGGTGATCAGCAGGGTTCTCAAGGGCTTATCCACCGCGGAGAACTGGAGATTGGTGCGCAGAATGCGATAGGCCTCGGAGGCGGGGGACCGGGGATGGCCGGTGGTTACGAGCTTATCTTCGACCTCCGCGCCCTCAATGCGGGTGACGGCCCCCAGGGTGGGCAGGTTGATGGCGCTCTTCACATCGTCTGCCGTCTTGATGGTGTCGTCGAGATACTCGATTAGGAAGGCCACCCCCACCGCCAACATGCAGCCCACCACGGCCGCCAGGAGAGTGTTTTGCAGAGGGCGAGGCCTGATGGGGTCCCTGGGCAACACGGCCGGCTCATCAACAATGATGTTGTCTATGGACTGAATCTCTGCCAGGCGGATCCCCTCGTAGCTGCTGAGAAGACTGGCGTAGTTGCTCTGGTGCTGGGCCAAGAGAGTCTGAAGTCTGGCCAGCTCTGCCTGGTCAGCAGCCGAATCGGAATCCTGCAAGTCGTTGATGGCCTGTTGAGCGGTTTCCATGTCGCTTTCGATGAGGGTCAACTGTTTGCTCAGGTTCTCCTTGGAACTGGCGAAGCGGCCCAGTTGCAGCTCTGTGTTTCGCTCAATGAAGACCTCAGGGAGGGTGTTGGCTACGTCCATGGCCAACTGTGGATCGCTGCTCTCCACACTCAGCTCGATGAGCTGAGTATCGCGTACGGGCCTGACGACGATCTCGCCGGCGAGCTCACTCGCCTCGATATCCAGTCCCAGCCTGGCTGACACCTCCTCCAGAACAGGCCGTTTGGGAACTTCCAGAAAAATAAACCTTCCAAAATCACGAAGGGAGAGGTTCAATACG
>CAYWWC010000272.1:0-2177 GCA_964461615.1 uncultured Anaerolineae bacterium
GCCACCGTCGGCAGAACTTCGTAAACAAGCGGGGTGCCGGGATGTGTCATCTGCACCAGCACAGCATACGCCAGAAACTCGGCGTTGCATTGTGCCAGCGTCCCCAGCAGGGTCAGGGGGGCTGTCAGGCCCGCGTTGGGTACAACGCATGTGTAATTGGGCAATTGCTCCTCGGTAAAGCGCATGAGCATCTCTGTCGAATTCACATCCATCGTCAGTGGCGAGATGAGGGAGCAGCCTACGTACGTTATGAAGGGACGCGCCCGGTAGGCAGCCTCGCTCCCGGCGATCAGACAGCCGAGGCGAAAGATATTGTCGGCCTCCTGGGCGTTGGGGGCGCTGCCCACCACCGGCTTGAGGCAGTTTTTCAACGCGGGATAGAAACGTGAGAGGTAAAACTGGCCGGGCGGCGCGTCGTCGGCCGTGGTTGAGATTGAAAAGACGTCGTAACCCAGTAGCTCGTTGACGAGATAGGCAATGCGCGCAATGTCATCCGAGCGGGCCCGCCGCTCCCGGCCTGTCTCCGGGTCAATGATGTTCGGCGCAGAACTGCTGGTGGAAATCAGCGGCCCATCGCCGGGGATGGTGCGGTCGTATTGCGGGTCGCGTCCACAGAAGGTAAACGTTGACGGGAAGGCCGCACACCAGTGCTCGACGACCGCGCGGGGGAACTTGACGATCTGGGTTTCTGAATCCACGTGGCAGCCATGTTGGCCAAAGCACGCCCGGGCCTTTTCATTACGTACCAGCAGGCCGACGTTTTCCAGGATCTCAAGCGACGCTTCGTGAACGCGCTCGACCTGCTCCGAAGTGAGAAGTTCTGCGAATCTGGTCATCACATGCTCTTTTCGACTTTGTCCAGGCACCCCTCGATAACCGCGAGGGCCTGATCCATCTCCTCCTGGGTGACAGTCAGCGGCGGCGTGAGGGTAATGATATTGCCCATCGTCAACTTGAAGCTCAGGCCCTTACTGAGGGCACAGTACATGACCGCCTCCGCCTCGTCGGTGGCCCGCTCCCTCGTCGCACGATCTGTAACCAATTCCATCCCCATCAGCAGACCCAGCCCCCGCACATCGCCAATCAGCGGGTGACGCTCCATCATTTCAGTCATACGCGCCAGTGCATAGCGCCCTAATTCGCGAGCGTGGTCCGCCAGGTTGTGGTTCTCGATGTACTCGATCGTCGCCAGTGCTGCCGCGCACGCGACCGGGTTCTTTTCGTGGGTATAGTGGCCCAGGGCGCGGTCACCAGCTACGTCAAAACCCTCGCGCGCGATGATGGCCGCCAGCGGGAAGATGCCGCCGCCCAGGCCCTTGCCGATCACCAGTATATCCGGCACTACGCCAAAATTCTCACAGGTGAACATTGTGCCGGTGCGCCCCAGGGCGTGGGGGATTTCGTCAAAGATGAGCAACGCACCATGACGGTCACAGGCACGCCGGATCGTCTGCCAGTATTCGGCCGGGGGGTCGTAAGGAGTACTCCGGACCGGTTCGGCGATGACCGCAGCGACGTCACCCTCCTTTTCGAGAACATACTCCACGTATTGCGCGCACTTCAAGTCACACCCGCCGCGCTCGCTGCACCCCCACAAGCAGCGGTACTCATCGGGTGGCGGGACGTGCTCGGTGCCGGGGAGCAAAGGCCCAATGTCGTGCCGAAAGAGCGCCTCTCCGCCGATAGAGATGGCATCCAACGACGCGCCGTGGAAGGAATCCCACAGCGAGATCGTCTTGTGGCGGCTGGTGACTACACGGGCCAGCTTCAGCGCCATGCCGATGGCGCCGGTCCCGCCAGGGCACAAGAGCACCTTGTTCAGGTCGCCAGGCGCGATCTCGGCCAGTTTCCTGGCCAGGTCCACCGCGACGCGATTGGTGTAGCGCCGGGTACAGAAAGAGAGTTCGTCAAGTTGAGCCTTGATGGCCGCGATCACGTCCGGATTGGCAAAGCCAACCTGGTGAACGTTGTTGCCATGAAAGTCCATGTAGTGCCGGCCCTGCAGGTCTTCAATGTAAGTTCCTTCGCAGGCGCGCAGCACGTTCAGGCACGGCGTGGAGAGCGACTGATGCAGAAAGTAGCGAGCGTCCTCTTCCAGCAGGGCACGCGTTTCTGCGTCGAGGTTGGCCGCCTGCCATTCAACGCGGCGGGGAGACAGGTTTATGTCACCTTCGGAT
>CAYWWC010000272.1:2277-5780 GCA_964461615.1 uncultured Anaerolineae bacterium
TTGCCGGCCCAGGTACCGCCGCCCAGCGTGTCTGTGAACGGATTCCCATTGAACCAACTGCCACTGTTGGCCGCCGCGTGGGGCATATTACAGTTGACCCTGCCGACGTTGGCCTTGAGCGCAAGTTCAATCTTGCGGTCGTCGTTTTCGGAATGTATGGAGGCGGAATGACCTTCGCCGGATAAGCGGTGCATTTCCTTCATGCGTTCAACCATCTCACTGAAGTCGTTCCATTTCCAGACAGTCAAGACCAGTGATATCTTCTCGCCGGAGAACCGGTCTTCGGGCCCAGCTTTTTCGCCCAGCACCATCAGAAACCGGGTGCCCTCAGGCACATCAATTCCTGCCTGCTCCGCGATCCATCGGGCCGGTCTGGCAACGATGGCCCGGTTCAGAGTTTCTCCGTCGGGCCACATAAGAGCCCTCAAGCTCTCCCGCTCCTCCGTGCTGCAAAGATAACCGCCTTCAGCTTTCAAACACTCGAGCATCTCGTCGTATATGCTGGCCTCCAAGGCGACTGCGTTTTCCGAGGAACAGGAGGCGGAATTATTCGCGACCTTTGACCTGACGATCTTGGCTGCAGCAGCCTTCAAATCGACCGTCTCGTCCACAATGGATACCACGTTGCCGGCGCTGACCGTGTGGGCCGGCTTACCGGCTGCATAGACCACCTTCACCAACGCCGCTCCGCCCGTGGCCACCACAAAGTCGCACTTTGCCATCAACTCGCTGGCCTTTTCGCGGCTGCTGTGCTGGATGCATAGCATCAGGTCCTCGGGGGCGCCGACTTTGCGCAGCGCCTTGCGGCCATGTTCCACCGTAAGATAGGAACTACCCTGGGTCCTGGGATGGGGCGAGACGATCATGGCATTCCTGGTCTTCAGAAGACTGAGCCCAATGCAGCAGACCGTTGATTCGGGATTGGTGGAGGGAACGACATTGGCCACCACTCCCATCGGCTTGGCGAATATCCTCAAGCCTCTCTCTTTGTCTTCCCTCACCAGACCACAGGTTTTCACACCTTTCATATCCCACAGAGAGCCGAGGGTCTTGCCTCGTATCTTGGCGACTTTGTCCTCGTAAACCCCGATCCCCGATTCATCAACTGCGAGTCTGGCAAGAGCCCTGCGTGTCTCCTCCTTCTGCCATTCCCAGGCCACGGCGGCGACCATCTCATCAACTCTCTCCTGGGGCCAGAATTCAACCTCCTCGAAGGCCCTCCGCGCCCGCTCATACATTTCCTGGACGTCATCCGCCTCAACCATTTTGTCTGTGCTGTCTGTCATGTTACGTGCCTCCTTATGTTTTTTCGCTGGGGTCCTCGATTTCTTCCATAATGGCAAACCCGCTGCCGTGGAGCTTCTTCCTTTTCTCAAAAGCCTTCTTCCACCCCTCGGTCGTGTGGGTTTGCGCCGGTTTGGCGATTCTGTCCCTGTCCGCCAACGGGGGAACGGGCCGGTCTTCCGGGCCATCGTAGTCCTCCTTCGGAGTAAGCTCCTGGCCCAAACGCGTCATGCCTTCCCGCTCGACTTCTTCGATATAATGGGCACCCGCACCGAAGGACCTCGTGATAGCCAGGACGGCCCAGGTTGCTTCGGGAGTGAAGCCAAGATCCATCATAGCAGCCCCGGTTGCGCCGAGCATATCCAGGTCAATGGGATAGTCACTGATCTGCTGCGCCGCTTTGACGATTTCCTCGGTGAAGGCGATGTATTCACCCGCCACGCCGAGCTTTTTGGCTCGGGCAAAGATGCGTTTGGCGGCCGGGTCCTTGAGCATCAGGTCGGAAACACCCAACGCGGGATCACCTAGCTTTTCCCGGGCCAATTCCCTGGCGACCTGTTCCATCGTCTTTGCTTCCTTTTCCCCCCTGGCGCGGTTCTCAGTCAGCATGTTTCCGAATGCCGAGTAAGCGCCGTAAGCGTGACCGAACGAGAGAATGGAAGCGCCGCAGGCTTGGGTCAGAAAGGTTTTTGACCTGGCGACGATTCGGGACGACGCCGCTGGCATCGAGAGGCCATCTTCCAGAGCCAGGATCATGATGTACTGCAACATCTTGTTTTCTTCAATCAGCGGAATCCTGGCCTGGAAGTCAATGAACAGTATATCCACCAGCCCGTAGCCCTGTTCCATCAGTTCGGTCGTATCGTATCCCCGGGTCACGATGCGGTGCACATTCTTATAGGCCACTTCCGATACCCATTGAAAACGCGGACGGGTCTTGTCCATAGGCACCGTGCCATACGGCCTGTTCATATAATCATACGGCAATCTGGGATCACTTAGATTGCCGATCTTTTCTTCTAAATTACCCATTTCTTGTATTCTCCCGATTCTTTCTGTTTTCTGGCATACTCCTGGCGTTCTTCCTGGCTGGGCACCTCCCGATCCTCAGGACCAATATACTTGATCATCGAGAGGTCCAGCATTTGCACCATCGGTTCCCTCCTTGAGGCCGCCCAGGCATGTCCCCTTTTCATGGTGTAAACGGCGTGAGCCGCGCAACTGAAGCCGCGAGACACGCTCCCAATGCACCATCCGGCATTCGGTGAAAAACCGAGGTCCATGAGAGCCGTGTTACCCGCTCCCACCACATTCACCCCCACGTAGGATTTTCCCTCCCTCTTGCGCCGCGCGTGGAAGTGTTTTTCGACCGCCCTTTGGAATTCAAGATAGACACCGCCGACTTCCAGTTCTTCCTGTTTGAGATGAGTCGGTTCCGCTCGTGGATCGCCATCGCGATGTTGCGGTTGGCCCATTCCCATGACCTTCTCTCCAGCGTCCAGATATTCATCAACCAGGATTTTGGCCATTTCATCAAGGGTTTTACCCTCAACTCGTGCCCGCTCGATGTACTTGTTCATCATGTATCCGTGGGCGGCGCCTGGACCGTGAACGCCGCCGAAGGTCATGATAGACGCCGCGAGCGCGGTAGGCAGGTTCGGCCTGCCAGCGCTCACGGCAATCGCTGACGCCGCCGAGGGCGACATGGAGTGTTCCATGAACTCGCCCATTTCATATTTCAACATGCTTTCTTCCGCGGCGGTAGGAATCCTCCCCTGAAACAGAATGAACATCGCGTCATAGAATGAATAACCCTCTTCGGCCAGTTCACTTAAATCATAGCCTCTCAAGACAGTTTTCTCTTCTGTCTTGTATGCAATTGCTGTTTTCCTTCGAAACAATGGTTCTCTAGCCACTATTCTGATCTCCTTTCATTTCATTTGGTAATCCTTCTCAAATCGATCATGCATCCCCCTCCGCTAGCACCGGCCTCTGTGTGAGCCTGCGGCCCGCTGCAAGGCTACAAGGAGCATAGATGCAATAATGCCAGCCAGCGCAAGACGATTAGCACCGTATAATACCAATTGCCCATTCAAGCACCATGAATCATCAGTCAAGCGCCGGTTGAGCACTTGTCCTGTCCTTGGTCCCTGGGCCCAAGGACCAGGGGTACGGCCAAGTACAGGGTAGCTGCGAGCCGTTGCGAGCAGCGTATCGAA
>CAYWWC010000273.1:0-5766 GCA_964461615.1 uncultured Anaerolineae bacterium
CCGGAGGAATAATGGCTAAACCGTTTTCAGAAACAGTCAATATTCAGCCTCAAACGGTAGCCACTGGACAGCCACAGGCATTGATGTCCTTGTCTGAAAAGCTTGATCAGTTTGCAGGGTTTACGGCACAGATAGCGGCTGAGAAAACAGTCGAGAAGGCATCTATTGCCGGTCAACAAGCGGCGGCTGATTTGGCTCCAGGTGAAGCCCCTACCATGAAAGAAGAAACCTTTATTGGCGGGATTGCTAAGAAAGCCTATAACAGTGCCTTGCGTTCTTCTTATGTTGGCACGGTATCAAGAGATTTAACTTTAAATCTTAATGCTATTAAAGATAAGAATGCTGACAATTTACCTATGTTTAACGAGGAAGCAAATGCAGCCATTAAAGGAGCTGTAGAGGGCGCCGACCCTGCAACTAGGCAGTTGATTTTGCAGGATGCTGCTAATTTCATGGACTCAGCCAGGATTGATGTACAGACTGCCAACATACAAAGAAATATGGAAGAGGCCGATGCAGAGGCTGTTTTAACGTCTGAATACTTTGGAAGTGAGGCGGATAAGCATGCGTTTAATGGTGATGCCCTATCATCTATGGAGTCATTAAATAAAACGATAGCTGCCATTGATGGCCGTGTTAGTGCTGGTGCTATTGATTCAACACAAGCGGCGATATTAAAGGATGCTGCGATATTCTCTACTAAGGTAGCGACTAATCGCGGTGATATTTCGCGAGCCTTACAGATGGATAACGGGATAGAGATAGCGTCTAAAGCGGTGTCTCAAATGGCTGAAAAGCCTTTAAAAGGTTTGACACTGGAACAGAACGATCAATTAGTTAAGACATTAAACAGCGATATTAGCCAATTCATCACTAATCAGAACAGGCAGGAATCAGCAGATCAGGTTACATTAACGGCTAGACAAAATAACAATTTTACTCAATTGCTGGTTAATATGGCTGAAGGTGAATTAAATCAGGCCCAATTAAATATGGCAGCTAAAAACGGTGATATTAATGGGTCGCAGTTTGATAAACTGACCACTAAGCTATCTACTCAGGGTGTGGGCGTAACAGATATTAGTACTTATCTTAATATTCAAAACTCTATCGAGGGAGGCGAGAATATGACGGATGCCATCGTTAATAATATGGGTGCCAACCTTACTACTGCTGATGGTGGTGAATTGCTAAGAATGCAACAAGAATACAATGATAGCGAGTCTGCATTAAATACCAATAACGCCAAACGTGCGCGGTCATACATGAAGGAAAGTATGAAGGTTACAGGCATACTGGGTAACTTGACTGATGATGCTGCGAAGAAAACAGCCTCGGCGGTAAGAGAGTTTGACGAACGCGTATTGGCTGGTGAAGAGCCTTTTGCAGTGGCTGATGACTTATATGATCGTGATACCTTAATTAAACTGGAAGGAAATGCAGGGAATCAGGGGTTTGATACTGACAATGTTAGTTCTGCTATTGAAAAGCTAAGGGCTGATACACTTAATCAGGTTGATGATGCGGCAGGGAGCCAAGCAGAAATAGATAATATTAAATCCAAGTACGAGAGGCAATTAAAGTTATTGCAGCAGATACAGTCATTGCAGATAAGCCAGAAAGGTTTTGACCAGTCTATTAAGGAGTTTAAATAATGTCTGATGATTTTACCGGCGAATATTTAAACTCAAGAGGGCAGGCGGCTACGGCTTTCGATGAATTGTTGGCTTCACGGCCGCCACAAGATGAGCCTGCTGTTACTGCCGAAGATGCTGGAAGTGTTACGGGCGATATTGCTTTACAGGTTATAGGCGGGGTAATGGATGCCACTAAAGAACTAGCCCAGACAATGGAGTCTATTATTCCACTGGGTACGGTGGGCGGTGATGAGGTAACAGAAGAATCTTTTATTACTACCGATGAGGCAAGGACTACCACGGGCGGCTTAATTCGTGGGGTATCTCAGTTTGTGGCTGGGTTTTTACCTGCTGTTAGGGGCGTTAAGGCTTTGGGTGTTACCTCTAAAGTGGGGCAGGCTGCGGCTGCTGGTGCGTTAACAGATGCCTTTGCCTTTGATCCGCATGAGGAAAGACTATCTAACCTTATTCAAGAGAATGAGTCTTTAGCTAATCCGGTAACTGAATTTCTAGCGGCTGAGCCTGGTGACTCTGATGCTGAGGGGCGCTTTAAAAATGCCTTAGAAGGTATAGGTATAGGTATGGCTTTAGATGGCTTTGTTAAGTCAGTTAAAGTTCTACGTGCTAACAGGATAGAAAAGCGCGAGGCTCGGCAGTTAATGGCTGATAAGGAGCAGGCTAAAAAGCTAGCCAAAACTGGTACGGATTTACAGGCGGTTGATGATGCTTTAGAGGGTGAATTTATCCCTTTTGAAGAAAAGGCGGCACAGGAGTCTGTAGAGTTTGGCGCAGGTGCAGGCAGGGCCGCTGATGATGCCGCTGCCAATATCAATCTAAATAATATCGACTCTACTGAGCAGGTTGATAATTTAATTAACAATGTTGCCGAGCAAGATGCGCCCAAGATTAATGAATCAAGACGCGAAACTATCACGCTGGAGGAGACTGAAAAATTAGCCGATGATCTTGGTTTGACTGTAGAACAATTACTAGACCGCAGGAAGGGTGAGGCGTTTAATGCTGAGCAAGCGGTTTCAGCTAGAAAGATAATGGTTTCTAGCGGTGAAAATCTATTTAAGTTAGCCAAGAAAGCATCAACGGGTAGTGATGAGGATGTGGCTATTTTTGCTAGAGCCTTAGCACAGCACAGGGCTATACAGGCTCAGGTATCCGGATTAACAGCAGAGGCGGGGCGAGCTTTGTCTTCCTTCCGCATTCAGGCTAAATCGGCAGAGGCGCAAACCAGAGCTATTAATGAGGCTTTACAGGCTGGTGGCGGTTCTGAGCATCTTAAAGATGTGGCTTCTATGGTTTCACAGTTTGATGAAGTTGGTCAGCTTAATACCATGTTAAGCAAGGGAGCTACAGGGCCGCAAATGGTTTATGAGGCATGGATTAATGGACTGTTATCTTCTCCTACTACTCACGCTGTTAACGCCTTATCCAATGCTTTAGTTGCTGGCTGGTCAGTTGGAGAGCGTAAAGTTGCCTCTATGATTTCCACAGGGTTAGGTAATAACTCAATCAACGAAGGCGAGGTTATAGGTCAGTTATTCGGTATTATTCAAGGCGGTAAGGATGGGATGAAATTAGCATGGAAGGCGCTGAAAACTGGCGATCCTTCCGATCCACTACAGAAAGTAGAGCAGCAAGAGTTTAAGAGAATCACAGCAGAGAATTTAGGTTTAACCGGTGTGCCCGGTCGGTTTGCTGATTACTTTGGCGAGTTTGTCAGAATGCCTGGACGATTCCTTACGGCTGGCGATGAGCTGTTTAAAACTATGGGCTATCGAATGGAATTAAATGCCCAAGCCTTTAGAACCGCAAAGAATGAAGGCTTAGAGGGTGAGGATTTAGCCAAGCGCATTCAAAGTATAATTAATGATCCGCCTGAGAACCTACACCTAGAGGCGGTTGATGCTTCACGCTATCAAACCTTTACCAAGGAATTAGGGGAAAGAGGTCAGTCAGTTCAAAAGGTTCTGGAGAAAAACCCAGAGGCCAGGATTATTGTACCCTTCCTGCGTACCCCTACCAATATTATGAAGTGGGTGGGAGAGCGTACACCTCTCGCTCCGTTAAACTCTGCTGTTAGGGCTGAGATTATGGCCGGAGGTGCCCGCCAAGATATGGCTCTGGCTAAGATAGCCACAGGCTCTATGACTATGGCTATGGCGGCTGATTATGCTATTAGCGGGGATATTACAGGGGGTGGGCCTAAGAATCCCCAGATGCGTAGTTTAAAGATGGCTACAGGCTGGCAACCTTATTCTATTAAGGTGGGTGATAATTATTATTCATATTCCCGCCTTGATCCTATTGGCGCATTTATTGGATTGTCTGCGGATATTGCCGAGATTATGGGGCAGACTACAGAAGCCGATACAATGGATTTAACCTTATCGGCGGTTACTGCTACAGCGCAGAATATTACTTCCAAAACCTATCTATCTGGTGTGGCGGAGTTCTTTGATATGATGAGTGGTATTAGTGCTGACCCTGAAACAGCCAACAAGCAAGCGCAGAGATGGGTGGAGCGCTTGGCGGGCTCTGCGGTTCCCTCGGGTGTTGCACAGATTGAGAGGATTGTTAGCCCTGAATTGTCAGCCACTCAAGGGATATTAGAGAAAATACAGTCAAGGATTCCAGGTTACTCGGATGACTTACCACCAAGACGTAATATCTTTGGCGAGCCTATTGTTTTAAGTGGTGGATTGGGGCCGGACATTATGAGTCCTATCTATACGAGCGAAGATAAGAAAGACCCTGTTGCCGACGAGATTGTAAGACAGGGTACTTTGCTTAGAATGCCAATGAAAAACATTCAGGGCGTTGAGCTGACTACAGAGCAATATGATGATTATGTCTTGTTTTATTCTGGTCAAGATAATCAGTCTATGAATTATCAACCTCTTAAAGAAAGATTACAGAAAGAAATGAACAGCCATTTATATATGGGTGGTAGTGATGGGCCGGAAGGTTTAAAGTCAGAAATAATCACAAGGGTATTTGCTGCTTATAAAAATAGTGCAAAAGCTGAAATGCTTAAAAAATACCCTGAAATTAAAAACGAGATTGACAGGCTAAAAATAGAAAAGGCTGCAAAGCTACAGGGGTTATAAAATGACAATTACAGCGCAAGACGCTCGCGACGAATACACAGCCACAGCAGGGCAGACGGTATTTAATTACACGTTTAAGATTTATGCCGATACTGACTTAGATGTTTATATTACTCCCGCCGGTCAAGATGCTGACGATTCTGCCGATTTAACCACAGCTTATACAGTTGATCCTTCGACTATTGGTGATCCTGATGGCGGCTTTATCACGCTGGATTCTGGTGCTAACTCCGGTGATCTTGTAACTATCGTGTCAAGTATGCCGTATAACAGAACGGTTGATTATCAGAATAGCGGTGATTTCTTACCGGATACTGTTAATGGCGATAATGATAGGCAGGTTAGTCAGATTAAACAGGTGGCTGATTTAGCAGGACGCTCCCCTAAATACCCCAATAGCTTGCAGAATGCCGTTGAGCAGACGGTTGATGTACCTACGCCGCTAGGCTATTGGCGTGACAAGTCAGATGGAACGGGTGTTGAGAAGGTTGATTTAACCTCTACCGGAACACCTACTGATTCCAGTGTTATTACTTACAATGCGGGGAATAACTTTACAGGCGGAGCCACTAGAAGTCAGGAGAATAAAAATGCTGATTTAGTAAGTGTATTGGATTTCGGCGCTATTGGTGATGACGCTACAGATAACATTACGGCTATTAATTCAGCTATAACGCATTGCTTATCAAGTGGTGATCAGTTGTGGTGGCCTTCCGGTACGTTCTTTGTGGGCTCCAATATTGCTAACTTCCATGATGTATCCCATCGAGGGGGTGGCGCTGTTCGTCGTGGTACTGATACGTGGTATGTCGAAGGTGTTACCGATGGTTCAAGATCGCTCTATGTGCAGTCTAATACCGGATCAGATACCAATGATGGCCTTGATTCTTCCAATCCTTTAGCCACTGAACAATATGCTATTGATGCAATGCAAGCTATTAATAATAAAGGTGGTGAAGCAGGTACTTTACAACTAGTGACAGGTCATACTATTCAATCAGGTATTG
>CAYWWC010000274.1:0-5733 GCA_964461615.1 uncultured Anaerolineae bacterium
AAATTGACAAGTACGAATTTCCCGACGATCTGTATTACGACAAGGAGCACAACTGGGCCCGGGTGGAGGGCGACGTTGTCACCCAGGGGATGAGCGATTTCGGGCAGGGCTTGGCCGGCGAGATCGTCTACGCCGAGGTGCCGCGCGTGGGCCGCGATGTGGAGCAGGGTAAACCCTTCATGTCCATGGAATCGGGCAAGTGGGTGGGTCGCATCAAGGCCATCGTCAGCGGCAAGATAACCGAGGCCAACGAGGAGATCGAGTGGGAGAGCACCGTCATCAACGAGGACCCATACGGCGAGGGTTGGTTGGCCAAGATTGAGGTTGCTGGCTCAAGCGCGCTGGATGGCCTGCTGCGCCCCTCCGATCCCGCCTTCGCAGAATTCATCGCTGCCGAGCGAGAGAAGTACGACAAGTAAAAACGCTCCTAGCCCCCGTCCCCGGGGGCGTCGCTGGCAAAGTGGAGCTGCAAAAGCCGCCCCGAGGCCCGCACTGAGCCTGCCGAAGTGACGGGACTCTGAGCAGAGGAGTTTGCTATTCTCCTCCTTCGCGGGGAGGGGCCAGGGGAGGGTGATCCCTTTTTCCTTCCGTCGCAAAATCCACCGCCTCATCAACACAAACCCCGGAAGGGCGACGACAGGCTGTATTCGTAATACGGCCTGTCGTTGCCTTTTCTCTCCTCAATTTCAAGACCGCGCGAAGCGAGAATTCTCCATTTGACAAAGAATTGATTCTATGGTACAATCCCCTTGGTTGCGTATATCCGCATAAGTGGATATGTGGATATACGGCTATGCTGTACAATCTAAATTTATGGAGAGAAGGGCACGACATGGAAAAACCATTGCAAGAGGAACTGGCACAGCTTCATGCCAGCATCTGCCAGGCTCTCGCCGACACCACCCGCATCTCCATCTTGTATGAGCTGGTTGAGGGACGCAAGAACGTTAGCGAGTTGGTAGAAGTCCTGGGCAGTCCTCAGGGCACGGTGTCTCGACATCTCAAGGTGTTGCGGGATAGACAGATGGTAGACAGCGAGCGAGATGGGGTAAACGTGTACTACTCACTGACTGATCATCGTATCATTGAGGCTTTGAATCTGCTTCGCAAGGTGATGACCGACATCTTGACCCGGCGTGGGCGTTTGGCGGAAGCGCTGGTATCGTAGGTGTCAGAATGGAGGCGGGGAAAATGAAGATAGCCGTCGGCTCATTGGGAGCAAATTTGGACGCCTGGGTGGGGGCCAGGTTTGGTTATTGCCCACAGTTCGTCATCGTGGATACCGAGACGATGGATAGCGTGATGGTGCCCATGCCGCCAACAGAGTCGGAGGAAGAGGCCAGCCTCAAGGCCATCCGCATCGTGGTCAAGAACGGGGCCGAGGTGGTCATTGTGGAGGAGGCCAAGCCGAGTTGTCGAGCGGTGATGGCTCAGTTGGGAGTCGAAGTTATCGAGGGAGTGCAAGGGCTGACTGTCCGCCAGGTGGTGGAGCGATACAAAAGTCGGGAGTTGGAAAAGCCAGAAGCCCGCAAGGGTGAGCCGCCGAAGATCGCTGTGGCTGCTTTTGGCGACGACCTGGCTGCGCCAGTGGGGATGGAGTTTGGCCTGGCGACGCGCTTCGTCGTGGTAGAGCCAAACACCATGAGCTGCGAGTCTATCCAGGTGGAACCAACCGGGCCTGAGCAGAAGGTTCGACGAGAGATGATCCGCGCCCTGGTCGAGAAAGGCACAGGGGCGGTGATCGCCCCAGCCCTTGCGCCGGGGTGCTGCCAGGCGCTGTGGATACTGGGCATTGAGGTCGTTACCGGCGGGAAGGGCCTCACTGTCGGCCAGGCGGTGGAGCAGTATAAAGCCGGAATACTCAAAGAGGAAGGTTCTGTGTTATGAAGATTGGCGTCTTGGTCCTCGACGGACCATACCAACATCAGGGGGCTGATTCAGCCTATCAGTTCGTCAAGGCGGCGTTGGCCAGGGGGCACGAGATCGTGGGTGTCTTCCTTTACACCGACGCCGTCAACAATGCCAACCGTTTCATCAAGCCGCCAGGTGAGCGCAATATCGCTCAGATGTGGGACGAGTTGGGAGCGCAAGGGATTGACATTGTGGCCTGCACCGCCTGCGCCAAGTTCCGTGGCTTTACCAGGGACCTGAGGGTGGATAATGTCAGACTCTCAGGACTGGGCTCTCTGGTCGAGTATCTGCAGACCGCCGACCGGTTCATCACTTTTGGGGATTAAGGAGCGACTATGAGCAACCAAGTAGCCGTGTTGATGCGCCAGGCTCCCTACGGGAGTGTTTACACCGCCGAGGGCTTCCGTTCGATAATGGGTGTCGGGGTGTTCGAGATGGATGTGAGCGTGATCTTCGTGGACGACGGAGTATACGCCCTGGCCAAGGGGCAGGATCCCTCCGGGCTGGACATGAAGCCGCTGGGCGATGGGTTCCCCATGCTGCCCGACTTCGGGATCACGAAGTTCTACGTGCACGATCACTCGCTGGCTGAACGAGGACTCACCCCGGACGACCTGGTGATGGATGTGGAGGTCGTAGATGGGGATGCTGTCGCCAGACTGCTGGCCGAGAGCGGCAGCGTGCTGCCATTCTGAGCTGAGGAGGATATGTCAATGTTGTACATGGTCAACAAATCGCCACTGATGCACAGCAATCTGGAGACTTGCCTGCGTATTGCCCCATCCGAGGAGCCTATTCTCCTGTACGAGGATGGGGTTTTCGCTGTGACCCCAGGGACCAAGGCCGAGTCACTGGTCACGGATGCGTTGCAGGTCCATCCCATCTATGCTCTGAAGGCCGACCTGGAGGCTAGAGGCTTGCAGCGGTGCATTGAGGGGGTAAAGGTCATAGACTACGACGGGTTCGTAGCCTTGGTAGAAGAGCACGATGTCGTGCCCTGGCTCTAAAGCCGGAGCGACGAGTGGTAGGATATCACAAATAAATCAAAGGAGATATGTCATGGAAAGGGATTTGCTTCAAGATTCGCGGGGACAACTGTGTCCCATACCAATCGCCTATATGGCCAAGAACATGAGGAAGATGGAAGTTGGCCAGGTTCTGGAGATTTGGTCCGACGACGATGGCGCTCACGCCGATGTACCCGCCTGGTGTGAACAGACGGGCAACGAGTTCCTTGGCGAGGAGGACGCTGGCGACTACACCAAGTACCTTGTCAAGAAGACAGGCTAGCTAGTAGGAGGAGAGCATTATCATGAGCGACAACAAGAAAGCAACGATAGTTGTCTTCAGTGGCGACATGGACAAGGTGTTTGCCGCCCTTATCATGGCTACGGGGGCGGCCGCCGCTGGGATGGATACGACCTTGTTCTTCACCTTCTGGGGCTTGAACGCTGTTAAGAAGGGGAACATCGCTGGCGAAGGGGTGTTAGGGCGCATGATGGGCGTCATGAACCGGGGCGGGATCAACCGTATCGGCCCGTCCAAGTTCAACTTCGGCGGGATCGGCCGCTGGATGTTCAAGAAGATGATGCGAGACAAGGGGGTTACGAGGCTGGACGAGTTGCTTGAGCTTGCAATTGACCTCGACGTCAAGCTCTTGGCCTGCAAGATGAGCATGGATGTGATGGAGGTCACCAAGGATAATCTCATTGATGCGGTCGAGGATGTGGTGGGGGTAGCCACATACATGAAGCATGCGGCCGAGTCTGAAGTCACGCTGTTCATCTAAACAGAGCAAGCCGAATTAGCAAAATACCAAGCAGCAGGTAGCCATCAACAGTGAGCGAGGCGTGGCATGCTCGTTATTGGTGGCTACCTGCTGCCAGTTCAGGAGGGAAAGAAGAAGATGAAGTTATACAATCTGGGCCACGTGCCGTGGCGCGAATCACAACTCATTTACCACGCCCTGCCGCGACTGGACATGGAGGGCCTGGTTCTCCTGGCCCCCGCTGAGCCTTATGTTTGCATCGGTTACCACCAAGACGTGGAGCAGGAGGTAGACCTTGATTACTGTCGCGCTCACGACATACCCGTGTTTCGGCGCGAGGTGGGCGGCGGAGCGGTCTACCTGGATGGCCATCAGCTCTTCTATCAGTTGGTGCTGCACAAGAATAACCCTCTGGCCCCATCAGACAAGGGAGCTTTCTATCGCACGCTCTTGGAGCCAGCGGCCAATGTCTATCGTCAGATGGGCATTCCAGCTAATTACAAGCCCGTCAACGACATCATCACCGACGAGGGGCGGAAGATCTCCGGCAACGGCGCTGCCGAGATCGGGGACTACCTGATACTGGTGGGCAATATCATCATGGACTTTGATTACGAGACCATGGTTCGTGTTCTCAGAGTGCCCGATGAGAAGTATCGCGACAAGGTGCACAAGAGCCTGCGTGAGAATCTGTCTACCGTCAGGCGGGAACTGGGGGCAGTGCCGCCGCTAGAAGAGATCGAGGCTAGTCTGGTTGCCAACTACGAGGCGGTGCTGGGGCCGCTGGAGCGAGCTGAGCTGCCGCCTGCCGTCTACAACACGGTGGCCGAGCTCGAGCAGACTCATACCACCGACGAGTGGCTGTACAAGCGGGGTAAGCGGCGCGAGGAATGGCAGGTTAAGATCGCCGCCGGGGTGGAGGTGTCTCAGCGGGTGCATAAGGCTCCCGGCGGGTTGATCAGAGCCATTGTGGAGACAAAAGAGGGGCGCATCGCCGAGGTGTCCCTGAGCGGCGATTTCTTCTTCTACCCAGCCGATAAGTTAGAATCATTGGAGACAGCCCTGGCCGGAGTGAAGCCGAGCGCAGTAGAGTCAACCATCGCTGAGTTCTATCGCCGAGAGGGGATCGAATCGCCGGGGGTGACGCCGTCCGACTTCGCCAGGGTGCTGGCGGGTCAGGAGGCCCTATGAGCGTGTTGGAACTCCCCCCCCAGAGTTGGGGGGGACTGATGAGGGGGGGCAACGTCATCACAGTGACCTATGCTGGGGATGAACGGGCGGTGGTGGAGTCGTCGGGGGGGCGGACCTTCGTCGTTGATCAGCGGGTCAACATCGGGCATGAGGGGGCGGGATACTGTCCCATCGAGCTGATCGCCGCGTCGCTGGGGGCTTGAATGGTGCTGACCATGGCTGCGGTCGCGGCTCACAAGGGCATGATCCTTGATAGGCTGGAAGTCCAAGCGGAAACCCGCATAGAAGAGGACGGTCATCAGCAGAAAACTACCTTCGTCACTGCCATTGACCTGGGCTCCGGCCTGACCGAGCGCGAGAGGAAGATCCTTTTCAACTCGGCCCGCCGATGTGAGGTGCATAAGTTGCTGGGGGGGATCATTGAGTTCAGGGCAGCCATCACAACTCAAGCGATCCCCTGAACCCATCCTCGCTGTTGAAGGGGCCCACCACAGCCAGGTTCAGCTTCTCCTCCAGGAAAAGCGTTTGCGCTACCCTCCGAATGTCGGCTGTGGTTATGGCTTCGATTGCCTCTATTGCTTCCCCGTACGTTAGCATCTTGGAGAAGAGTATCTCCTGAGAGCCGAACCAGAGAGCTACGCTGAAGCTGTCTTCCATAGAAAGCAATAATCGTCCTTTGGTGAAGTCCTTAGCTCTGGCCAGCTCGTCAAGTGGTATCTCTTCTTGCCTGAGCTCGTTCCACTCTGCCAGAATAACTTCGATGGCATCCTTAATGTGCTCTGGGTCAACGCCAGCGTAGGCTCCTATCACTCCAGTGTCATACAGCGCGCTGATGTAGGAGTGAACGCTATAGGCCAGATTTC
>CAYWWC010000275.1:0-5718 GCA_964461615.1 uncultured Anaerolineae bacterium
CTCGTGGTCTGCTCGGCCAACGTCATGTCGCCGAAGGGGATATAAGGGATGACGGCGGTCCACGGGACCTCCGCTCTAGCAGTGAACAGCCAGTCGCATTTCGGCAAGTCGGGATCATCTATACGTACCTCGGTCTGAATATCAACGCCATCGGGCACGAAGGGGCTATTTGCCAATTCCAGCGTGATGATCTCTAGGGTTATTATTTCTGCTTCCACCTCCCAATCCTCCCACCAGTCAGGTAGGTACCTCCCCTCCTTAGTGAGATACACCGCTACCCTGCTCATCCCTAGATGTAGGGATTCCCTGACGGATATGATCTTCCACACCTCGAACATCCCGAAAATGACGAGTATGAAGATAGGAAATACCAGGACAAACGTGACCACAGTGACGCCTCTCTCATCCTTTGTCAAAGCGACCATTTTTACTCCTCCCTATGGCGTCAGCTCCCTACTGGGATTACATTCGATGTAGCTGGTGTGTTTGCTGATCAGGTGCATGTTGTTGCCCGAAGACAGGATTGGGACATCCCAGGGCAGTCTTACTTCTCCTTCCACGGTGAATATGGCATTGCAAGGCAGGTCAATCGGATCTGTAATTTGCCTATCCCAGGCATCGTAATATCTCGGGAGTTCGAGGGGTGCCCCATCCATCAATCTATTCCCTCCCAGTTCCATCCGGACGATGCTCTCGCATCGGTTTCTATCATCATCGTCCATGTGGTAGAGGCGCAAACACAGCGCCAGTCTGCCCACCGCCGCATCGAGAGATTGCTTGACGGACACAACCTTCCACACCTCGAAGGAGCCGTAAAGGATGAGGACGAGAATGGGGAGGATGAGGACGAATTCGATGACTTGAGTGGAACCTCTCTCACCCCTTATGAAGGCTTTCATAAGCACCATCTCCCTGCTAGATGCACAAAATCTTCCCCACTTGCCGCTCTGTGGTGATTGATAAATTTATTATCGGGGATATGCCTGGGATGTTGATAGTCCAGGGTAGCCTCAGTTCCGTCTCCACGCTGAATAGCGCCCAGCAGGGGAGGATATTCGGGTCCCCGATTCGCATGCCTGAAGCGTCGTAATATCTGATCTCAAGGTCTAGACGAAGGGTGTCGTCTATCAGGTCGTTGTTCAGTAGTTCCTCGTAGATGATGTTCTCCTCCGCCTCATCCTTACGATCGGGGTTAAAGGACAGATACCTTGCAGCCTCCGATGTCCCCGACGTGAGGGATTGCTTAACCAACATGACCTTCCACACCTCGAAGCCCCCAAAGACGACGAGGACGAGGATGGGGAGGATGAAGACGGTTTGAATGAGGATAGAGCCCCTTTTGTCTCTTACCAAAGCAACCATAGGTAGATCACCCCCGGCAGGCAGAAAACCCACGCGTACGGCTTGCCCGTTTTCTCCAACTCCTCGCGGGTGGGGAAGAAGCTTGTTCGCAACCTGAGCACCATTTCCCACAGAGCGTCGAGGGGACGCTTACCCCGATATTGCAGGGCGAGGAGGGGCAAGAGAGCGGCCAGCACTGTGAGGCAGAAGGTGAGGACGAAACTGTACGTTGGGAAGAGGGCGAACAAGGCCATGAGGAGCTTCGCGTCCCCCCCGCCCATGATGTTCAGTTTCCACCCCCCGAAGATGATGGCCCAGGCGACCAACGTGAATAGCAGGTTCTCGATCCCTTGCATATTGGCCGCCATGCATCCGTAACAGGCAGGGCTGCCGCCGTTCGCCACCCGCAGGAGGAGCAGCCCCAGGCCCCAGAGCCCCAGGCAGAGGCGGAACCCTCCCGTGGCTGCCATAGCAGGAAAGGTCAACTGATTGGGAATCCTGGCCGTGCGCAGGTCCCAGAAGGCCACCGCCACGAGCCAGGCTGTGATAGCTAATTTGAGAAGCAGTATCGCTAACAATCCACAATCCTCTCTTGATCACAACGACGGATTTAGAATCTAACGGATGAATTATTATGGGATTAGGGACTAGCACTACAACGAGATTTTGACGTAACTTGCTATTGAGGGGCGTCTCCTCGCCCTGTCTCGTATGCCAGAACGAAGGCAGGGCGAGGACGCCCCTTAGCAGCAGTGATCTAATAGCATGACGTGCAGTTCGGGTCCATTGCGCATTGTAGACAAGAAAAGTCTGTATAGTAGAAGCGCTCAAGCTCGTTGCCGATCCAATCGTGGAAGCGCTCAAGCTCGTTGCCGATCAGGATGAAGGTCAGGATGGTGAAGGTAAGAGTGATCAATGTGAGCACGGCCCACTTCCTGATGGTTCGTCCTGCCTCGTCACTGAGAAGCCTCCGCATTTCCACTACCACGACGCTCACCTCCGTTGAGATGCCTGGCCGTCACGAACACACGCATCCCGGCCCAGGCAGGTAGTTCCCCAACTGGCTCAGCAGACACTCGAGGTTGCACTTAACTTGTTCCATAACCAGCTTAAGAATGGGGACCATTATCACGAGCACCGTTACTATGATCACGAGATACTCTATCAAGGTTTGTCCCGTCTCGTCTTTCCAGAAACTCTGTAGTTCTTGAATCATGGTGATTGTCTCCTTAAATAGTTTTGACACCGCTGAACCTTTTATCGAATTCCTGTGTTCAAAAAGGAGTGATAATTTGTATCAATTCGGGGCGGGGGACATGAGGATCCATGTCCCCCTTGCGCATTCTACTTACTAGCAGGAGTTGCAGGCCGGGTCAAGAGCGCACTGTAGGCAAGCCACTATCTTGTCGACGACGGTCTGAAGCGCAGGTAGAATTGCGCCCCTGAAAAACACGATGACGGCGAGGACAAGGATTACCGCCACTACGATACCCACGATCAAATCTGCCCCCTGTCCGCTCTCATCAACCGAGAACCTCTGTATTTCTTGTAACATGCCGTATCACCTCCCTCCTTCAATGAGATTCTGTCCGAGCACGTAGCGAAACTGCATGAAGCAGCATACACCCTCCTTTATAACCGCAGGGAGTCTAATAGGGAAACAGCTAGGGGATACAGGCCGAGAACGAGCACAGGCCCGAACACTGTCACCACCATGGGAAAGATCAGCCTGGTGCTGGCTTGATTGATTTCGCGTTCGATGTCAGCTCTGATTTCCTCTTCTATGGCAGCCACGCTCAAAGATAAGGCTTGGATAATGGATACCTTCCCCTCCCTGGCTGCTTCCAGCTTCCGTAGCGTGTCGTCAAGCTGGTCGGACTCGAAGTCTTTGGCCAACCCCTTGATCACCTCCTCGGGTGAGGCGACCAATTTTGACTCTACGTGCTGCTTCAGCCGTTTGCCGAAGATGCTCTTATCGGCAAAGTGATCCGCCGTCTGCAGCAAGGCTACCGACAGCGTCTGACCCATGGATGTAACCAGCCGCAGGTTGACGACGAAGTCTCTGATCTCGGGCAGGCTGGCCTGGAAGCGGCGCTCCCTTTGGAAGCGATCGAACCATTGGAGTTTGCTGCCGCTTCGCTTTCGCTGCACGCCCCATCCCAGGCGGCGGCGCTGAAACCGCCACACTCTCTCTACCGCGTAGCCTAGGCCGCTGGCGCCGAAGAGCAAGGCAACGGCGCCGACTAGTAGGATGATGACACCAAGATACATCATGTTACCCTCTCCTTCAGGCGCAGGATCTTTTGATCAATGTAGTACGAAGCGATGACCGCCACTGAGACCATGCCGATGAAGAGTGATTGAGCAAACTGGCTACGATATGCGCTGCGCAGCCCGGAGGCGGAGATGGCGAATATTAGTCCCAGGCCAACCAACTGGATGACCTGAGTTTGCCCCGTGATTGCACCCACTGCGGCCTCGGTCTTGTTCCGCAGCTCCCCGTGCCTGCGCAACTGGTCGGCCAGGCCCTCCAGGGCCTCCAGCATCGTCTCGTGCTCGGCCGCCTCGCTCATCTTCAGGATGTAGACGAACTGATGGAGGTAGGGGTTGTCCGCCTTTTTCCTCAGCTCGGCAAAAGCTCTCTTGGCCGAGGAGGTGGCGTGGTAGGCCTGCACCGTGGAGGCCACCCACCCTCGCAGAGGCTCGTCAACCTTGCTCCGCGCCTCCTCCAGGGTGGAGAAGATCGTCGGCTGCAACTGGTAGATGCTGTGAAAGGCCATGACTAAGTCGGCCATCTGCTTATCCAGCCGGGACCGTCCCACTCTTTCGGCCCGCTTGACCTGATACCAACTGGCCAACACTCCCACTGCTACGATGTAAGCGCTAAGCAGGAACGGCGGAGACGCCTTCTCGGGTTCGGGGGTTTCGGCCACTGGCCGGACCATGAGCAAAGCCAGCAGGAGGGCAACGAAGACAGGGATGAGCATTTTCCAGTTCAACCAGGGGGACAGGCGGCCTTCGCCACGGCGCAGGGCCGGCCGGCCGCGGCCGGCCAACTCGTCCACGGCCAGGTAGGCCAGGATGGCCACTGCTGCCCCTATCATCAACCTTGAGACCATATCTCCATCCCTCCTGTCAGGGGCGTGAAGCCCCCTTTCCCATCCCTCTTTTTCAGCGTTTGCAGTTGATACTCTAGCCTCTCTCCCACTCTTGCGACCCCCGTGACGGCCAAAAGCTCCCTCATGAAACGATTGTATTTCCCTGCTTTCCCATCCCATTCCTTGGCCAGGTGGACGATGAGGATGCCTTCCCCCAATATCCTTTGCCTTTGCTCCAGGGTGGCGGCCCCGCTGGATAGGGTTTCTAGCCTGGTCAAGGTGAACCTGGCGCTTCTGGCATGGGTGGTGGTGTGGGTCACGATGCCGAGGTTCAAGGCGCTGATGTATTGCATGGCCTCCTTGGAGACGATCTCGCCGATCATGAGCACGTCAGGGCGCATCCTCAAGATAACGGTATTTATCGCCTGGCCCATCGCCTCTGGGTCTTCCTCCACCAGCAGTCGCTGTGGGTGCTCCACCTGCAGGTCCAACTCCTTGAAGGTCTCGACGCAGGATACCTGGGCATTCTCGGGCAGGTAGTGCGAGAAGGCGTTGAGCCAGGTAGTCTTCCCGGCCCCCGGCCGGCCTGCGAACACGACGCTCAAACGCATGGATTTCGACACCTGGGTCAGGAAATCTACGGCCTCCACATCAATGCTGCCTTTTTCGAGCAGCTCTTCGAAGGACATCCTCTTCTTGGAGAAACGCCGGATGTTGATGGCCGTGCCCTCCTGGCTCAGGGGGGGGATAGTCGCCGTGAACCGGGAGCCGTCGGGCAGCCCGAGCTTGATCTGGGGATCCGCTCGCCCCAACCCTTTCCCCTGCATGTCGGCGATCTTGCGGGAGAGCAGGTTAAAGTAGTCATCTGATTCCAGGTCGCCTTCATCGAATATCTCCCCCAACCGCTCGACCTGGACGAACCCGTTGCGGACGATGATCTCCTCGACGCCCTCTTCATCCAGGAATGGATCCAACACCCCCAGGCGGATTATCCTCTTGGCTATCTCCCAACCCACCCCCTGGCGGTCCTTCTCGTCCATCTGGAAGCCTTTCTCCCTCATGCCTCGCAGGATCCGGGCGAGGAATTTATCCAGCTTCTCCTCGTGGGCGCGTCGGAGAAGGTCTGGCCTGAGCGTAGCGCCGTCCCCCCCGCCCCCCCAACCCTGGGGGGAGTAGAATGGCGTCCCCTCCAGAGTTGGGGGGTTAGGGGGGCTGGCTAAGTGGTGATCTGCCAGGATATCCTGGACATCCGGCCAGAGGGGGATGGGGACCTCTTCCT
>CAYWWC010000276.1:0-5680 GCA_964461615.1 uncultured Anaerolineae bacterium
TTAGCCTCAACAGGTCAAATGAAGGGCAGCCACAACTTTCTCACCAGAGCGACAGAGCCGATTGAAGGTTTGACAGGCTTCGACTGTCCTCTCGACCATCAACCTGATGCCCTGCTGCTCCAGATACCTCCCTGTTCTCGGCAGCACTCTCATCAAGCCCGATTTGCCGGTGCCCACCACCAGCACTTCTGCTTTCTCTTGAACGACCTCCCGCAAATCAACAGGGCCTAGCTCGTGGCCCTCGTTTCGCCGCCAGCCATCCTTGACACGATCAGGAAAAACGATGACATCGGATGTGTAGGGCTTGCCGTCAATCACAATCCGACCAAAGCGGAAGTCCTCAATGTTCATGGCTCTACACTTCCCAAGAAATCTAGCGCCCTCTCCAGAACTTCCTCTTCGCTCAAGCCGTCGGTTTGAACGTAGAGATCGCAGTGCTGGCGGGCGTGGGAGAGGCGGCGGTTAAGTTTGGCCAGGTACTCCTCGCTCCAGTCAGCGGAACGCCGCGCGGCAATAGAGGAGAGGCTGGCGTCCAGATAAACCAGGACATCCGGCTGGGAGATCTTCTGCCACATCGTCGGCACGTAGGAGTGTTCCTGAACACACTCGCGAGCCTCGTACCCCAGTTTTCGAAGGCGCTCGGCCAAAACTGTCTTTCCTGAGGCACAAGGGCCTACCACAGCAATGCGCATCAGCTACCTTTGGGCCTATTGCCCCGCCAGGTACCCTTTATAAACGAGGGGCAGGTAAGAGACGCAAACCGGCATGACGGCACGGGCCCAGACCCCATCGGTGGTGCCAGCATAGAGCACCTGGCAATCGTCCTCCCCCTCGGGGGTAAAAAGGGTCAGCGAATAGACATAGCTAATGTCATCTGCCGGGCCAGGCATTTCATGCCAACTGCCGCCGCCATTATAACTTACCCAAACACGACCCTCGGATGTTCCTGCATATATGAACTCGGGGTTGCGAGGGTTGATGGCGATAGCCAAGACAGCCTTCCCCACCAATCCATTTACAGGCCACGAGGCCCCGCCATCGGTGCTCTTGAAGATCCCGTGGGATTGTGTGCCAGCATAGATGATTCCGCTGTCGTCGGGATGGAGAGCCAGGGCTCGAATAGTCATTGAGGACAGGCCGCTCAGTGTCCAAGAAATACCACCATCAGTCGTCTGATAGACCCCTTTTGCCTTGGTGCCCGCGTAAGCGATTCTGCTGTCCTGGGGATCAACGACCAGGGCGTAGAAATTCTCCGTGCCAATCTCTGTGCCTCCGACGAGGTTCCAGTCTGTCCCGTCAGCGCTAGTGTAGATTCCCCCTCCAGCGCCAGCGTAAGCATGGATGGGGCCGGCGGAGGGAGTGACGGCGAGGGACCAAACATCCTGGGCCTCAAGGCCCGTTGTTGCCGGCCAATTCATGCCGCCATCGGCGCTCCTGCGGATGCCATCTCCTATTGTCCCCGCGTAGGCGACGGTAGCAGGGCTGACAGGATCTATGGCCAGGGAAGCGATCAAGAAAGAACCCCAGAAAGAAGTCGGATACCAGGAATTCGCGCCGCCGATCGCGCGATAGACCCCTCCTCCCCAAACGCCCGCGTAGACGTTAGGGCTCCTTGGATGGCTCGCCAGGGCGTAGATGGCGAGCCCCTCTGTGCCGTCACCCTGCTCCCACCACCCAACAGCGCAATCAGGCGAAGCGTATACTCGGCCTGCTGCTGTCCCCGCCGGGTCTGTAGCTACGCGCCCCTCCGACGCGAGAAAGACAGTCGCCAAAATCACCAAAGCCAATGCCAGTTTCGAGAAGTTACGTCCCACTTTCTCTGCTCCCCCTCTCTGCTTTCTGTCGTTTGAACCGAAGATTCTCAGCAAGGCGATTTACCCCATTACCTCTGATCGCTGGAGGTCTTCCGACCGAGACGAAAGGGGCTTGGACAGGAGACCTCCGCCCATCGGCGAAAACTACCAGCAAGACAATTTACCCTATCACCGTCGGTGTCGGGCTGGGCGTAGGCGTGTCAGTCGGAGTAGGAGTGCTCGTCGGCGTCGAAGTAGGCGGGGGAGTGGCCGTCGGAACTCTGTCGAAAGCAACCCGTAATTGGTAGGCCTTGCTAGGGTCGAAGTAACCTGTAATGCCGACCACCTTCACGCCATACTTCCCTGTTTGTTCAGGATCGTAGACAATGGTAACAGACACCTCGCCTCCCGTGTTCCCTGCCGCGCTCAGGACACTCCACTCATCCTCGTCGTCATCGTAGAAGTATAGAGCAATGGCACAGCGGACACTGTCGGGGTCATCAATCGTTAGCTTCACCGTGATAGGATTCAAGTTCTGGACCTTGAACTTGAAACAGTCCACGTCCTCCGCCGGGTTAATATAGGCGAAGTACGTCTCAGCGGATCCTATCGGGAATGCAGTCGAGAAGGAATTGTTGGGCTCCCAGAGATCGACGCCTGGGGTAGGCGACGGCACGGTAGTGATGGTGGGCGTGTGGGTGGGTGTCGGGGTACTCGTCGGCGTGGGAGTGACGGTCGGCGTCGGGGTGATGCTCGGTGTGGTTGTGGGTGTGGGCACGATCTCCTTAACGGTGATCTGGTACGTCTTGTCAGGGCCATGCTGGTAGCGATTGTCAATGGATACCAGGGCGGTGCCGTCCACGTCGGCCTGGAAGAGTATGTTCGAAGCCAGGTTCCCCGGAGCGATATCGTCGTTGGCACAATTGGAGGGATTACAGTAGCGGGCGATTGTCGGCACCAGTCCGACAGAGATCATTGTGTCCACGCCCATGGTCAGATCGTGGGTGTAGACATTGTACCACCGCTCCTTTTTGACCGGGAAGTACACCAGGTCGAAATCGCCCTCAGGACAGAAGCTATGAGTCTGGGTCTCGCCCAAGGCCATAGGCCTTTGCTGTCCCACGATGCCGTCAGGCTCATACTGGTCCTTGCACCCCGGGTCTGGTGGCGTAGGTCCTGCGGGCGGCGTGTTCGTTGCCGTCGGAGGTGGTGGGGGAAGCGTTGGGGTCGGCGGCGGTGTGTTCGTCGGCGGCACAGGGGTGACCGTGGCGATGGCCGCCTCAGGCGTGAGCGTAGCGGTGGGTGGCACTGGCATGGGCGTGGCGGTAGGCGCCTCAGGCATGGGCGTGGCGGTAGGCGCCTCAGGTATGGACGTGGCAGTAGGCGCCTCAGGTATGGACGTGGCGGTGGGCGCCTCAGGTATGGGCGTGGCGGTAGGCGTCTCAGGCATGAGCGTGGCGGTAGGGGCCTCAGGCGGTATCTCAGTCGGCGTCGGCGTACTGACAGCCGCCACGGAGATGATCATAGGCGGCTCCTCTTCGGGGGGGACATCATCAAGACACGTCAAACAACCCGCCCTCTCTTCCAGCTTGATGAGATCTACTTGCTTGGCGGGGATTTCATACACACTGGGTTTCCACCTCCCCTCGACATCGTGGGTCTGGTGAGGATGGAACACGTAGTAATTGCCATCTCTAGCCAGCAGAAGCCGCAAGCAGAACTGCTCCTCTGCTTCCTCTGTTGTTTGTAGCGAGGCTATTTCCAGCAACCCCTTCTCGTAGAGGCTGATTGGAGTAAGAGAGCCTCCGTCACACATGTCATCCTGGGCACGCAGCCCCCCAGCCTGAGTCAGAAAGGTGGGAATAGCGATGAGAATGACCACCACTGCCAGCGTGCCCAAGCGCCGTTCCCAGGGCGTCAGGGGGTGGAATTGACCGAAAATGCTAGTCCTCTTCAGGAAAGCGCCGTTTCCACTCCCGAGCAGGACATCCTCCAGCCAGGGAAACGGGGGCTTTGCCTTCTGCAACCCCTGGCAGAGAAGGCGGTAGAGAACCCATAAGGGAAGCAGAAGAACCGCCAAGAAAGCGACAAAGAGCGTCTTCTCGATGATAGAGGAATCAAAGAGGAATTCTTTGAGGACCCGAAAACCTTCTCTTGCAGGGATCACCTCCCTGATAAGCCAGCCACCAAAGGAGATGAGGCTGGGGAAGATCAGGGCTAAACCGGCCAGGGAGACCAAAAGCAGTATCGCTATGACACTCCGGCGAATCCAAGAGCCCTCTGATTTCGAGGCGACGCGGTTGCTAAGATAGGCAAACACCAGGAATATAAAGGCGACGACGCCCACCATCAAAATAACATACAGGACAAGCACGAGTAATGGCAGCAGAGATCCCAGGCTAATCCCGAGCACCTGTGCGCCCCCAAGGAGGTAATCCAGAGACAGCAGGTTGAGATCGAAGCCCCACGAGAGGCCAAACTCGTCGAAGTAAGCGGCTTGGTAGAGCCATCCCCACACGCAAACCAGGTCTGCCAGAGCCAGGGCAAATATCACGACAGCCAGGGTAGTCAATACTCCCGACCTCCGCTGAGGAGAAATGAGAGGTGGCTCCTCTCCCCTCGCTGCCTCGGTCAACTCCATTACCATGAGATCCGCCCCTGCCAGGTCAGCGCCTTCCATTCTGGCGCCGTCGAGCTTCGCCCCTTGCAGGTTGGCATTCCTCATGTCCGCCCAGCGCAGGTCCGCGTGGGTAAGATCAGCCCAACGAAGATCAGCCCCCTGCAGAACAACCCGAGAGAGGTTTGCCCCCCGCAGATTCACCCCCCGCAGATCGGCTTTCTGAAGGTCGGCCCTGGCCAAGATGACACCATGCAGATCGAATCCACTGAGGTCAATACCCGCCAGGCGTTGGCCCGACAGATCGAGCCCCTCCGCCCCGCCCGCTTCCGCGATCCGCTTTAGCACAGCTTCTTTTTCTAATCCCATGTTTCTCTCTTTTCAGAGCGTTACCCCGCCCGTGTGGTAAGCCTATTATGTCACTTTTTGCCCAATTTGTCAATTGGGAAGCTAATCGCCATCCGCCGCACATTGTCCTCTCGCACCCTGGGCACGATGGCTATCACCAGAACGCTTACGTCATCCGATGGCCGCCCCCGATCCAGTTCCACGGCCCGTTCCAGAATAGCGTCGGCCAGAGCCCGAGCATCCGTTTTCCCGCTGGCCAGGAAATCGGTGACAAACTGAACCATATCCAGCTGTTCCCCATAGCGATCTCCGGCGGCCAGCACCCCATCGGTGAAAACTACCAGCCAGGTGTGAGGGACAATGGGCAACTCGGTGATGACGGGTTTGGTCCCAGGGTAGATGCCCACCGGCTGACTGGGCGCATCCAGAGCCCGCGCCCCGTGATGATCGGCGACGATGACTGGGCAATGGCTATTCCGTGAGATGACCACAGTTTTGGTGACCAAATCTACCGAGACGATATTTAGAGTGGCCAGGACCTTGCCCCCACGATTGGCGTATAGATAATCGTGAGCCGCTCGGGCTGCCGCGCCGTCTCGAACCCCCTCGGCCAGAAGCGAGATGGCCTTGCGAGCCACCAGGTTGCTGATAGTCTTGGCTGCCCTGCCCGAGCGTTGCCCGTCGGCCAGCACCACGGAGAGCCCGCCGTGGGGCCGCTCGATTGTCTCCAGGGTATCGCCGCTTTCGCTGGTGGCGTATTTATGCACTTTGGCAACGGCCGCTTGTATCTCCATGAATGTCCTATTTATGAGGTATTATAACCCAGTACTGAATTTAGGTCAAAATGCAGTACTGGGTTATAAAATCGTGTCGAGTAGACATCTTAATCTCCTTTCGATTTTAATGCCCCTCACAGAACCGT
>CAYWWC010000277.1:0-5669 GCA_964461615.1 uncultured Anaerolineae bacterium
TTCTGACCTTCACAACTGTCTCGGGCTAGTCATATAATTCCACATCAGGCGTATATAATAATTCCTTTGGCTTGTCAAATCCTGGGCTTGCGCAGCGAATCCAATCGCGCACTTGATGCGCAAGCACGCAGTTTGACAAAGACATCGCTTGGTAGTAAAATGCGCTGATTAACTGACTGTCTGATCCAAACAGCGAAGCTCTAGAAAGGTGGCTGGAGAGAATGGAGAACGCATCAAAGCTTTTGGCCATTGGCCTGATTGGTGGCCTGATTGCCATCAACCTGCACATCCCCGCCGGTTTCATGATTGGAGCCATGGTGACCGTAGGTATCTCCAGGTTGGTCTTTCTCAACCTGGGTACGGCGCCGCGGATATACGGAGAGATCGGCAAGATCCTGGTGGGCACATTTATCGGCGCTACGTTCGACCGCCAGGTGCTCGCGCAACTGGGCAGTCTATTGCTGCCAACGGCAGTTGCCATGCTCGCCCTCATTGCTATGGGATTAGCCTTAGGATGGGTGCTGTCCAAAATCGCTGGACTCGATGTTCCAACGGCTCTGTTCAGCCTTACGCCTGGAGGCCTGCCTGAGATGACGGCCGTAGCTCAAGAAGTCGGCGCTGATAGCCGTGTTGTGGTTACATTGCAGTTCTTGCGCTTGGTCAGTGTGGTGATTCTGGTGCCTCTCCTCCTGCGCTTGGTCTTCTCATAGAGGGTTTATAATGGATCGGATAATCATTGTGCTGCTCGTTGGTACTGCAGGCGGCCTGGTGGCCAAATACACAAAAATGCCCGGCGGCTCATTGTTGGGTGCAATGTTCGCTACGGGCATCTTCAGCCTTTTGGTTGCCGATCCTGAGCCGCTCCCCGAAGGCTTTCGCCCAGTAGCCTTGTTGTTGCTTGGCGTTAGCATTGGCTCATCAGTTGAGCGCGACATGCTATGGCGAATTCGGAGGGCGCTGATCCCGGCCATGGGTGCGATTCTCACCCTGATCGCAGCGGGCTTTGGCCTCGGCTGGTCGCTTTCCCGTTTTGCCCCAGCAGACCTCTCCATGATCACGATTCTGTTGGGCTGTATGCCCGGTGGAGCCAGTGGGATGGCCGCCATAGCTGGCGACCTGGGCGGCGACGTCCGTCTCGTGGCCTCGCTGCACATGGTGCGTCAGATCATGGTGTTTGGTATCCTGCCATTCGCGTTGCGTTGGCTGGTCGGACGTCCTCCGCGTGTCGACGCCAAGTGACGTCGGCAGCAGGGCCGTAAAATCAAACAGGACAGGTGGATTACCTGTCCTGTTGCATGCTTTCCCCATATTGCTTGCTTTCCGTGCTGCCGAGGTACTTGCGCGACGGGAAATCTAATCTCCCTCTGTCTCCAAAACATCACCAACCGGCTGGCGAAACTTATACCCATAAACAATCACCCCATCCTCACCGTACTCTCTCAGCTTCCGCGTGACCATCTCAACCTTCATGCCCACTTGGGCTTCGTCGTTGTCCGTGTCCGTCAACTGGGCTGATACCAGAGGGCCTTCTTTCAGCTTGATCAATGCTACAGTGTAAGGAATGAATCCCTCGTAGCCAAGCGGGGCCTGGAAGAGGGTCGAGTAGGAGTATATCTCGCCCTGGCCGCTGAAGGCGAAGGGCTGCACTTCCCTGGAATTGCAGTCTGGGCACACGGGACGAGGTGGAAATTGCTTGGCCTCACAGGCCAGACATTCTGTGCCCACCAAATTGTATCGTTGTTCCTTCAGACGCCAGTGTCGCGGCATGTCCATAGTTGTTCGCCTACCTCCAACTTCTAACTTCCAATCTTCAGATTCAGTCCATCGCTTCCAGGATGTGCGTGATGGCTGTGGCCCCGCTGCCGCCGATGTTCTGGGCCATGCCCAGGCGGGGGTCTTTTACCTGATTGGGGCCTGCCTGGCCGCGCAGTTGCTCGACCACCTCTAGCACTTGATATACGCCGGTGGCCCCCACTGGATTGCCCCGCGCCTTCAGGCCGCCCATGGTGCAAATGGGTGTGGGGCCTTCGATGGTGATGTTGCCATTCTGGCCCAGTTTGTAACCCTTTCCCCGCTCGGCAAAGCCACAGGCTTCCAAGGAGAGAGCGCTTATGATGGTGAAAGCGTCGTGCAATTCGAAGACGTCAATATCGTCGGGGCCGACCTTAGCTTGCTGATAGGCTCTCTGGGACGACAAGTGGGCGGATTCCAGGAAGAGGGGGTCACGCCGGTCGTGCAGAGCAACGGAATCGGTGGCTACTGCTGAGGCCGCCACTCTGATGGGCCGTTCGTTGAACTCCCTCGCCCGCTCCGTTGGGCAGAGCACCAGCGTGGCTGAGCCGTCGGCCACGGGTGCGGAATCCAACAGGTTGATGGGATCAGCCACCATGCGAGCCCGTTCGAAGGCATCCTTCGAGATGGGGCGGCGGAACATGGCGTAGGGATTGCCCACCGCGTTCTGGTGTGCATTGACGGCGAACCCGGCAAAGTCGGTGTTAACCGCCCCGTACTCGTACATGTAGCGCCGCATCAGAAGGGCGTGGACGGCCACCAGCGAGAGACCCTGACTGGCCTCGTAGTCTCCATCGGCTGCTGTGGCCAGGCCAGCAGAGGTGACACAGCCCAGGGCGTCCGTCATCTTCTCCACGCCGGTCACCACGACGATATCGTGGAGGCCACTGGCTACGGCGAGATAGCCCTGGCGCAACGCTGCGGCCCCGGAACAGCAGGCCGCCTCGACTCTGAAAGCTTCGGTGCCCCGCAACCCTGCGAAGTCGGCGATCAGCGTTCCCAGGTGCTCCTGACCCACGAACTGCCCCCCCAACATGTTGCCCACATAAAGGGCATCAGCCTCTTCGACTCCTGCATCAGCCATAGCCGCCCACAGAGACTCAACAGCAAGATCGCGCAGCGATTGCTCCCAGTGCTCGCCCACTTTGGTCTGGCCGATTCCAACAATGCTCACATCTCTCACGTTATCATCCTCCTTGCAAGTTCATCTTGACGTTTCACGTTTGATGTCTTACGTTTTCCGTCTTACGTTTCACATTTCACGTTCTACGTTTCACGGTCATTCAGTGCATCACCAGTTTCCCCTTGAACCTGGTGTAAACAGCATAGTCAATGTATTTCTTGCGGGCGACGTAGTCCTGGGTGAGGGGGGCCCTCTTCCTCCTCTTTTCAATGAGGTCAGTGACGACCAGGGAGAAGGCATCGCTGCCAGCCCCAGAGCCGAAGGAGACCAGCAGCACTCTATCTCCTGGAACGGCCTCGTCAAGGGCGCTCGCCAGACCCAGCAGGGAAGAGCCCGCATAGGTGTTGCCCGTCACATTTACCAGAAGCCCCGCTTCCATCTGTTCCTTGCTGAAGCCCAGGGCCTTGCCCGCTTTGAGGGGGAACTTGGCGTTGGGTTGGTGGAAGACGGCGTAGGCGAAATCTCCCGCCTCGTAGCCCAGCTCCTCCATTAGTTGCCGTCCCGCAGCTAGAGTGTGTTTGAAGTAGGCGGGCTCGCCGGTGAATCGGTGCCCGTGCTGGGGATAGTGCTGGCCAGGCCGGCGGAAGAAGTCTGGCGTGTCGGTGACGTAAGAATAGGACGCTTCTATGTAGGCCAGGCTTTGCTCCTTGGGGCCGATGATGTAGGCCGCTCCCCCTGCTCCCGTGGTGTACTCCAGGGCGTCGCCCGGCCGCCCCTGGGCGGAATCCATGCCAATGCAGAGGGCGTAGCGCGCCATGCCAGAGCCGACAAAGCCGATGGCTGCCTGGAGAGCCTCGGTGCCGGCCTTGCAGGCGAACTCCCAGTCCGCTGCCTGAGTACTGGGCGCAGCTCCAATGGCCTCGGCCACGATGGTCGAGGTGGGCTTGACAGCGTAGGGGTGGGACTCGCTCCCCACCCAGACGGCGCGGATCAACTTGGGCTCTACCGCCGCTCGCTTCAGGGCATTGCGAGCCGCCTCAATGGACATGGTGACCACGTCCTCATCAAGGCCGGGCACGGCTTTCTCCTTGATGGGTGGAGGCTCCTGGCCCTCTTTCCAAACCCTGGACACCTCAGAAGCAGGCAGCCTGTAGCGGGGCACGTAGGCCCCATAGCCAACGATGCCAACCTCACGGTCTGGCTTCAGCAACAGAGAATCTTCAGTCAAATGTTAGGCCTCCAATGATGAAATGTCTCTCCGATCTCTAATATCCAATCTCCGATTTCCAACCTCCAACCTCCAACCTCTAACCTCCAGCCTCCAACTCCTGCACCAGCTCCTGGGCTCGGTCGAGGCGGATCTTTCGCTCCGCTACCAGGCGGCCGGCGATTGTCTCCACCAGATCACCCGTGGCCCCAGCGGCGATGGCCACCTGACGAGCGTGCAATTGCATGTGGCCCCGCTGAATCCCTTCGGTGGCCAAGGCTCGCAGGGCAGCCAGGTTTTGAGCCAGCCCTACGGCGGCCATGACCTCGGCCAGTTCCTGCGCAGTCTTCACGCCCAGGACCTTCAGCGCTACCTTGGCTGTGGGATGCACGCGGCTGGCCCCGCCAACGATGCCCACGGCCAGGGGCAGTTCCAGCGTGCCTACCAGGTTCCCGGCGGCGTCCACGCTCCAGTGCGAGAGGGAAGTGTAGCGCCCGCTGCGGGCAGCGTAGGCATGGGCCCCTGCCTCAATAGCGCGCCAGTCCTGACCTGTGGCTATGGCTACGGCGTCAATACCGTTCATGATGCCCTTGTTGTGGGTGGCGGCTCGGTAGGGATCGTTGGCAGCCAGGGCATAGGCCTCAACGATGCGCTTCGCCACCGTCTGGCCCGTGAACGCCTGGAAGGTCAATACGTTTGGTGGAATGGAACATGTGGCGCGGGCCAGGCGTCGGTCGGCGAGGTTGGAGAGGATGCGGAGCACCACCCGTCCGCCGGTGATGTTTTCCACTTCTGGGGCCAGGGCCTCGCAGGCGGTGTTCACCGTGTTGGCTCCCATGGCATCGCGGCAGTCGAATAGCAGGTGAACGACCACCATTGGGCCAACGATGCTGTCCTTGATCACGCGCACGATCAGGTCGCGGGCTCCACCACCCAGGCTGACGATCAGGGGATCGGTCTGGTCAGCCAACTGGAGCAGACGGTTTTTGTGGGCCAGAAGCTTGGAGCGGGCCGCCTGAGGATCGGCGACGTCCAGCACCTGTATCTGGCCGATCATCACCGGCTCGTCGCTGCTGGTGCTGAATCCGCCGCCTTCACGCACCAGCCGGGCGGTGAAGCTCGCCCCGGCCACAACGGAGGGTTCTTCGATGGCCATGGGGATGAGATAGTCCTGGCCGTTGATGAGGAAGTTGACGGCTATCCCCAGGGGCAGGGCGTGGATGCCCACCACGTTCTCGATCATCTGATCGGCTTGGGCTGGACTCAAGCCTTTGCTTGCCAGGATCGCCTTCTCGCTGCTCGTCAGTCCGGCCAGTTCTGCGACGATGGCCGCTCGTTCCTCTACGCTCAGCTTATAGAACCCAGGCAGACGGGAGGACTTGTTCATCTATCCCTTTCGGTGCAAGATCACAAAAAAAGCCCGCCACGGGCTTTAACCATGGAAAGTATAACACAACATCTCTGTCAAAAACTATCAAATCTGTCCGATGGGGAATCGGGATAGGGGGACGGGCTAAGCCCGCCCCCCTCCCACACCACCGGACATGC
>CAYWWC010000278.1:0-5666 GCA_964461615.1 uncultured Anaerolineae bacterium
AAGATGGACTTGCACCATCAAGAAACAGTACGCTTTGCTCGGCGCACTCATGGTCAGAGATCTCCTGTGGTCAGATATGTCTAGACGCCAATTGAGCACTTCTTTTAATCTCATGCTCGAACCCCACGTCGGGGTTCTGGATGCAGCGAATTGGCAGATCCTGGTGAATCGAATCGCGCAGGCAGCCGATGTTTTCCCACAGACAGGGCACGATCTCCTCGTCGCGCCCCTCGGCCAGCTTGCTCGGCCAGTCGGGGTCAGCGATGAGGGGGCGGCCCACCGCCACTAGGTCGGCCTTGCCCTTCTGCAGGATGGACTCGGCCGTCGCTCGGGTAGCGATCTTGCCCACGGCGATGACGGGAACCTCTACGGTTGAGCGGATCGCTGCCGCCAGGTCGGCAAAGCATCCCTCGGGCTGGGCCACGTTCGGGTGGGCGCTGTTCGGCGGCGAGTCGGCAGTGCCAGCCGACACATCCATGCAATCCACCCCGGCCGCCTCCAGTGCCTGGGCGTAGGGGATCGTCAGCGATAGATCCACTCCACCAGGCACGAAATCTGTGGCGCTGAAGCGGAAGAGTATGGGAAAGTCATCACCCGCCGCGGCACGAATGGCCTCCACTATCTCGATCTGCACCCGCCAGCGATTCTCCGGAGCACCGCCGAATCTGTCCCCACGGTGGTTCTGGAGGGGGGAGAGAAGGCTCATCAGGAGCGAATGATGGGTGCCGTGGATGTCCAGGGCATCGAAGCCAGCGGATCGAATACCTATGGCAGCCCGGGCGAACCTCTGTGGAAGGGTAGCCAGTTGTTCAGCCGCAAGTTCATCCACAGCGTCTGATCCGGGAAAGACCTGGAGGGCGACCTTGGCCCCTGCCGTGTGGCAGCCCTCGACGAACGGGCGGAAGGCGGAGCCAAAGTCGGGATCAGCCCAATCATCCAGCTCGCCTGGGGTAGACTGGGGAGCAATGACGAGACCCGCCCCACCTTCGGCGCGACGCACATAGAAGGCTCGGAACTCGGCGCTGCGTCCATCCCAGACCAGCCAAAGTGGCACCAGGACGATGCGGTTGTGAAGCTCGAGTTTACCGTTGATGGTAAAGGGATCAAAAAGCATATCGTTTCCTACCGTTTCAAGACACCCATTCTATCGGTGCACCACCGCCAGCTCAATATCCAACAATCTGGCCAGCTTTTCGATTTTGCCCAATTGGTGTCCCACGCCGAGCGCAAAGTGATGGGTAGAGCCGGTCTCGGCCCAGGCCTGGACGAACTCTTCGGGCTGCATATCGCCAAACTGCACGCGCGTGTTCGTGTTGCCGATCTGCAGGATGGGCCCCGGTATTGACTCGCCCTGCGCGGCGACGAACTTGAACCGGCCGTCTCTCGTCTGCGTCACGCCCAGCAAGGTAACCGGGCCATTCTTGACGTTGAACTCGACCGAGACGCCGCGCCCCGCCTTGCCGTGAAAGAGCTTCATGCCGCGCAAAATCGGTTTTTTGTCGCCGATGCCCACGTGCCCCGGGCCGTCGTGTCCGGCCAGCACAAAGCCCTCTTCAAAATCGAGCAGGTACAGCTCGCAAAAGGAACCTCCGGCGTTGAAATGCTCCAGAATGAACATGGCCACGCACGTCTTGAGATCTGCCTCCCCAGCGCACGGAATGCCCCGCGCGGTGGCCAGCGAATTCCCCAGGATCATGGCTGCCGCGATGCGCTCGTACTCGTTGTCGTCCCAGCCCCGATAATAATACGCCAGGCCGTCCAGGGCAAAATCAGCGATCAACTGGTCTTCCGCGCAGGCCACCTGGGCTGCCCAACGCAACTCCTCCGGCGACACCTTCTCCGTGATGCTGTCGTACCCCGGCGGGGGCATGAGGAACATTTGGCGTGCTTCCTCGACCTTAGCGTCTATCTCGCTTTCGGTCACTTGCGCCACCCGGTGCGCCAGGTCGCACATCTCCAGGATCTCGACGTGGGCACCAAGCCCGCCCTGGTGCATGGTGAAATCGGTGTACATGTCCAGCATGCCGGGGTAGTAATGGCCGAGATAGCCCAGGCGGCTGTTCATCAGCGCCCGCTTGGTCGCTGCTGCCTCGACCCACTCTTGTACCTGCACCCACACTTTATCCTGAAAGTCACCGCCCACTATGCAATGGAAGGGCAGGCCGCAGCGCTGAAAGGCACACGAAACCTCGGGCGCCATCATCACCGAGCCGATCAACGTCATATCCTCCGTCCCCACCTGCTCATAAGGAACCGTGCGCACCATCTGCAGGGCCAGGGTGAGGTACGGAGCGATGTTGCGCTGCGCGATAGGCACCAACATGTGGGACGCGGTATAGGTCATGATCTCGCCAATGATCAGGTCGACGCCTTCTCGCGCAAAGAGATCGCCAACCTCGACGCCGCGCTCGGCGCGATCGACCAGCCCTCCACGCACGACCTCGCAGCCCATGTCCTCCAGCTTGGTCGCGTGGCGCTCCATAGTATCCAGGACCGCTGGCTTAACGCGGGGGAACTGGGGCCAATAGGCCGCCAAGCCACTGCCGAAATAGCCGATTCTGGGCTTGGGTCGCCGTGTCCTTTCCATAGTCTGTCTCCAAATTGTGGGTGGCTCAATGCATTTGGTAGGGAAGTCGTTTCTCTACGAGCCGCGCGTGGCGCTTCGCGCCACTCATCAGGGAAGGACATTGACCTCCCCTCACCCCTGCCCTCTCCCCAAAGGGGAGAGGGAGCAAGTCCCCTCTCCCTGCCAGGGAGAGGGTTAGGGTGAGGGTGGAATGTTTCTGCTCCCTACTAAGAACACGCTGTCACTCTGAGCGGAGCTTGCGGAGCGAAGAGTCTCCCCTCATCTCCTCCAATCTTGAGCAAAGAACAGACGCAGAGTTTGTTCAAATCTCCTATTGACTTCCTGCAGGCGCGTTTGATCGCTTCTCAGAATTTCACGGTCAGAATGACGTGGCTCAAGATACAGGGCCTGATTCATTTCCACCTGAATCCACGGAATCGGATTCCCGCCAGAAGCTCGGGTGGTGTACGCACCGGCAAAAGGCTGATTCTGCGTCACTTCCGATGTCTTGAAGCCAAACGCCTGCCCAAAGCAATCCGCCAATCGGCCAATCATTTCCTGTGGACAGGTTCTGCCATGCACATTTCCCAGACACAGCATCGGCCGCTTTTTGCCTGGATCGGGCGCGACGTCAGGTCCAAGAGCTGACATCGAATGGCAATCCAATCCTAACTCTATTCTTGGCGAGTTGCTCTCAGCAAGAGCATCTCGAATGCGTTGATGATACGGTTGGTGATATTTTCCCAATAGTCTCCTGATGAGCGATTCATCGGGCTCCAGACCCGTCCTGTAAACAACACGCCGATAGCAAGTGTGGCTCTTTATCACACCGTCCGGATTTTTCGGCGGCAGATCATCAGGGGCGCGATTCATATCTACAAAAGCGCGGGCAATATCTGTGCTGACCACGTGGGCGACGCGATCGCCCAAATCGTAGACCTCCAGAGAAAATGCATCACTGTCGTCCCAAATATCTACTTGTTCGAGGCAAATGCGATCCTTCAATTCTTCAGGAACCTTCGTTCCGCTATGCGGAATCGAAAGCAAAACGGGCAACCTTTCCATATATATTTCTCCCAGTCTGAGGAAATTGGCCAGCAGCTTGCGTCCGTCAGTGTGTTCTGGCGTGGTAAGCGTCTAGCGAGGCTTCGCCTCAAAGACCTTCCCCTACTTTTGTGGACAGGGAGTTAAGCGAAATCCATGCCGTTGGTGATAGAGCTGCTCACAGGCCTCCGGGCTGAGATAGTCCAGCGACGAGTGGCGGAGACGAAGCTTCGCTAGACAGTTACGATACTAGCTGTGCCAACAAGTGGATGGTAGTGGCTCCTTTTCGCAATCAAAGCGGGTCAGGGAGAAGCCGTGTGGAAAGGGGTCATCAGGATCAAGGACGAATTGGTGGAACCCGGTCAGGTAGGCCCGTCCAGCCACCCGGGGGACGATGGCCCGGTATTCGCCCACGCGGGCCTCCCCAACTATCTGACCGATGAAACGAGTGCCGATGATACTCTCGCTGACGAACCGCTGGCCGATTTCCAATTCCCCCCTGGCATGTAGCACAGCCATCCTGGCACAGGTACCGGTGCCGCAGGGAGAGCGGTCTATGGTGCGTTCGCCGAAGATAGCGGCGTTACGGGCGCGCAGACTGCCATCTGTCTGGCGCTCCACCGGGCCGTGAAACTCAACGGCGTCAATGACGTTCATAAAAGGTAGCTCCGGGTGCTGAGCCGAAAGCTGGGTGCTGGCTTCGTGACGCAGGCGGGTGCCCACTTCGGCCAGCGTTCCAGCGTTGGCGGGGACAAGCTCCAGTCCGATCCGTTGCGCTTCACATAGGGCGAAAAAGCCACCGCTATAAACGATATCCACCCGCAGCTCGCCCAGGCCCGGAACCGAGAGGCGAGCGTCCAGTTGATAGACGAAAACCGGTGTGTTGTCGAAAGAGACCTCACGTACGCGGCCCTCTTCGATGCGCGTCTGGGTGTGGACTAGCCCCACTGGGGTGTCGAACACCACAGTCGTCTCCGGCTCGACGGCTTCGACCATGCCGGTTTCCACTACGGTAGTCGCAGCGCCGATGACGGCGTGCCCACACATCGTGGTGTACTGCTGGGTGTTCATGAAGATGAGGCCAAAGTCAGCTCCCGGATCCGCAGGGGCCGTCAGGAGTGCGCCATACATGTCTTGACGGCCTCGCGGTTCGAGCATAAGCAAACCGCGGAGGCCGTCAAGTTCGTTCCGCGCATATATCATCTTCTCTGCCATCGTGGCGCCTCGCAAAGATGGCAGCCCCCCCACCACCAGGCGCGTCGGTTCACCGGCAGTGTGGGAATCCACGGTTGAGACGACGCGCGAAAGCCGGGCCATTCCCTACGCCTCGCGAACATCCATGATTTCCTGACCTTCAATCTGCTTCAGAACTGCGATGACCTCTTCCTGGGACACGTGCGGTATCTTGACCACCGCATCCCATTTACCCGGCTGTTTGGGAGGCCGGGCGCCGCCGCAGGCCATTATTGGCCAACCCTGCGCATTGATGGCGTTCACCAACTTGGCCAGCTCGCCCTGGGTATCCGGCATGCGCACGGTCACTCGCACGCCGGGCACTCGCGTGACCATCATCTCCATCAACTGAGCCAGCATGTCTGTCTCGGTAATGATGCCTACCACAATACCCTCATCCAACACAGGCAGGCAGCCAATCCGGTTTTCGACCATGATACGAGCAGTCTCTTCTATCGTGGCGTCCTGTTCTATGGTGACGACGTCTTGGGCTTTGACCATCACGTCGCCGACGGCCAGGTCGGACAGGTAGCGGGTGATCTCCCAGACGTTCAGACTCCCCAATGTCCCTGGCTGAACCAGCAGTGATTGCTTGGTGATCAGACCCAACAAACGTTTTCCGTCGCCGACGACGGGCAGGTGGCGAATGTTGTTTTCTCCCATGTAACGTTGCGCCTCGACGATGGGCATTGTCGGCACCGCCATCAACGGGTGTCTCGTCATGTAATCCTTGACCAGCATTGATTTCCTCCTTACTTAACCTTACCTCAGTAGAGAGTGTATCGGATAATGTGATCTTATGGCAAGTTAACAATTGAATAGC
>CAYWWC010000279.1:0-1552 GCA_964461615.1 uncultured Anaerolineae bacterium
GGGCTGGCCACCTGAAACCCTCAAGGAGCTTGTCCCAAGTGTGTAACGCTCCCCCGTTGTGACTTGCGCGATTTGCCCAAACATGGTATAATACGGACGCATAAGGGTTTTATTGGAAAAGTGGGCGCTCCCCACTTTTCTTGCTATCAGAAAGGTTAGTGAACTCAAGTTCAGTTCTGGCACAAAACAGGAGGAAGCAAGACTTGAAAAAGAGTGCGTTTGCAATAGCTTTTGACCAAATCTGCTCCGAAAAACATCTGGACAGAGAGGTGGTTCTGGAAACCATTAAGGTCGCCATAGAGACGGCCTACAAGAAAGACCACGGCTCAACTCAGGATGTCACGGTCGAGCTAGATCCCGAGAGCGGACAGGCCAATATCTACGTTACCAAAGAAGTGGTGGAGGAAGTCCAGGATGAGCGCGTTGAGATTTCCTTGGCCGAGGCGCAGACGATGAACGAAGAGACCGAGTTGGGTGAGCTAGTTATGATCGAGAGCACACCCGAACACTTCGGACGTATCGCTGCCCAGACAGCTAAACAGGTCATTTTGCAGCGCATCCGCGAGGCCGAGCGCGATGTCCTTTTTGATAGCTATGTCGAGCGCGAGGGAGAGCTCATCAACGGGACTGTTCAGAACATTGTGCCTCAAGGCGTGACCCTGAACCTTGGCCGGACTGAGGCTCTCCTTCCCAAGAGTCAACAGATTCCCCGCGAGTACTACCGGCTCAACCAGCGGGTGCGTGCCTACGTCCTGGAGGTGCGCAAGACAAACCGCGGCCCCCAAATCATCGTTTCTCGCACTCATCGCAATATGCTTCGCCGCCTGCTCGAGCTGGAAGTGCCTGAGATCTTCAATGGCACAGTCGAGATCAAGGCCATCGCCCGCGAGGCGGGTTCGCGGTCAAAGGTGGCTGTAGGCACTGTTCAACTAGGGATAGATCCAGTAGGGGCATGTGTGGGCATGCGCGGGGTCAGGATTCAAAGCGTGGTCAAAGAACTGAGTGGGGAGAAGATTGATATAGTTGAATGGGATCCCGATACAGGCATTTTCATCGCCAACGCCCTGAGTCCAGCCAAAGTTATGAATACTTACCTGAACGATGACCCCAGGGGAGGTAGGACGGCCACCGTCATCGTGCCCGACGACCAACTCTCCCTGGCCATCGGCAAAGGGGGGCAAAATGCCCGCCTGGCAGCCAAGCTGACCAGTTGGCGCATTGACATCAAGAGCGCGATGGAGGCCGCCGGGGAAGCGCTACGAAAAGCCAAAGAAGAAAAGATCGCCCAGATAGCTGCAGTAGCTGAGAAGAAAGACATCCTGGCCCTGGCCGAGGCTATCCTGCTGAAAAGAGAGGAAGCGCGCCCCACGGCCCAAGAGATGCGGGTGCTTGGAGATGCGATTGATGTAATTGAGACGGCTACTGCCCAAGAGAGGGTCGAGGAAGGTACTCCGATCAAGGCGTTGGACCTCGGCGCCCGGACCTACAAGTGCCTCGATCAAGCGGGAATTGCTACGGTGGAGAAGATACTGGAAAAATTAGCCGAAGGCGA
>CAYWWC010000279.1:1652-5659 GCA_964461615.1 uncultured Anaerolineae bacterium
AAATTAGCCGAAGGCGACGAAGAGATGCTGGCCATAAAGAGCTTCGGCCCCAAATCGCTGGCTGAACTAAAAGAGAGATTGCAGGCTAAAGGCTTCGTCCCCGTTGAGGAGGTAGAGGAAGCAGAAGAGATCGAAGAGATTGAGGCAGTCATTGAAGAGCCGCTGGAAGCGGTCGAGGAAGAAGTGGTGGAAGTGGCTGCGCCGGAGATAGAAGAGAGGGCCGAAGAAGCGGAAGAAGCGGAGGAAGCTGCGCCTGGCGAGGAAGAGGTCTTGGTCGAGAAGGTGGAGCTCGTTGAGGAGTTGCTCGAAGAAGAAGGGGAGGCACTCGAGTACGAGGGGGAAGATGCACTAGAAGAGCGCCGAAATAGAGAAAAGAGACGCGAGTTGGTCTACGACGAGGAACTAGGAAAGATGGTGGCCAAGCGACACCGCAAGCCGGGCCGTCACCGTGAGGAGTGGGAGGACTTGTATTAGTAACGAGGCAACCCGTTACTAAAGCATTGACAATGCCTGGCAAACACGTACCGCAACGAACCTGCGTCGGTTGTAGGAAGAAACGCCCCAAACGGGATATGGTGCGCATTGTCCGAACGCCCGACCACGGCGTGGAGATTGACGAAACAGGGAAAAAATCCGGTCGGGGCGCTTACCTGTGCCGACGCCAGGAATGTTGGGAGATGGCGCTGGAGAAAAATCGCCTGGAGCGTGCTCTCAAAACCAGCTTGACCGATGAAGAACGAACAGCATTTGAGGAATGTGCTCACGGGCTACCGAAGACCGAGGAGTGAGAGACTCAGGGTGGAAGGCGGAAGCCCTCCGCTGCCACCCAGTAATCCGCGCTAATCGCCAGAAAGGGGATTTATATGACTGAAAAACAAAACAGGAAAGCCATCAGCATACCGGATTTTTTGACCGTCAGGGAACTGGCTGATTTGATGGAGGCCAGCCCCATCCAGGTCATCAAGGAGTTGATGAACAACGGCATCCTGGCCAACATCAACCAGCAGATTGACCACGATACCGCCGCCATTGTAGCGGAGGATATGGGATTTGATGCCAGCCCCGAGGCACCTCCTGTGGTCGTCGAAGAAGAAGAAGAGATCCCTATAATCCCCCTCCCCCTCAAGGAGCGCATGTACGATGACGAGGCTCCTGAGGATCTGAAGCCCCGGCCACCGGTGGTCACGATATTGGGGCATGTGGATCATGGCAAGACCACTTTGCTGGATGTGATCCGCCACGCCAATGTGGTGGCGGACGAGCCGGGGGGAATCACTCAGCACGTCGGCGCCTACCAAGTTGAGCACGACGGCAAGAAGATCACTTTCCTGGACACCCCAGGCCACGCGGCGTTCACGGCCATGCGAGCCCGGGGCGCCCAGGGGGCAGACATCGCCATTCTGGTGGTGGCCGCCGACGATGGCGTGATGCCCCAGACCCGGGAGGCCATTGACCATGCCAGGGCCGCGAGGGTGCCCATCATCGTCGCCCTGAACAAGACGGATAGAGCCAATGCGAGACTGGATAGGGTCAAGCAGCAGTTGGCCGATGTGGGGCTACAAATCGAGGAGTGGGGCGGTGAGACCATTTGCGTACCAGTCTCTGCCAAGCAGAAGACTGGCATGGATGACCTGCTGGATAACATCTCAGTGGTAGCAGAGCTGGCCGAGCTCAAGGCGAATCCCGACCGCTCAGCTATGGGCACGGTCATTGAAGGCGAGTTGCACAAGAGCCAAGGTGCGATCGCCACCCTTTTGGTGCAGAACGGCACTCTGCGATTGGGAGATGCTTTGCTGATTGAGGATCTCTCCGGCCGCGTGAGAGCCATGTTCAACGAACGTGGAGAGTCAGTCGAGAAGGCTACGCCTTCAACGCCGGTGGTCGTCTTGGGCCTCTCCGGTGTCCCACATCCCGGTGCCACCTTCAAAGTGGTAAAGAATGATAAGACAGCCCGCGCCCTGGCTGCCGATCGCGCTGATGAAAGAGCGCGAGCGGCCATCCTTCCAGCCAGAGTGCTCAGCCTGGAAGGGATACTGGATCAATTCAAAGCTGGGCAGGTAAAAGAACTCAATCTGATCCTCAAGGCCGATGTGCGGGGCACTATCGAACCTATCGTTGATTCCCTGGAAAAGCTGGGGACCGAGGCTCTGAAGGTGAACGTCCTCCGCCACGGAGCAGGCAACATCAGTGAATCCGACGTCATGCTGGCTGTAGCGTCCCAGGCCATAATCGTTGGTTTCGGTGTCCAGATAGATCCGGCTGCACGCCGCTCGTCCGAGGCCGAGGGTATTGACATCCGCCTTTATAACATCATCTACAAGCTGATTGACGATGTGGACAAGGCCCTGAAAGGTCTCCTGGAGCCCGTCTACAAGGACGTTGTCAGCGGCCATGCCGAGGTGCGAGCCGTGTTCACCATCCCCCGTATGGGTAAAATCGCCGGCGTCCATGTAGCCGATGGTCAGGTCACTCGCAATTCCCTGGCCCGAGTAACACGAAACGGCAAACCGATCTACGAAGGGCGAGTGTCATCCCTGCGGCGCTTCACCGAGGACGTCAGGGAGGTCAGAGAAGGGTTCGAATGTGGCGTGGGGCTGGAGGGCTTTCGCGACTACAAAGAAGGCGACATCATAGAGTTCTACAAGAAGGAAAGGGAGAGCTAGGGTAAATCCCAAGCTCAAAATCCAAACAATGGTTACTCGTCGTCAGAAGCAAATCGGCAATCTCGTTCAAAAAGAACTCAGCGACGTGTTAGAGAAGAAAGTCAGCGATCCGCGCCTCGACTTTGTGACCATCACCGCGGTCGAAGTCAGCCCCAACCTGCGCCAGGCGCATATTTATGTCAGCGCCCTGGAAAATCAACAGGAGGCGATGAAGGGATTCGATCATGCAGCGAGCTTCCTCCGCCGCGAACTCGCCTCTCGCCTGGCTTTGCGCCACGTACCTGAGCTGTTCTTTCACCAGGATGCCTCGCTAGTGCAGGGTGAGCGCATTGATCAGCTTTTGGAGGAAATTCAGCAGAACAGAAATAACCGAGGGGGAAACGAGTGAAGGAAGCCATCGAACGATCTATCCGTAACGCCCAGAGGGTGATAGTCATCACCCACGTGTCCCCAGATGGAGACGCCATTGGTTCCATTCTGGGCCTGGGCTGGGCCCTGCGCTGGATGGAAAAGGAATACACCCTGGCCTGCGCCGATCCCGTGCCCAAGAGGTTCACCTATCTGCCCGGCAGCGAGGCGATAGTGACTGGCCCAGAGGGCAAGTATGACCTGGTCATCAGCCTCGACTGCGGCGACCTGGAACGGCTGGGGGCAGCTTACGACGAGTCCCTGGCTGGCCTTCCCTTGATCAATATTGACCACCACGTGACCAACACGCGCTTTGGCACAATCAATTGGATTGATACTGGAGCGGCATCCGCGGCCGAGATAGTGCTGGACCTGCTAGAGAGCCTGCGCGTCCCCCTCGCCCCCGACATAGCCCTCTGCCTCCTCAACGGGATCGTCACCGACACGTGCGGCTTCCGCATCCCCAATACGCCCCTCCGGACTATGCAGGCAGTGCTCAAACTGATGGAAGCAGGAGCGCAGCTTCCGGAGGTCACCGATCATGTCTTCAACCGGCGTCCCTTCTCGGCCATATGCCTGTGGGCCAGGGCCCTGAACTGCCTGCAATTGGATGGGAGGATTATCTGGAGTCAGATCACCCGAACCATGCGCCAGGAGTGCGCCTTCTCTGAGGATGGCGCTGCCGGCCTGGTCAACTTCTTGGGCACCGCCGACGAGGCCGATGTGGCCATCGTGTTCATCGAGAAAGACGACGGGTGGATCCGAGTGGAGATGCGATCCGTGCCCGGTGTTGATGTCTCTGCGGTCGCCTTGAACCTGGGCGGCGGTGGCCATCCCCAGGCCGCCGGCTGCACGCTGGATGGCAACCTGAACGAGGCGCAAGAGAAAGTGCTGACGACGGTCAAGGAAGCCATAAAAGGTCAAGTGCGCAGATTG
>CAYWWC010000280.1:0-5604 GCA_964461615.1 uncultured Anaerolineae bacterium
GGGGGTACTGATTGACCGCCAAGAAAACCTCCAATCAAAGATTTCAATCGGCGACTGCCTCCGAGCCTCGGACGATGAGCATCAAGGCGATGTCATCAAACTGGGGCGCGTCGCCAACGAATTCGTCAACTCCTGTGAGTAAAGCGGCTTGCATTTCCTGGGCCGAACGCCCCCGGTTGGCTTCCGCCACCGCCAGCAGTCTCTCCCCGCCAAAGAACATCCCTTTCTCATCCTCCGCATCAGTGACGCCATCGGTGTATAGCACCAGGGCGTCGCCAAGAGCAAGCTGGGCAGTGCCTCGCTCCCAGATTACATCCTCAAGTATACCCAGGGGTGGCCCCGTTCGGCGCAATGCCTGAACCGCATCGCCGCCTGATGCGCTGAGAAGGTATGGGGGGAGGTGCCCGGCATTGCAATAGGTCAACATGCCTGTGTGAGAATCGAGGATGCCGTAAAAGATGGTGACGAACATGCTGGTGCGGGCGTCCATCATGATGCGCCTGTTGGCGGCACTGAGTACATGTTCAGCTTGCGTTGGGTAATCCGCAGCATAGGTGCGGACGAGGGTGCAACTCAAGGCCATGTACAGGGCTGCCCCCGCCCCTTTGTCGGCCACGTCCGCAATCACGATCCCTAATCGTCCGTTCGGCAGGGGTATTAGGTCGTAGAAATCGCCAGACGTCTCCCTGGCTGGCTTAAGTGTTGCGGTGAGTTGCCACCCAGGAACGTCCGGCAGGTCGTCGGGCAGGAAACTGGCCTGGATCTGCCCAGCCAGGGCCAGCTCCTGCTCAAACTTCTTGTTGGCGTCCTGAAGCTGCTTTTGCAGTTTCCGTAAGGCCAGGTGGGTTTCAACCCGGGCCAGCACTTCTTCAACGTGAAAGGGCTTGGTGATGTAGTCCACGCCTCCGACAGTGAAGGCTCTGACCTTGTCCTGGGTTGCATCCAGCGCGCTGATGAAGATGATGGGTATATCGCTGGTCTGAGCATCTGCTTTCAGGTGCTGGCAGACCTCGTAACCATCCATCTCTGGCATCCTGATGTCGAGCAGGATCAGGTCGGGAGGCTCTGCCCGCGCGGCCGCCAGTGCCAATTGACCATCAGGCACGGGCCTAACTTGATACCCTCTCCCGGCCAACATCTGAGACAGCAAACGCAGGTTAGCCGGGGTATCATCAACGATCAAGATGCTTCCCCTCTTCGACACGCTCAGGGCAGGCGCCTTTGGAGCATCAGTTTGGTCACGACTCATCCCTATCCTCCGGCTTGCTCAATCAGCGTCACGATCTTCTTGTACTCGAAATCATAGGCCAAATTCGCCAACGCATCAGCCAGGGCTGCGTCCTGCTGGCGGATTTGATCAACAAGGGTCAAGATCAGACTCAAATCGGCCTTGATAGTGGCCTGTTGCAGGTCGGCCAGCCAGTCGGCGGGTAGGGCCGCCAGTGCTGCTGGGGTCAGCACGTCCGTTAGCGAAGCGGCGGCGGCTGGCTGATCCGTGGTCGGTTGCGCAGGCTCACCTTCACTGTGGTAGTAGATGAAACGTACTCCCAGGTGTTTGGTCAGTGTGTCGAAGATTTCGTCCTTGCGGAAAGGCTTGCGCACAACGTCGTCACAACCCGCTGACAGGATCGTCTCTCGATCCTCTTCAAAGGCGCTGGCAGTCAGCGCCACCACGACGGGAGGCTGGCCCTCGGCGGCAGCTTTGATTCGCCGGGTGGCCTCATAGCCATCCATAACGGGCATCCTCATGTCCATCCAGGTCAGATGCGGTTGCCACTGCTTCCAGACCTCAACGCCCTCTTGACCATTGACGGCTTCACGGACCTCGAAGCCTAGCGGCTTCAGTAGTTTTATGAGCAGTTGGCGGGTCAACTCCCGGTCATCAACGATCAGCAGGCGATAGACTTCTTGACCAGGTTCCAGCCCCAGCACCCGCCGCGAGGGCTGCACCACCTGCACCTCAGCCGCATCCGCCAGCTCAATCGGCGACTCAAACCTGAAAATGCTCCCCTGCCCCAGTTCGCTGCTGATGGTAATGTCACCTCCCATCAGGTGCGCGAATTGCCGACTGATGGGCAGGCCCAGGCCGGTCCCTTCATGAGACTGCTGCCCGCTGGCCGTTTGCACGAAGGGGTCGAACACCGCCTCCAACTCCTCCGGGGCAATACCGGGGCCGGTGTCCTCGATCTCGAAAACCAGACGCCCCTTCTCCTTCTCTTCCTCCCTCCCCCCAGCGAGGGAGATTGCGGGAGGATGCCCAACCCGCAGTGTCACGCCCCCCTCTTGCGTGAACTTTACGGCGTTGCTGAGCAGGTTCATCAACACCTGGCGCAATTTGCTCTCGTCCGCCCGCATGTACTGGCGCACGTCCAAGGAGCGATCAAAGATCAGTTCCAAACCCTTGCCCTCAGTCCGCAGGCGGAACATCTCCTCCAGACTGTCGAGCAGGCCATACAGGTCGAAGTTCCTTTCCTGCAACGTCACCCGGCCCGCCTCGATCTTGGACATCTCCAACACATCGTTGATCAGGGTCAGCAGATGCTCACCGCTGCGATTTATGACCCTCAGGTTTTCCTGCTGCTCGGCGGTGAGGTTTGGATCACCGTCCATCAACTGGGTGAATCCCAGAATGGCATTGAGGGGGGTGCGGAGTTCGTGGCTCATATTGGCCAAGAACGTGCTCTTGGCCTGGTTGGCAGTTTCGGCGGCTTCCTTGGCCTGCCGCAATTCTTGCTCCGCCCGCCTGCGCTCTGTGATGTCCTCCACGCTTCCTTCGTAGTATAGCACCTGGCCCTGTTTGTCTTTGACGGCCCGGGCAGTGTCGCTAATCCAGATGGCCGTGCCGTCGTAGCGGCGGACCTGGTATTCAGAATCGCGTACCAACCCTTCCCGTTCCATCAACGTCTGCCACCGCACTTGGTCTTCAGGATCCACGTAGAATGTGGCTGTGTCAATCGCCAGCAAGGCTTCCCGTTCCGGGTAGCCTGCCATTTCCACGAATGTCGGGTTGGCGTCCACGATCTGCCCCGCTGGTGTGCTTCGGTAGAGCCCCACCGGAACGCCGTCGAACAGGGTGCGAAACCGCTCCTCACTCTCCCGCAGATCGGCGGTGCGCTCCTCCACCAATTCCTCCAGATGCTCCCAGTACTTTCGCAGCTCTGCCTCTGCCTGCTTGCGTTTGGTGATGTCCTCTATGCTGCCCTCGTAGTACACCACCTCGCCCCCCTCATCCCTAACCGCTTTAGCCATATCAGTGACCCAGATGATCGTGCCGTCGTAGCGGCGAAACCGGACTTCAAAACAGCACACCGGTCCTTCCTGTTTCATGATTTCGCCCCACTGCACACGGTCTTCAGGGTCCGCGTAGAGGTTGGCTGTGTTGATCGCCAGCAGGTGCTCCTCGCCCGGGTAGCCCAGCATCTCCACCAGAGCCGGATTGGCGTCCACGATCTCCCCGTCCGGCATGGTTCGGTAGAGTCCCACCGGAACGCCGTCATACAGACCGCGGTACCGCGCCTCACTCTCCCGCAGATCGGCGGTGCGCTCCTCCACCAGTTCCTCCAGGTGCTCCTGGTACCTTCGCAGTTCCATCTCCGCCCGCTTGCGTTCGGAGATGTCGTGATAGATGGCGATGAAGCCAACCTTTTCCCCGGCCACGATTACGGGCAAGGCCAATAGCTCCACATCCACCAGGGGACCGTCCTTGCGGGTGCGCCTGGTACTAACCTGCACGCGCTCCAGGTTGATTGCCTGATCAGTGTACCCTGCCGCCTCCGCTCGAATAGAGTCATCGTTGGCCACCAAATCATCCAGGTCTCTGCCAATGGCCTCTTCCTGAGTGTAGCCGAACAGCTTTGCCGCCATCGGATTCCAAGAGACGATCTTTCCGTCCAGGTCAGCGGTCACCACGGCGACTGGGTTGTTGACGAACAGCGCCTCGAAATAATCCTTTTGGCGAAGAATCTCTTCCTCAAGTTTTTTGCGCTCGGCGATCTCTCGCTGCGCCTGATCGTACAGTCGGGCATTATCAATGGCGATGGCCGCTTGGCCGGCGATTGTCTCCAACAAGACCTGGTGGGACTCATCGTAGATGTTGGGGGTAGTGTAGTGCTGAACAATGATCACACCCAGCACACGCTGGCCCATTAGCATAGGCACGCCTAGCCACGATTCCGCCGGTTTGCCAATGTAGCTCACTCCCAACTCACGTGTACCCGCGGCCAGGTTACTTCGCAGCAAGAGCGATTCGCGGTGTTTGACAATATGACTACCCAGGCCAGAGGCAGCTAAGTATCTGCCAGGGACAGAATCGCTCAAATCGGTGCTGAAGACACATTCTGTTTTCTGGCGCGCCTCGTCGTAGAGCCCAATGATCATGTTCTCGGCATACATCACGCGCCTGGTTTGCTCGTAGATGAGTTGCAGTACCTCATCAACACGCAGGGTAGACGACAGAGCCTTGCCGACCTCGGTCAGGGTAGCCAATTCCACCGTGCGCCGCTCCGTCTCGCTGAACAACCGGGCGTTCTCGACGGCAATGGCCGCCTGCTGCGCGAACATGTTGAGCAAGCGCAGATCGGCAGGACTGAACTGCCGGGCCGAGTCGGTAGTCACGGTGGTAAAGACGCCGACCAGGCGACCGCCAACCTTAAGCGGCGCAACTAAGGTAGCGTGGACATGAGAATACTGCGGCAAACCCCCTGCCCACGTGTAGTAGTCTTCAATGATCAATGGCTCACCGGTTTCAGCCACACGCCCCATAGCGCCTTCGCCCAGCGCGTGGCGCGTTCCAACATAGTCCTCACCCAGGTTGTAGCTGACGACAATGTAGAGCTCTTGGCTGGCCTCGTCGTAGAGGCCCAACTCTCCGCCGGTGGCATCCAGCAGCCCGGCTGCGCGTTCCACGATAGCCTGGAGCAGAGTGGGCAATTCACGCTCGGCCGTGATGTCGGTCAGGGTGGTACGCAACGCCTCCAGTTGATCGGCGCGCCGCCGCTCTGCAGCAAGGAGGCGCGCCTTCTCGATGGCCAGCCCGGCCTGCTGGGCGGCAGCGGTGAGCAACTCAAAATCGTCATGATTGAACGAGTGGGACTGCCGGCTTTCGGTGATCAGCACGCCCAGCACTTTCCCCCCAATTCGAACGGGCACATCCACCTCGGAGCCCCCCATGCCGTGGAAGTAGCGAGGGTCTTGGGTCACGTCGGGCGTGTACTGGAGTTGACCATCCAGGAGCGGCCTCTCGCTCAGTCCTTGACCGGGCAAGAGGCGAGGCAGGGGGGCGACAAAACCGACACTGCCGGCCACCACGCGGTCGCCCGTAGTTTCGTCCACCAGGAAGAGCGCCACGAAATCGTAGCCCAAGGTATCGTGTAGGCCGCCCACCACGCGCTGGCACACCTCGGTCTCGTCGAGCGTGGCGGCGAGTTCCGCGCTCAGCCGCAGCAAAGCGGCCTGTCGTTGGGCCTGAACACGCTCGTTGGCCGGCAGGCGTTCCCGCTCTGCTGGAACCATGCCCGCATCCACACAGACCTCGCCAGTCGTCTCAACTCCTTCTTGTCGAGTAGACATCTTAATCTCCTTTCGATTTTAATGCCCCTCACAGAA
>CAYWWC010000281.1:0-1315 GCA_964461615.1 uncultured Anaerolineae bacterium
ACTGAGGGAGGAGGAATGTCATGAACGCACGATCTGTATTTTCACTGTTGCTAATCATCGCTTTCCTGGCTGGCTGCATGCCCCAGCAGGAACCTGCTACTCCAACTAAGGCGGCCACACCGACACCGAAAGCAAAGGCCACACCAACGCCAGAGGCAAAGGCTACGCCGACACCAGAGGCAAAGCCAACGGAGACGCCGATCCAGGTGGCCTACGCCATCGCCGAGACGGCGCCTGGGGGCTTCGCTGACTATGTACCCTATCAGGTCAAGGTCCAGCCGGCCGTGCCGGGCTACGAGATTGACCTGGGCCAGGTGGCTAATCCCGACTTGTTGACGAGGCTGAGCGCTGAGCAGCGGGCTCTGTTGGAGGAGAACGGCTTCGTCGTGGTGCCCAGCCGGGTGGATCAGATCTACGAGATCTACAAGTCGGCCAAAGATCGGGGCATCCCTATCTTCGTGACCACCGACGCCCTGCTCCACGCCTACCACATCCTCTACGATTACACCCTGCGTTCAGCGGAGATCCAGCACTTCGTCAACGACCTGGAGGGTCTGGATGCAGCCATGAGGGAGGTGGCTGAGGAGCAGTATCTGGCGGCCCCTGGCGAAGTTCGGGAAGCTGCCAGGCGCAACCTGGCCTTTTTCTCTGTGGCCTCAGTTCTGCTCGAACCCGGCACCCAAATCGCCGCTGACGTGGCTGACGATGTCAACGCCGAGTTGGACCTCATCGGGGCTCACCAGGGCTTCGCCAAATCGCCCATCTTCGGCTACCTGGAGGACTACAGCCAGTACGTGCCCCGTGGCCATTACACTCGCAACGAGACCTTCGAGCGCTACTTCAAAACCATGATGTGGTACGGGCGGATGATGCTCCGCCTGAAGCCGGGGGAGGGCGCTGAGGCTATCGAGGCCGGACAGACGGAGACCCGACAGGCCATCCTCATCGTGGCTGCCCTGCAGAACGCTCAGGTGGACGGGGAATCGGCCCTGGCTGTCTGGGAGCGCATCTACGAGCCAACGGTCTTCTTCGTGGGCCAGACCGACGACCTGAACATCTACGACTACGGCCAGTTGGTCCAGGAGGTCTACGGGGATCAACTGACGCTGGCTGACCTGGAGGACGAAGCCAAGCTGGACGAGTTCATCGAGCGAGCCATGACTTTGCGCCCGCCCAGGATCGTCTCGTCCTACGTCACTGACCGCGAGAAGCCGGAGGAGGTTACAAAAGGCTTTCGCTTCATGGGGCAGCGCTTCATCCCCGACTCCTACATCTTCCAGCAGTTGGTCTACGACAAGGTTGGCACGCAGAGCGA
>CAYWWC010000281.1:1415-5573 GCA_964461615.1 uncultured Anaerolineae bacterium
AAGGACCTCAACTCCTTCCTCGGCTCCTGGACGGAGCTGCGCCACGATACCATCCTCTACGCCAAGCAGAGCTACACCATGAAAGCCACCGGCATGATGCCGCAGCCAGAGGCGGCGAAGGGCTACGTAGAGCCGCAGCCTGAAGTCTATGCCCGGCTGGCGGCTTTGGCCAGGCAGATGCGAACGGGTTTAGAGGGGCGTGGGTTGCTCGACTTTGAATACGTGGACAAGCTGGAGCGCCTGGAGTCGCTGCTGCTCTCCCTGAAGACGATGGCGGAGAAGGAGCTAGCAGGGGAGGTTTTGAGCGAGGAGGAGTACGAGCTGATCCGCAACATCGGCGGCATCTTAGAGGGCATCACCACCTTCTCGGCCAAGGTGAAAGAGGAGATCACCTCCGAGGCCGACGAGCGCATGGCCATCGTGGCCGACGTGCACTCCGATGTCAACACGGGGCAAGTGCTAGAGGAGGGCGTGGGCGATGCCTTTATCATCTACGTCATCGCGCCGGTGGAGGGACAGTTGGTGGCCACCCAGGGTGGCGTCTTCTCCTACTACGAGTTCACCCATCCCATGAGCGACCGCCTGACCGACGAGGCATGGCAGGAGATGGAGCCGAAGCCGGACCTGCCTGTTTGGACGGAGAGTTTTGTTCGGTAGACGTGACGCGTGAAACGTAAAACGTGAATGGTTTTCACGCATCACGTTTCACGTCTTCACGGTACTATCCGCGTGCCCGTCTCGCCAGCCAGGGCGCGCTCGATGTTCTCTGGCGAGGTGATGAGGGCCTCACGGCCACCATCTTTCAGGAATTTGATGCTGGCCCTGATCTTGGGCTCCATGCTGCCCGGCGCGAAGTGGCCTTCGGCCAGGTATCGCTCCGCTTCGGCCACGGTCATCTTGCCCAGCCACCTCTGCTCAGGTTGGCCGAAGTTCAAGGCCACCTGATCCACAGCGGTAGAGATGAGGAGAAGATCGGCCTGGATGCTGGCGGCCAACAGGCCGGATGCGTAGTCCTTGTCTATGACCGCCTCCACCCCCCTCAGACTGCTGCAGCGAGACTTTCCGCCCTCTTCTTTGACCACGGGGATGCCTCCCCCGCCCACGCCGATGACCACGAAGCCAGCATCCAGCAGGGTCTTGATGGCGCCCCTTTCCACGATCTCCAGGGGGGCGGGCGAGGGGACCACTCGCCGCCAGCCGCGGCCGGCGTCGTCCTTAACGATCCAGCCCCGCTCCGCGCTCAACCTCTTGGCTTCCTCCTCCTCGTAGAACGCCCCGATGGGTTTAGAGGGGTTCTGGAAGGCCGGGTCGTCCTGGCCCACCACCACTTGAGTGACCACCGTGGCTGCCCGTTTTTTAATTCCCCTCTTGTCAAACTCGTTGTAGAGGGACTGCTGGATCATGTAACCGATAGCCCCCTGGGTATCGGCCCCGCAGGAGTCCAGGGGGACGGGATGCAACACGTCGCTGGCCAGCTCCGAGCGCAGCAGGATGAAGCCCACCTGGGGACCGTTGCCGTGGGTGATGACCACATCCCACCCCTGCTCGATCATGCCAGCGATGTGGACACAGGTCTCCCGCGTGGCCTCGAACTGGTCGGGCACTGTCCGATGCTCCTTGTCCTTGATTAGAGAGTTGCCGCCGATGGCAACTACAGCTACTCTTGGAAGTGGAAACGGCTTTGCCATGAGATCCTCCTCAGTCACAGAATTTGTGCCCCGTGATTGTACCTCAAATCGCTTTTAGATGCAAGGGCTCCTGGAGATGGGACATAATGACACATCCTAACGAGGCAAGAATTAGCTATGAGGGTGCGACTTCCACCAGGGCGTCCACTGCTCGCACGCCCTGCCCTGCTGGCAGCACCATCAGGGGGTTTATGTCCAGCGCAACGATGAGATCGCCCAGGTCTACCGCCAGTTGGGAGAGGCGCACCAGTGCATCGGCCAGGGCGTCCACGTCAGCCGGCGGCCGTCCCCGGAACCCTTGCAACAGACGCACCCCCCGCGTCTCGTGGATCATCTCCAGGGCCTCTTCGCGACTCAGGGGCGGCAAGCGCAGCGAGGAATCCTCGAGAAGCTCCACCAGAACCCCGCCCGATCCAAAGACCACTACCGGACCAAAGTCCGGGTCCCGCAGTACTCCCAGGATGACCTCCACTGCATCAGCAGGGACCATCTCCTGGATCACCACCCCCTCCAATCGTGCCTGGGGATGGTGCTGACGGGTGGCCCCCATCACCTCACGGAAGGCAGTGCCAACGGCCGCCTCATCCCCCAGGCTGACCCGCACGCCACCGATCTCTGTTTTGTGCTGGATGTCGGGGGAGAGTACCTTGAGCGCCACCGGGAAACCGATGTGTCGGGCCACCTCGATTGCCTCCTCTGCGGTGGTGGTCACCGCCTCTTTTGGACCAGGGATGCCGTAGGAGGCCAGCAGGCGTCGTCCTTCGACTTCTGAGAGAGAGCCTCGTATCTGCTGAAGCTTCCTCCGCCAGTCCGGCAGGTCGGCCGGGGAAGGACAACCAGCGGCCCTTGGCTCCCCCATACAGCGGCGGAAATCGGCGTAGCGCACAAAAGTCTGGACTGCTCGCAGGGTCTCCCTCGTCCCCCGTAGGTAGGGGACACCACCCTCATCCAGCATTTTCTTCACTTCTGGTTGGAAGCCGGTAGAGAAGTTGGAGAACAAGAGCACTGGCTTGCCGGTCTCCCGGGCAGCTCGCACCGCTGCCTCCGCCACAGCCAGTGACTGTTCCACCTCCCGTGGAGCGACCTCCGGAGGCGTGTCCCGGCTCACGGCCAGCAGGTGGATGTTCTTCTCCTGAGAGACAACCTCCACACACCCCGGATAGGTACTCTCCAAATCGCCGCTGCCCCAGGCATCCAATGGGTTGGCGATGGGACTGTAGGGCGGCAAAATCTGGGCCAGCGCCTGCCGGGCCTCTTCCGAGAAGGCGGGGAACTCCAGCCCCAGGTCCTGAGCCAGGTCTGCCACCAAGCCGATCTGCCCCCCGGAGAGGCTCAGGAGTCCTACCCCCTCGCCCTGGGGCAGAGGACAGGTGAGGAAAAGTTCCGCTGCCTCCACCAGCTCATCCAAGGTGTCCAGCCGCATCACGCCCAGGCGATGGAAGACGGCGTCACATACCGCGTCGGACCCGGCCAAGCTGCCGGTGTGAGCCTGGACTGCCTGGCGGGCGGCCTCGGAGCGGCCTACCTTCACCAGCAGGAGGGGCTTGCCGGCCTCGGCAGTGGCCTGAGCTGCGGCCACGAACTTCTGCGGGCTGAGGATCCCTTCCACGAAGAGGATGATGACTCGCGTCTCAGGATCACCAGCGAGGTAGCCGATGTAGTCGGCGCTGTCCAGCACGGCCTCGTTGCCGCTGGAGATGAGGTAGCGGAAGCCGAAACGGGCCGCATTAGCCAGCCCCAGGCAGATGGCCCCGCTCTGCACCACAGCCGAGACGCCACCGGCCACGGTAGCCGGGCTTAGGGCCACGCTGTAGGTCGCCACCCGGTCCACCAGGTTGGCCACACCGATGCAGTTGGGCCCACACACCATCAGGCCGGTCTCCTCGGCGAACCGAGCCAACTCGGCCTGGCGGGTTTTTCCCTCCGGGCCAGCCTCGGCAAAGCCACTGGCCAGCACCCAGGCGGCCTGGACACCCACTTCCACCGCAGCCTCAAGCGTGGGCAGCACCTTCTCGGCAGCCAGCAACACCGCCACCGAATCCACTGGCCCAGGCAGAGAGCTCAGATCAGGATAGCAGGGGAAGCCCAACACTTCTTTGTACTTCGGGTGGACGGCATAGACGGCTCCCTGATACTCCAGGTTGCACAGGTTCTCCAAGACAAGGCGGCCGGCGCTCCCGTGACGCTCAGAAGCGCCCACCACAGCGATAGCCTCGGGGCTCAACAACGGCGAGAGATCGCGAAAAGACCCCACTGTCATAAACAGCCGCTCCTATTCACACCCGGTAACCAGGGCCAGCAAGGCCATGCGGATTGGCACGCCGTTGGCCGCTTGGCGGAAGTAGGCCGCGCCCTCATAAGCATCCACTTCCGAGGCGATCTCATCTACCCGGGGCAGAGGGTGCATGATGGTAATGCCTGGCTTGGCCTGACGGATCATGGCCATGTCCACCACGTAGGAGCCCCTCAG
>CAYWWC010000282.1:0-5559 GCA_964461615.1 uncultured Anaerolineae bacterium
CACGCTCCGCTGCTTGTGCGGGCCCCCGTCAATTCCTTTGAGTTTTAACCTTGCGGCCGTAGTCCCCAGGCGGGATACTTATCGCGTTAGCTACGGCACGGATGGGGTCAATGCCACCCACACCTAGTATCCATCGTTTACGGCTAGGACTACCGGGGTATCTAATCCCGTTTGCTCCCCTAGCTTTCGCGTCTTAGTGTCAGGAACAGACCAGGAGGCCGCCTTCGCCACTGGTGTTCCTCCCGATATCTACGCATTTCACCACTACACCGGGAATTCCACCTCCCTCTTCTGCCCTCAAGTGCTTCAGTATTGAACGACCCCTCCCAGTTAAGCCAGGAGATTTCACGCCCAACTTAAAGCACCACCTGCACGCGCTTTACGCCCAATGAATCCGGATAACACTCGTCCCCTACGTTTTACCGCGGCTGCTGGCACGTAGTTAGCCGGGACTTATTCCTGGGGTACCGTCCTTCCTCTTCCCCCAGAAAAGAGCTTTACAACCCGAAGGCCTTCATCGCTCACGCGGCGTTGCTGCGTCAGGCTTTCGCCCATTGCGCAATATTCCTCACTGCTGCCTCCCGTAGGAGTCGGGCCCGTGTCTCAGTGCCCGTGTGACTGATCGTCCTCTCAGACCAGCTACCCGTCATCGCCTTGGTGGGCCGTTACCTCACCAACTAGCTGATAGGCCGCAGGCCCCTCCCGAAGCGCCGGAGCTTTAATCATGAGGCCTCTAACCCTCATGACCACATGGGGTATTAGCCGCCGTTTCCAACGGTTATCCCCCTCTTCGGGGCAGGTCGCCTACGTGTTACTCACCCGTTCGCCACTAACTGGTTGATGGCTGACAGCCTATGGCAAATAGCAAGCTATCTACCAGCGGCCATCTGTTATCTTCCAGTCCGTTCGACTTGCATGTGTTAGGCACGCCGCCAGCGTTCATCCTGAGCCAGGATCAAACCCTCCATAAAGAGTTGACTTTTAGACCCAAAATTTCTGCATGTCTTTCTTACCACTCTTCAGTTGTTAAAGTGCTACCACCCAAGCAACCGGTATTATAACACGACTCTGATAATTTGTCAAATCCACTTGGATGAAAAAAAGCCGATGCTTTGACACCAGCAGAGGCAAAAGACCTATCACTTTTCGCGATTCCCCTTAAGCTTTAGACTATTTGCCTCCTTCCTCAATTATTAGATCTTCTCACCATATGGCGAGCGAGATCAGCTTCCCAACTGCACACGTATTATACCAGAAATGAGCTGCTTTGTCAAGAACCAAAAACGGGAAGGTGTATGTCACTTTTGGGGCGAATTGACTCTCGGGGGGATACAGACTAGCATCCTGAGCCTGCCGAAGGATGCGGGTCTTGCAAAGCCGCACCCTTCGACCAGCTCAGGGTGCTCCGGTGAGCTTGCCAACAAAGGTTGCCCCCAAACTGATATGCACCTAACGGGAGCGTCGCGCATTTGGGACAAGCCCCGCGAGGGTTTCAGGCGACCAGTCCAGCAACTGCCCGCGCAAGATGCAGGCGATAGGTATCTGGCTGATGTCATAGCCAGCTCGAGGAGACACCCACCGCCGATGAGTTGGTCAGGCGGTCGCTCTTTGTCTTTCTTGTTGTCCCGGGCGCAAGGAGTAAAGGCAATAGTGCAAAACCCACCCGATGTCCTCTTCTTGACAAAATGGCAAAACTATGATATCCTTATGCATAAGAACGTTAGGTATAAACGAGAGGGGATGAACTATGGCTCTGTACGATCAGATTCGGAAAGGAAGCACCAGCACCCTGATCCTGTCCCTGTTGAGCGATGAGCCAATGTATGGCTATCAGATCACGCAGGAGCTGCAACGGCGCAGTGGGGGCTACTTTAGCATGAAAGAGGGCTTGCTCTACCCTGCCCTGCACCGAATGGAGCAGGATGGCCTGCTCAAGAGCGAGTGGCGGTCCGTGGCTGGCTCAAGGCGGCGCAAGTACTATTTCATCACCGACGAAGGCCGCAGAACGCTGGTCAACTCGGTGGCAGAGTGGACGACGTTCACTGAGAAGCTGATGCAAGTAGTCAGGGGGCATGGCCATGTCGAGCTTGAATCTATACCTGGCTAGGGGGAACATGACCGCTACGGCGATAGACCAAATACTGGCTCATGTTCGAGCCCAGATGGACCTGGATAGCGAGACCGAGCATGAGGTGCTGGAGGAGATCCGCTCCCACCTGGAAGAGGCGGTGGCGGCGGCCCAGGCCCAGGGGCTGGACGAACACACTGCGCTGGCGGAGGCGGCGACTCGCTTCGGTGTGGAAGAAGTGGGCGTGGAGTTGCAACAGGTTCACGCTGGCTGGGGCACCGCCGATGCCGTTGTTGCCGCCGGGCTGCCGGTGGTGTGCGCCCTGGTGCTGCGCTGGCTGGTCTTCGCCCCTGACGGCACCGCCTTGGACTGGCCACAGTTGCTCACCCGCCCGACCTTTTGGGTGATAGCGGCCGCGGCCCTGCTGGTACCCTTGCTCAAGTTTGATCGTTGGCGCTATGCCCTGATGACCTGGGTTTTCTTCTGGGCTATCACTATCGTCTTCGCCACCTGGCCTGCCCTGCGCTGGTAATAACACTTCTGGAGGTATTCTACATGAAAGACCTGACCATCATCGAAACCATCCTTCGCAACCGTTATCATTTCTTCGACGAGATACGCGAGGGCATCGGCCTGCCGGAGAAGATGCGGGCCATGCTGATCTCCAGCATCGCGTTCCTGGCGCTCTACGGGGCGGTGATGGGTTCCACTCATAGTTTGTGGCAGGCCCTCAGCTCTGCCGCCAAGCTGCCCATCCTTTTCCTGGCCACCCTCATCGTCTGTTCTCCCACCCTGTACTTCTTCAACGTCCTCTTTGGCTCCAAACAGAGTCTGAACCAGAACATCGCCCTCATCCTAACGGCCATCACGGTCACGGCGGTGTTGTTGCTCAGCTTCGCCCCCATCACCCTCTTCTTTTTGCTGACCACCAGCCACTATCAGTTCTTCAAGCTGCTGAACGTGGCCGTCTTCGCCACCGCTGGCAGCATGGGAGTGGTCTTCTTGAGCCAGGGGATGCGGGTGCTGGCGGACTCGGGCCAGGAGGGCGCCCGTGCGCGCCGCATGGTGCTCCGTCTGTGGGTGATGATCTACGCCTTTGTGGGCAGTCAGATGGCCTGGACTCTGCGGCCCTTCATCGGCTCTCCCAGCATGAAGTTCGAGCTGTTCCGTCAGCTCGGCGGCAACTTCTACGCCAACGTCTTGGTCAGCATCGGTGAGATATTGGGTTTCTTCGTGGTCAAATAGGAGGCAGCCATGGACGAGCAACCGTCATCTTCAAAACCCGCCACTACTGAGATTCTGGACCTGCTGTTGGACGCCCTGCTGGAACGACAGGCCGCTCGCCGGTCTCAGACGCAACCGGGAGTCACGCCTTCTTCGGCTCCGCGGCCGACCGCCAAGAAACCGCCTGCCCCGGAGACTATTCCCCCTGCCATGTCGCCCCGAGAAACTAAGCCTGTCGAGGAAGATTGGGCGCCCCCGTCGCCTTTGCCCAGCATCAATCTGGGCCGTACCTTGGGCCGTCTGCTGATTGTCCTGGTAGCGCTGCTGGTGGTGATCAACGTTCCTATTAACCGCTACGGCACCAGCCTGGCTCGCGTCATGCCCGACACCGCTTCTCTGGTCATCCGCGACGGCCTGGTGCTCAAGGACAGCGGCTCGGATATATACGTCCTGGCGGATGACAAGCTGCGCTGGATCAGCAGCCTGGAGGCTTTTGAATTCTTCAATTACCGCTGGGATCAGGTGCACGTTGTTGAAGACGGCTTCCTGGAGCAATTTGAGCCAGGCCGCCCCATCCATGTCATTCTTAAGTGCGATGGCAGCCCTCACTTCTACGCACTGGAGAACGGCCAGAAACGCTGGATCAAGGACATTCCCACCTTTGAGGCCGAGGGTTACGTGTGGGAGGATCTGAAATCCGTCTCCTGCGACTACCTGCGCGGCCTACCCGATGGCCCGCCCATTCCCGAAGACGCTGGCCCGCTGCCGCAGCCATAGGCTGGTAGGTTGGTAGATTGGTGGTTGGGAGAATGAATGGAGGAGGCAAGCATGGAAAAGGCAATGGAAGCGTTTGGCGACCCGGCCGAGGTGGGCCGGGAGTTGAAGCTGATGCATGGCGGAGCGACGAGGCGAGACGCCTTGCTGGCAGCATTGCCGCCGGTGCTCCTCGGCATGAGCATGGCCATTCCTTTACTGTTCAGGGTCCCCCTGAGCCAGTTGGTGATCGGCGGCCCGACGCGCGTCCACTATAGCCCTGGCATCATCACGGGAGGGATGATGGTCACCATCGGTGTGATAGTGCTGGCCGCGCTGACCCTGGTGATCGGCGGCGTGGTCGCCGTGGCGCGGCGGCTGCCGCTCTGGGGATACACCTGGATCGGTACCACGGTCATGGTCATCGTGTTTGCGCTGACGGTTGCCGCCGACGACCTGCCGTACCTCGTGTCCCCGGTGATTGACGTGCTGATCGTGATGGCCCTGATGTTGCTGTTAGGAGCGGCGCTGGGAGCAGTCGGTTGGCGCGGGCCGCTGCTGGGCGGACTGGCCGGGCTGAGCACCACCATGATCCTCAGCCTGGTGGTGGTCTCCTGGGCCTCAAACCCTCCCATCAACCGTCTGGATATGAGTCTGCTGGCCGGGCCGCTGGGTCTGCTCTATGGCGGGTTGCTGTACGGCTTCGTGACCGGGCCGCCAGCACGCCGGGGCGCGCTGCTGGCCGTCGGCGGGCTTCTCTGTTTGGGCACGATGCTGGGCGTGGAGTACGGCGTCTTCTGGCAATGCCGGATGAGTCACGGCCAGACCGGACAGCCCTTGATCCTGCTGGCCGTCGGCTTGGCCATACTGGCCTTCGGCCCGGCGGTGGGGCTGGCGGCCCAGAGAATGCGGCCTCGATTGGCGTAGGGAATGTGAAAGAAGCTGGCTCAATGAAAGAAGCCATAAACAACGCGGTCTATCGAGATCGCAGCCTGATCCTCGTTGCCATAAGTGCGCTTCTACTGCTCATTGGCATAGCCGCCGCTTTGCTGGGGCCACTCGAAATGTATTGCTTCTACCTCTTCTCTGAGGGTGGCCGTTTTCACTACGAAGGCTTTGGATTTGGCTCTTTCATGTTTGGCAACATCGCCAGCCAAATCGTGGGTTATTATCTCATCGCCATCGTGCTCATTCCCCTGGGTTATGGACACCTGAAAGTACGCCGTTGGGCCAGGACCCTTGCTTTGACCCTGGTCGGATTCTGGCTCGTGGTCGGTGTGCCTTTGATCGTGGTGTTCGCGTTTGTGGCAGTTACGGCCAAGGAGCTGTCTCTAGCGGCCGTCCTGATCATGCTCGTCGCTCTGGCATTGTCCTATCTGGTCGTCCCAGGATTGCTCATCTGGTTTTACCGCAGCCGAAACGTCAGGTTGACCTTTGAGACCAAAGACCCGAAGACCTATGGGGTGGAGCGATTCCCGATACCCGTACTGGTGTTGTGTTCTCTGTATCTGTTC
>CAYWWC010000283.1:0-1930 GCA_964461615.1 uncultured Anaerolineae bacterium
TCGTCCCATTGCTATTCAGCTGTTAAGGTCGGAATTACTTTTGGAATCTGTGATACAAGATAGAGGCCGGGATGTCAAGAGCAGAATCACTCACAGGTGTATTTCACTTTGGGGGCGAATTGACTCTTGAGGGGGTACAGACTAGCATCCTGAGCCTGTCGAAGGATGCAGGTCATGCAAAGCCGCACCCTTCGACCAGCTCAGGGTGCTCCGGTGAGCCTGCCAACAAAGGTTGCCCCCAAACTGACATGCACCTATCACTCACACTTGAATTGCCTCATACATGGCCAGGACGTTCTCCGGCGGGACGTCCGCCTGGATGTTGTGGCTAGGGGCAAGGATGTATCCCCCTCCCTGGCCCAGGGTGGCCACGATACGCTTGACCTCTTCCCTGACCCTTTCCGGCGTAGCGAAGGGGAGAATCTGCTGCACGTCAATCCCCCCATGGAAGACCAACTGCTCGCCGAACTCCCGCTTCAGAGCGGCCGGGTCCATCCCCCGGGCGGAGGTCTGGATCGGGTTCAGGATGTCCACGCCCACGTCAATCAGGTCCTGCACGAAGGAGAAGACGCTGCCGCAGGTGTGGTGCATGATTTTTGCTTCGGTGCGCGAATGGATGAAGTCGTATAGCTCCTTGTGCCGGGGCTTGATCAGCCGACGATAGAGCTTCGGCGAGATAAGGAGCCCGGTCTGCATCCCCAAATCGTCTCCAAGGGCTACGACCTGCACGTAGGGGCCCACAGCCTCCAGGTAGACGGCGTAGAATTCGATGTATAGCTCCAGCAGGGTGTCCAGAAGAGCTATGGCAAAGGGTTCGTCGGTGATCAGGTCCATCAGGAAACGCTCGAAGCCGCGCATCCAGAGGGCTTGCTCGAAGACGCCGCCGCCCAGGAAGTCGGCCACCAGTGCGTAGTCGGTCTCCTCGTAGAGGCGCCGGGCCTCCTCAGCCAGGCTTGCACTGAGCCATCGCCCTGAGCCCTTTGTCCCTGGGCCAAAGGACCAGGGGCCTGTCGAAGGGGTAGCCGAAGTGCCCCCCACCCGGCAGGGATCGCGCGGATCGGGCCAGGGATAGTGGCGTAGGTCTTCCACCCTGGCGTCCGCGAGCGGATGCTCCACGATATCCCAGTACAGCTCGGTTCGCTGCCGCCGCATCCCCCACTCGTCGAGGTAGGTATCCTCGTTGCCTGAGGGCAAAGCTGCGGCCGCAGTGGAGGTTGGCCGCAGCGCCACACGGCGGAAATCCACGCCGAACCGTTGCAGGATCTGCTCGTCGGGGACGACGATGCCCTGGACCACGTCGTGCACCGGCTCGTCGGCCTCAATGCCCAAGTGTGCCTTCAAGGCGTTGTTGGCCCGTTGGTGGATGCTAGAGACCGCCGTGGAACCCAGGTCCACAGGCACGCGGTCGGGTAGCTCGTGACCAAGAACTGCTATCACCCGTTCTCGTGAGTTCAATAGACCGCCTGAGCCGGAATTTCCTGAATTAAGGGTTACACTATCAAAGCCGCTCCCGACTTGCTCAGGAAGCGGCTTTGTGCCATAGTTACTTTAAGCCTGTCTCCTGGATCAATAAGGAGTAGGTTTTGGGATTACCAGAGCCATGACAGTGTGGGCAGACTCTCCGGCCTGTGACCAGGCGATCAGACGGGTCAACAAGCCTGCACTACCAGATTGCTTCACCAGAATCCGTGACCTACCGACTCTAACGCACAGCCTTCTCAGTCTGGGGATCGAAGATTTGCATGTTGTCCATGTTCACCATAACCTCGATCGTATCATTCACCCTGACAACGGTCCGAGGGTCAAAGCGACCGACGAAGCTCTTCTCCCCTATCAGAAAGTGCGCCAGAACCTCATTCCCCATCAGCTCCGTCACATCCACCTGGGCCCTGATCTTGCCTGCCGTGATGTTAGGGGGGGTAAACTGGGG
>CAYWWC010000283.1:1940-5554 GCA_964461615.1 uncultured Anaerolineae bacterium
CCCCCCCCCCCCCCCCCCCCCCCGCGCCCCCCCCCCCCCCCCCCCCCCCCCCCCGCCCCCACCCCCCCCCCCATGCAGGTCATCGGGCCTTATGCCAAAGACCATCTTCTTGCCTTTGTAGGGGAGAAGTACTTGTAGCTTATCCCCAGGGACTTTCAGGCGGAAAGTACCACCGTCCACGTGAAGGTCCCCATTCTCGCCCACCAGGGTGGCATCGAAGAAGTTCATGGCTGGGCTCCCGATGAAGCCGGCCACAAAGAGGTTAGCGGGGTAGTTGTAGAGACTCTGGGGGGTATCCACCTGTTGCAGGAGGCCATCCTTCAATACCACCACCCTCGTCCCCATGGTCATGGCCTCGGTCTGGTCGTGGGTCACGTAGATAAAGGTCGTCTCCAGACGCTGGTGAAGCTTGGAGATCTCTGCCCTGGCCGCCACCCTCAGCTTGGCGTCCAGATTCGAGAGCGGCTCATCCATGAGGAAGACTTTGGGCTCCCTAACGATGGCCCTCCCCACGGCCACTCTCTGCCTCTGGCCTCCCGAAAGCTGCTTGGGCTTGCGAGCCAGAAGCTCCTCGATCCTGAGGATGGTGGCTGCCTCCTTCACCCTTCTATTTATCTCGTCCTTGGGCGTCTTCCGCAGCTTCAGCCCGAAGGCCATGTTGTCGTAGACGCTCATGTGGGGGTAGAGGGCGTAGGACTGGAAGACCATGGCGATGTCGCGGTCCTTGGGAGGCACATCATTGACTACCTGGCCTTCAATATAGATGTTACCCTCAGTGATCTCCTCCAGGCCGGCCAAGAGGCGGAGGGCTGTGGTTTTGCCGCATCCTGAGGGGCCCAAAAGCACCAGGAACTCCTTGTCGGCAACCTCCATGTCCAGATCGTTGACGGCCACCACATCGCCAAACCGCTTGGTGACCTGCTCGTAGGTTACGCTAGCCATAATATCGCTCCTTTCTTTGTTTATTCTTGTAGCTGCGCCACACTGTAAGTTCGAAAGATTGCACCGTGAGCACAGGTGTATTATATCCTCAAATTGCTTCCTTGTCAAAAGGCCGGCCATGAGCCGTACAGCATCGCGCGGCACCCAGTGCTCACCAGCCTCCTCGTTGTTCTCCTCGTTGAAACGGCGCACCAACTCCTCAAAGATGGCGCCCACGAAAACACAATCCGGCAATCGTAGCCACAGCCACACGCGCGCAAGCCTTCAAGCGTCCCGCTCCCCCTCAACTTGCGCGTACCCAGTGATGCCGCAAAGACGTCCTCTTGCATCTGCATCAAGGTATGCTCAATACGTTTCTGCAACCTTGCATTGCGCACAACAAACTTGCGAAAGGTCCGCTTGAACTTCGGCGTTAAAACCAGCTCCCGTCTCATTCTCCCTTAGCCCCTGCACAGACCTGTTCGGTGCTGCAGTGGATGGTCGCTCGCCCTGATTATACCCTAACGGCGAAGTTTGCACAAATGCAAACCCCTTCGGCAAGCTCAGGGCAAAGCGCCCCACATTCTTCACCTTGACCGTCGCAGGTGGGCGAAGAATGCGGGGCGGCGCTAGCTCATACCTCATGCGATGGCTTCAAATCGTGCCTGGAAGAAGCGCAGGTGCTTGGGCTCGTAGACCATCTGCAAGCCCCGCGCCCGCTCGCGCCCATCATATACCGCTTTGATTCCCTCGGCGACCACGTCCATGTGTGCCTGGGTGTAAACGCGACGGGGAATGGCCAGCCGCATCAACTCCAGAGCCGGATAGCGGTGATCGCCGGTCTTAGGATCTCGCCCCGCGCTGACAACGCCCCGCTCCATGCCGCGAACCCCTGAATCCAGGTACAGCTGGGCTGTCAGGACTTGGGCCGGGAACTGCCCCTGGGGGATATGAGGGTAGAAGCCTTTGGCATCCAGAAAAATGCCGTGGCCACCCACCGGAAGCACGATGGGGATATCCCAATTGATCAACAGGTCGCCCAGGTAGAGCACCTGCCCCACGCGAGAGCGCACGTGGTCATCCTCCACGGATTCGGCGATACCGATGGCCAGAGCTTCCATGTCGCGCCCAGCCATGCCGCCGTAGGTGTGTAGCCCCTCGTAGATCACCACCATGTTGCGGAGCGCGTCGAAGAGATCATGGTCGTTGACCGCCAACCAGCCACCAATGTTGACCAGGTTGTCCTTCTTGGCGCTCATCCAGGCCCCGTCGGTATAACCGCAGAATTCCTTCAGAATGGCGGCAATGGACTTATCCGCATACCCCTCTTCCCGCTCTTGAATGAAGAAGGCGTTCTCGACCATGCGGGTAGCGTCCAGGTAGATGCGAATGTCGTAGCGGTCGCATAGCTCTCGCAGATCCCGCACGTTGCCCATGCTCACTGGCTGGCCCCCTGCCATGTTCACTGTGCCAGCCAGACTGACGTAAGCAATCTTTTCAGCGCCCGCTCGCTTGATCAGTGACTCTAGCTTGCCCAGATCCACGTTGCCCTTGAAAGGATGCAGGTTGCTGGGGTCGTGGGCTTCGTCAATGATCACGTCCACGAAAGTGCCGCCGGCCAACTCCTGGTGCAGGCGAGTGGTGGTGAAGTACATGTTGCCGGGCACAGTTTGGCCGGGCTTGATGACTACCTGGCTGATCAGGTGCTCAGCGCCCCGCCCCTGGTGGGTTGGCACCACGTAGCGATAGCCGTAGTGGGTTTGCACCGCCTCTTCCAGGTGGTAGAAGTTCCTGCTGCCGGCGTAGGATTCGTCACCCATCATGATGCCCGCCCACTGACGGTCGCTCATGGCGCTGGTGCCGCTGTCGGTTAGCAGGTCAATGTAGACGTCCTCGGCGCGCAGCAGAAAAGAGTTGTAGCCAGCCTCTTTCAAAACTCGCCCCCGCTCCTCACGGCTGGTTAGACGGATCGGCTCCACCATTTTGATCTTCCAGGGTTCCGCCCAGGAACGGCGGCCAAATTGTTGGCCCATGGTTTGGATCGTTGGATCAGTCACGTTGTTCCTCCTTAATTATTTTCTTTTGGATTTTCACTCGCGTTGCATTTCTTACGAACTCCACCGAAGCCCGCCATCATTTGCTTTCACATGTCCGGTGGTATGCAAAGGGCAACCTGATTACGCTTCGGCCTCGTACCTCTCGCTCAAATACAGCGGCGCGAGCGGTGCGTCTTGCGCCAGCAACGCCAGTGTGGCTTCCAGCACACGGCGTTGTTGAGCGGCATCATGGGGGCGTCCCAGGGTGGAGCCGCGTACTAGCTTGGCAAAGGTTGTCCGTGGCGGCGCCGTCAGGCGGGTCCTGCCTGCATTCCAACTCGTGAGCGTCGTGGCGATTCCGTTCAGCTCCAGTGCCCGCGCAATCAGTCCAACGGACTGACAGCAGATCGGTCATGCCGGCACGAGTAAGGCGGCGCGGACCCCTTCGGCCTGAGCTGCTTGTAGGGTAGCCGCAATGGTTTCGTCAATCACCTGCGTGACATCGGGCTGATAGCCCATGAAACTAACCATCGAAGGGGCCAGTTCGCCGATCACACCCTCAGATACCAGGTCTTCCAAGTGGCGCAGCGGCATCAGCACTTGGGGGTACTGATTGACCGCCAAGAAAACCTCCAATCAAAGATTTCAATCGGCGAC
>CAYWWC010000284.1:0-5549 GCA_964461615.1 uncultured Anaerolineae bacterium
GCTAGGCCAGGCAAAGCCTGGCACGTATTCCACAGAGTTCACCCGCAAGGTCATCCACATCTCCGTGGGCATGTGGGCCATCGGCACGGTGCTCCTCTTCGAGCATTGGTACTTCGCCATCATCCCGCCTCTCTCCTTCGTGGTCCTCAACTACATCTCCTATCGCCAGGAGATCTTCAAGTCCGTAGAGACGGGCGAGAAGGGCAATCTGGGCACGGTCTATTTCCCCATCTCCTTTGTCATCATCATCTGCCTCTTTTGGGAGAGTCCCCATTTGCTGGTGGCCAGCCTGATGCCCATGACCTGGGGGGATGCACTGGCGGCCATCCTAGGCCGGCGCTACGGCCAGCGGAAGTACAGCGTGCTGGGCTCCACCCGCTCCGTGGAAGGCTCGCTGGCCATGTTCTTCTTCAGTTGGCTGGCAACCTTCCTGGCCCTGTTGCTCCTGTCGTCTCTGGGCGGTGTCCTGAGCCTGTCGACGGGCTGGCAAGTGAGTGTGCTCTACTCTCTGGCCCTGGCGGCTTTCGCCACTCTGGTCGAGGCCCTCTCCCCCTGGCACGTTGACAACCTGACCGTGCCCCTTCTCTCCGCTGCCTTGCTCTATCTGATGGGATAACACGGATTGGCAGAATTGGCGGATCAAGCGGCTCAGGCTGAGGAAGAATCCGTAAATTCTGCACATCCTGTTCTAAAAAACACCGGAGGAACGTCATTCCCTACGGTGTTTTTTGTGGCTAAAACACGGAATCGAGGCTTTAGCCAGCTTTCTCCGCCTGAAGGCTCCACTCCTCACCATTTTAGTCAGACCCAGGTCACGCTTTCTGTTCGACCAAAGCCTCCTCTTTGACAAAGGCCCCTTCCTCGACCGGGACTCCCTTCTGGGCAAAAGTCAGCCCCTCCTCGCCGACATCTATGACCACGGTGTCGCCTGACTGGAAGCCGCCGTTCAGCAGTTGTATAGACAGGGGGCTCTCCACTTGCCGTTGCAAGGTGCGTTTGAGGGGACGGGCTCCAAACTGGGGATCGTAACCCTCCTCAGCTAACCACTCCCGCGCAGCCTCGGTCAACTCTACGGTCAAGCCCTGCTCGGCAAGACGCGCGCTGATCTCCTTCATCTGGAAGTCAACAATCTGCTTCACATGCTCCTGGCTCAGGGTGTGGAAGATGATGATCTCGTCAACGCGGTTCAGGAACTCGGGGCGAAAAGTCTTCTTGAGGTCCTTCTGGATCTTCCGATGTGCCTCTTGCTCATCGGAGGTGTCTGCCTCTCCCGGCCTCAGGAAGCCGAGGGCGCCCCCCTTCTCGGCAAACTCCGTGCCGATGTTGGAGGTCATGATGACCACCGTGTTGCGGAAGTCAACGATGTGGCCCTGCCCGTCGGTCAGTCGCCCGTCCTCCATGATCTGCAGCAAAGCGTTCCAGACGTCGGGATGGGCCTTCTCGATCTCGTCGAAGAGGACGATCTGGTAAGGCCGCCGCCGCACCGCTTCGGTGAGCTGTCCTCCCTCCTCGTAGCCCACGTAGCCAGGGGGCGCACCGAAGAGTCGGGATGCAGTGTGGCGCTCCTGGTACTCGCTCATATCTATTCGGACCAGGGCCTCCTCGTCGTCGAACATGAACCAGGCCAGCGTCTTGGCCAGCTCCGTCTTGCCAACCCCAGAGGGGCCCAGGAAGATGAAACTGCCGATAGGCCGCTTGGGATCCTTCAGGCCGCTTCTCGCCCGGCGGATGGCATCGGAGACGGCGTTTATGGCCTCGTCCTGGCCGACGATTCGCTCGTGCAGCCTTTCTTCCATGCTAAGGAGCCTTTCGGCTTCGGTTTCCATCAGACTGTGCACCGGGATTCCCGTCCAGCTAGCGACTACCTGAGCGATGTCTTCCTCGTCCACTATCTCATCCAGGTTCATCTCCTGTCGCCAGGCATCGCGTTTGGCGTTGAACTCCGTCTCCGACTGCAAGCGCTCGCTCTTGAAACTGGCTGCCCGCTCGTAGTCCCGCGCTGCCCAGGCGGCCTCCTCCTCGGTGGTCAACTTCTGGAGTTCGGCTTTCATGGCCTTTAGTTCTGGCGGCATACTGTAGATGGCGACGCGCAGCTTCGCCGCCCCCTCGTCAATAAGGTCTACGGCCTTGTCGGGGAGATGGCGGTCTGTTACGTAACGCTGGGAGAGCCGGGCGGCTGCCACCAGCGCCTCGTCGGCAAAAGTGACCTTGTGATGAGCTTCGTAGCGGTCGCGAAGTCCTCTCAGCATCTCGATGGTCTCCTCAATTGAGGGCTCCTCCACGTAGACGGGAGAGAAGCGCCTCTCCAGAGCGGAGTCCCGCTCAATGTACTTGCGATAGTCGTTCAGGGTGGTGGCCCCCACGCACTGCAGTTCCCCCCGGGCCAGGGCAGGCTTCATCATGCTGGAGGCGTCCAGGGCTCCTCCGCCGGCGCCGGCTCCGACCACGTTGTGCAACTCGTCAATGAAGAGGATGATCTCCCCCTCGGCTCGCTGGATTTCTTCGATGGCCGCTTTCAGTCGTTCCTCGAACTCGCCACGGAGGCGAGAGCCAGCCACCATGGCCGCCAGATCCAAGGAGACCACTCGTTTGCCCATCAGTATCTCAGGCACGTCGTCGTCGGCGATCTTCCGGGCCAGCCCCTCGACGATGGCCGTCTTCCCCACACCGGCCTCGCCGATGAGAACCGGGTTGCTCTTGGTGCGCCTCGACAGCACCTGGATGACCCGCAGAATCTCCTCGTCGCGGCCGATGACCGGATCCAGCCTCCCTTCCTTGGCCAACTGGGTCAGGTCACGGCTATATTTTTCCAGGACACGGTAGCGGCTCTCGGCGAACTGATCAGTCACCCGTTGGCCGCCGCGCACTTCCTTGATGGCTTCGTGAATGCGGTCTTTGGTAACGTCATAGCCACCCAGAATGCGAGCCACTGGGGTGCCTCGCTCGCTGGCGATAGCCAGGAAGAGGTGCTCGGTCGAGACGTACTCGTCCTTGAGCTTGCTGGCCTCCTCGTTAGCCACATCTATCACCCGCTTGAGGCGGGGGGTGATGAACACCTGACCTGTCCCGCCGCCATAGATGGCGGCCTTAGGGCTGGCCTTCAGCACGCCATCCAGGCGGCTTTTCACGGCCTCTATGTTCACCCCCAGCTTCTCCAACACCCGGGGGATGACGCCCTCCGGCTGTTCCAAGAGAGCCAACAGCAGATGCTCGGTGTCCACCTGGTTGTGGCTGTAGCGCTGCAATATCTCATACGACCGAGAGGCCGCATCCAGCGCTCGTTCAGTGAAACGATCAAATTTCATCATGGGTAATTCACCTCTCTAATATCTGATCTCTAATCTCTAATCTCCACTATACTTCACTCACCCTTTTTTGACAAACATGCTACTCCAGCGAGTTTTTCCCATCTACCTATTATAGCACACTCATGTTAGAACTACGCAAGAAAAGTGTTAGAGTTTTGTTAGAAAAAGTTGAGCGGGCCGTGCCGATGCACAGCCCGCTCAAGAAGCGCTCAATAGCGCAGAAGGGCTCCGATGTGGCCCGCCTTCTCCAAGTCCGCGCTGTCTCTCACTACTGCGACCTGCCCCCCCTGATCAATGACCTCTCGCACGATCAGGTTCACAGCATCGTCTATTCTCCTCACCTTACCGCCACAGAAGGGACATTCCTCCTTCTGGACTTGAGCGGAGATGTAGCCGCAATGCTGACAACGGTAGCCAGTCGCCCGGTATCCTTCGTCCACCACTAGGGTGCGCACTCGCCCCTCATGCACCGCTCCCAGGGTGTCGGCCAAGCCAATGACTCCGGCCCCGCCCTTCGCTGCGGCGGTGATCACGCTCTCCACGAGTTCATTATCTCTCTCGCGCTCAACCTCCGCTATGATGTCCAGCGAGCGATCCGATACCTCAGTTTCCAAAGCTGTCATAACTGCGGGGAAGCTGCCCACTACCTGTCCCTGTAGATCCTTGGGCAACATCTCCTGAAACTGGGCTACGGTCTGTTCAGTCCCGCCCAGAATGATTCGGTCACATTGTCCTCCCGCGCAGAACTTGGCCGTCAACTCGGCCGCCTCCTTGAGATTGCGTTGGGCTATCTCCTCCTCCCTCCGGCCCGTGCGCCCTGTTGCCCCACCCCGACGGCCAGCCGCCGAGCCGCTGCCGTGCTTCATGCGTTTCACTTCCTCGCCAATGGTCCCGCTGGTCTCCTGCAACTCCCCTAGCTGGAAGAGGAAGAGGCGCGCCCCCTCCTGATCCACCAGCACAACCCCATAGCGTCCGTAGGCATCAAGGATGTTGGTCAAGGGCTTGATGTAGGGTCTCTGGCCTACGTAGACGTGGTTTTCCACCGGCACAGCCAGGGGGTAGACCCTCCAAAAATCCCGCTCCAGGCAGGAAAATAATACCACCCCCTTGCCTTGCCAGTCGTACTCGTGGTCGAAATATCGCTCCACGGCGCCGACATCTTTGCGTCGTGCCTGACCTGATATCCCCTTCAGCAGACCCCTCAGCACCAGCTTGTACTCATCAGTGGTACGCTTCGTTGGATCAACGTCCAGGTACAAGCTTAGCACCGGCGATTCCTCGCTATGAAAACCTACCAGCTCTTGCAAATCGTTTTCGCTGAACATGCTCTAGCCTCCTTTTGCTTTAGCTTCTAGTTTTCAGTTTTTAGTTTTCAGTCAGGTTCACAGATCTTCGGGCATTTCACCTAGCTTTACTTCGATGGTCATCTCCTGGTCGCCGCGCCAGATGGCCAGCGTCACCGTCTGACTGACCTCGGTTTGCTCCTGCAGGTAGGCATCCAGGTCGTCCCAGCTAAGCAGCGGCACTCCGTCAATGGCCGTCAGGATGTCGCCGCCGACCAGCAGCCGACGTCGCCGGTAGATCACTTCCTCTGTGGCGCTACGCAGGCCTGCCTGCATAGCCGGGCTGTTGCGATAGAGTTGGGCGATCAGCAATCCCTGGTCCACCGGCAGTTCCAGTGCGCGGGCCAGATCCGGATAGAGCTCGTAGCCGAGATCCTCAATGCCCAGCCAGGGATGGGGAAAGCGCCCGTTCTGGATGAGTTCCGGCACGATCTGTTTGAGCTTGTTGACCGGGATCGCCAGGCCCACGCCCGCCGAAGTGCCAGTGGGCGAGAAAAGGGCTGAGTTGACGCCGATCAGCCGCCCGCTGCTGTCCAGCAATGGCCCGCCGGAATTGCCCCGATTGATGGCGGCGTCAGTCTGGATCACACCGCGCAACACCTGATCATCTTCGGTCTTCACCGTGCGGTTGATGGCGCTGACCACGCCCACCGTCAGCGTGCGCTCGAATTGGCCGAAGGGATTGCCGATAGCGATAGCCCGCTGGCCTACTTGCAGGGCATCCGAGTCACCCAGAGGAATAGGCTCGACACCTTCCGGCACGCCACCCTGGCCCTTATCTACCTGCAGCACGGCCAGGTCGTTCAGGGGATCAACGCCCAAGACCTCGGCCGGCAGCTCCGTACCCCCGCCGAAGCTGACCACGATCTCGCTGGCGTCTGCCACCACGTGGTAGTTA
>CAYWWC010000285.1:0-5511 GCA_964461615.1 uncultured Anaerolineae bacterium
CGTGCAATTCGTGGCAAATTTCTCAGCTTGACCCTGCGAAATCCTAAAGAGCCGATCACCTTTGCCAGCAGTATAGTTAGCACTGGGGCAAGCGCCGTGAAAGCGGCTACCAGTGACACTGGCCCCCTGGACACCGAAACAAGGAAGCAGAGCGCGCCAAGACTGCCAAGTACCCCCGTTATCACAGCCAGGGCAATCCCTGCGGGATGCACGTCGGGCCGAGAATTCAGGGAGAGGGGAGGAAAGCGTAGAGACCCCAGAAAACGAACGTACCCAGGGCAGGGATTATCCACCCTTTCATGTAGACCTCCAGAAGAATCACGCCGGCCCGATCTGCCCGCCTCGGAGCAACAGCCAGACGCCAAAAACAAACTCCAAGAGCATTATGGGCATAAAGCTGATCGCAACCAACCCCACATCGGGGCTGACCAGAGCTAACCACCTTCCCACGACGGCAAGGAGGCTGGCAACAACCGCCCACCAGCCCAGGGCGCGCGGCACGGCTCCGCTCGAAACGAACAGAATTCTGTTGCTTTACCAACACGTCATTGAGTCCAAAAAGAGTTGCTCTAAATCCGCCTCGTCAAAGGGACGTGGGCACAACTTGGTAACGCGATGCTGCGGCATCGTGCCAGCGACCAGTTTGGACACGTCGTCTGGCCCGTAGCCCACAGCGCACAGGCCGTTCGGGGCACCCGTCCGACGCATCAAATCAACGATCGCGGAGGCGAGCAACTCGCCAGCGTCCTTCGGGTCCGCATCGGAAATATCCACACCCATCAACTGAGCCGCATAGAGGTGGCGCTCCGGGCTGGACGGTGCAGTAAAGCGGAACACGGCGGGCGCGTTCAGCAGAACCGCCATGCCGTGAGGAATGATCGGATGATCAGATACGTACCCCTCAGGCACATAGTCACGTACCATGCCCGACACCGGATACGACATACCGTGCGGCAGGTGCACGCCCGCGTTGCCAAAACCGATGCCCGCAAAGGAAGCCGCGAGCAGCATCTGGCCACGCGCCTCGTCGTCACCAGGGTGCTCGATGGCCCGGACAATGTGCTCAGAGACCATCTGGATGGCGCGTGCCGCCCAGACATCGCTGATCGGGTTGGAGCCCTGGTAAGCGGGCCGCAGGCCGGGACTGGCAGACGCCGGTCGCTGATTGTACGGCAATGCCGTGAGCGACTCGAGCGCGTGGCACAGGACGTCAAAGCCGGTGCAGGCTGCTGCCGTCTTGGGGAGAGTGCGCGTATTGTGGGGGTCCACAATGCCGATCACCGGACGCAGTGTGCGATGGGCAATGCCTGTCTTGGCGTGCATCTCCAACAGATCAAAGATCGCTACGCCAGTCGTTTCGCTGCCTGTGCCAGCCGTGGTGGGTATGGCGATCAACGGCTTTAGCGCCCCCGGAACCGGACGACCCTCGCCGATTGGCGGGTTGACGTAGGCGAGCAAGTCTGCCGGGTACGTGGCGTACAGGTTAGCAACCTTGGCAGTATCCATCGTGGAGCCGCCACCCACAGCGACGTATCCATCAAACTCACCATCGGTCGCAAATTGAACGGCATCTTTGAAAGAAACATCCGTCGGCTCGACGCGCACGCGGTCGTAGAGCACGGAGTCAATGCCCTTCGAGCGCAACGCCTCCAGAGTAATGGCGACCGGTTCGCTGTCCGCCAGGTTGGGATCGGTCAGGACCATCACACGCCGCGCACCCAGTCGGTTCATCTCGTACCCCACCTCACGGGTCGCGCCGGGGCCGTACTTGATACCGGACGTATCCATTGTAAAAACGGTTTCAAACGTCATCATCTCACCTCCCGATATGGTTTCTATTATCTTACTGCGACCTGCCAATCTATCCGCTCAGTCAATGATGGCGTTCTCTGCCTGAGGATGAGACCCATGCGCGTCAAGCTAACACTAAAGTTGGGCGGAAGCGCCGGCTGAGTAGGGCCTGGAACACAGTGGAAGGCCCGTATCGAAGCCAAGCGGCTTTGCGAAACCCGCTCCCTTGGTTTCGATACGCTCTCCGCTGCGCTACGAGCTACTCAACCGGCGGTCGCTGGCCTTAACTTGACGCGCATGGGATGAGACCCCCCCAGTCGCGAACTCGGGGGAGGACTTGGCAATGGCTTTCTCATCGAGATCAATGCCCAGGCCAGGTGTTGTAGGCAGTTCCAGGTAGCCGTCCGTAACCTGCACCGGCGTCGGGTCAATAATGAGCAACTCATCACGCCAGTGAGCACAGCGAGCGAAGCGTTTGCATAACTCGTTACTAGGCGGCTTCACCTCATTGTTCATGATCGTTGCCTCTGCAATAACTGCTCCCTTACTGTCTGCCTGTGGCCTTTGCCCGTGCCGAATTGTTCTGACAAGTCCGCCTGCCTCTAGTAGCCCAGGGCGGCTTCCGCCGGCCAGTGGACGAAGCCCAGCGCCACGATGATGCCAACGGCGACCACGGGCCCCACGATGAGGTAGACGTTCCAGAAGAGCACGCACAGCACCAGAGAAACCGCCGACGAAGCGATGGCCAGTGCGCGCCACCAGTCGTGCGGCAGAAAGAATCAGCAACATTGTAGCCTCCCCTTTCTCTGATTCACTCCTACCCGTCTCGGCCACAGGGCTTCAAGGCGGTTTGGCTCAATTCGTGGGCCATCGCGGGGGAAGATGGCTGGTGGTGTTTTTCATGGCTGGAGTTGTGACTTTGGAGCATGGTCGGAGCGCTTCCTACGCCGCCATAGCATAGATACTCCGCCCTGCTCCCCAGTAGTTGTCGTAGACGTGCTGGTAGATTTGGGCGCTTTTCCGATGGCACATCTTGTCGGTGTAGCGTTCGGGTAGTCGCCAGATCATATCTTCGATGACGAGCCGTACTGCCGCGCGGGACTGCTGGCGCTTTCGCCAGTCGAGCACCAGCTTCTCTCGCTTGAGAGTGCCCAGAAGATCGCGGGCGATGCGCTTGACTCCAAGCTTCTCTTTTTCCTTCAGGCCGGGCTCGGGGCGGGTAAGGATGTCGAAGACGGCAAGCTCTTCTTCACTGAGAGTTTCAGCGATAGCACGTTGCTCCTCTTCGTCAAGTCGTTGGGCGAACTCGATCAGCTTGTCAAAGAACTCCTCGACGTTGCGGGAGCCGGCATTGTATTCATCAATCAGCCCCTGGAACTCTTCCAGGTAGTTCAGCCGGCTTCGATTCAGGCGCACCATGCGCCGCAGCTTGGCGTTGATGGTGCCCCGTAGCTTCTCGGCCTCGGTGCGCCTGCGCCCCCGCTCAAACTGTTGCTTGAGCGCCTCGAAGTCTATCTTGCTCAGGTCGTAGAACACCCCTCCATCGTGGATGACGTACCCCTTGGCGGAGACTGATTCATCCAACAGCTCCTCGACCTCACCCATCACCTCGGAGATGTCGGCCTGCGGCGTCAGCGCGCGGATCTTATCTGCAAGAACCGTCAAGACCTTCCGCGTGGGGCTGAATTCCCCAGCCCTCGTGTCGGGCAGGATGGCCTTGAAGAGCCGGTCCACGTTGGCGGCTAGAGCCAGGTACTTGGTCTTGAGGTCATCGTTGACGATGATCCTCTCGACGGAATCGTCAAGAGCAGCTAGCGTTTGGACATCAACGAGTTGCGACATAGCGCCGTTCATCAAAGCGACCCGCTGGAAACCCTCGCTGCTCAGGATTGGCTCAATGTCCACGCCGCGTTCGGCGCAGAAGCCGGTTGCCTCCTCAATGGCCTCGCGTAGCACTTCGACCAGGGCGGCCTTGTCCTTGACCGGCTCCTCGCCTGGCTCGATTTCGCCGTCCGGCCCGGTGCCGTAGATGGCCAGCGCCCGCTGCAGGTCGCGGAAGATGCCAACGTAGTCCACGATCAAGCCGTTGACCTTCTCCCCGAAGACGCGGTTGGCCCGGGCGATGGTTTGCATCAAGGTGTGGTTGCGCATCGGCCGGTCGAGGTAAATGGTGGAACAAGAGGGCGCGTCGAAGCCGGTCCTCCACATCGCACAGACGAAGACCAGCCTGAAGAGGTCGGCAGGGCCTTTGAACTTCTCGTCCAGGTTCTCGGTCATTATCCGCTTGCGATGGTGTAGAATGTCCAGACCCTTCTCCCTGAATTTCTGGACTTCCCCTTGCTCCTGGGAGATGACGACGGCCATATCGGTCTCTTCCATAAAGGCGATCCTGGCCTCCAGTGCTTCCCGCTCCTCTGACGGTGCGGTAGCGAGCTTGGACCGCAGGTCCTCAAGCACGCGCTGCCAGTGTCTCTGCACCTTGTCGTACATCTGTACGGTGGTGAGCTTGTCAATGGAGACAACCATGGCTTTGCCCAGATAGCCACGGTTGATAAAGTGCTGCACAATGTCCTCGGCGACCTCTTCCAGGCGATCGTCGCGGGTGATGACCTGGTACTCCCTCGCGAACTCCCGCGCCAGCAGTGCCTCCTGGGCGTCGTCCAGTTCTGCCTCCTCCAGCAGGCGGGCCATGTCCTCGTTCAGCTCTTCGTTTTTGAGCTGCACCTCGGGGATGCGGTTCTCGTAGTAGAGTGGGACGGTGGCTCGATCCTTGGTGGATTGCTTGAAGTTGTAGGTGCTGACGTAGCTGCCGAAGACCTCCCGCGTTTTCTCCTCCCCGACCATCAGTGGGGTGGCGGTAAAACCAATGAAGGCCACGTTGGGGAGCGCGTGCCGCATGTTCATGGCCAGGGTGTCGTACTGGCTGCGGTGCGCCTCGTCGGTGATGACGATTACGTCGGACCGGTCCGAGAGCTTGGGGTAACGCTCGCCCCTGCGGGTGTGGAACTTGTGGATCAGGGTGAAGACGTAGCGGTGATCCTCCCTCAACATCCGCTTCAGGTGCTCGCCGCTCTGCGCCCGAACACGGTTTTCTGGCTCAGTGACGACTCCGCAACGGGCGAAGTTCTTGTAAATCTGGTCATCCAGGTCAATGCGGTCGGTGATGATGACGAAGGTCCAGTTGCCGGGGAGCTTGCGCAGTACCTTTTGGGAGAAGAAGATCATTGAGAAGCTCTTGCCGCTGCCCTGGGTATGCCAGAAGACGCCCAGCCGCCCCTGGTTTTCTCGGATCTGCTGTACCGCTTCGATGGCGTTGGCCACCCCCAGGTACTGGTGGTTCTTGGCCACGATCTTGATGAGGCCCCCACGCACTCCCTGAAAAAGAACGAAGTTCTCAGCAATGTCTAGGAAGCGATCTGGATCACAGGAGCCTCGAACCAGCGTATCCAGAGAAATGATGCCTTCCTCGCCCTCGTTGTTGATCTTCTTCCAGGGACTAAAGTGCTCCCATTCAGAGGTGATGGTACCGATGCGGCTGTCGCTGCCGTTGGAGAGAAGGACGAAGGCGTTGTACCAGAGGAGGTGGGGAATGGTTTCCTTGTAGTCGCTGAGGTTCTTGCGATAGGCGTCTTTGAGACGCTTGTGGTGAGCCTTTAGCTCCCCGAAGAGGAGCGGCAGGCCGTTGACGAAGCCCACCAGGTCGGCACGGCGGGTGTATAT
>CAYWWC010000286.1:0-5494 GCA_964461615.1 uncultured Anaerolineae bacterium
CTCGTCAAAGCGATCTACGACCTGCAATACCAAAGCTACCGCGAGTCGGGCAGCATGAAGCTGACCCTTGAGCTTTCGCAGTTGAACCAACCAGTCAGCATCAGCGCGCCAAGTCGGCCAACTCCAACGAAGACCCCGGCGCCAAAGCCAACTTCCACGCAGAGGCCCTTGCCTACTCCGACGTATGCCCCTATACCCGTGGGTGATCTTCTGCTGGTTGACGATTTCAGTGATCCCGCTGCCTCTGAATTTACCACGCCGGAAAGCGAGATACGAAGACGGTACTTCGAAGACGGAGAATATCATATCTTGGTGAAGAAAGCTTCCTGGGTTTCCTGGGGTGATACAGATACGGAGTTCTCCGATTTCTCTCTGGAGGTTGAGGCTCACCTGGTGGATGGAGCTGGGAAAGGGCAGTACGGCTTGATCTTCCGAGAGGAAGACGGTGATAACTTCTATACGTTCAATATCAGCTATAACGGAATGTACAAACTGCGGAAGCAGGTAGATGATGAGTGGCAGAACATCACAGAGTGGACTGAGTCATCCCATGTCAGAACCGGTACAAGTACGAACCACCTGAGAGTCGTCTGTCGAGGTTCGGAGATCACAATGTATGTCAACGGCCACTATCTGGACACAGTTACAGACCACTCATTCAGTGCTGGGAAGCTCGGCGTATTCGCCGGGACTTTCAACGAAGAACCGAACTTTCACGTCGCTTTCGACAACCTGATAGTGTGGTCAGTTCCCTGGTAGTAGCGCACAGGAGGGAGGAAGGTAAGGAGTACCATGCCAGTCTGCCCTAACTGCAGCATCGAGTACGCGCCGGGCGAGAGCTTCTGCAGCCAATGTGGCGCACGGTTGATCGCTGCATCGCCCGATCTTTACTGTCCCACCTGCAACATCGCATACCCAGCAGGGAAGAAATTCTGCCGCCACTGCGGGACCGCGTTGGTCGCACGTGGTGGAGCCGCACCGGAGGCGGTACAACCACCTCGCCTGTCAGCCTGGACGTGCGGCATATCCGCCGATGGACGAGCGGACGGCAGCTTCGAAAGCCGAGACTATCCAGCACTGTCTCTGACAGAGGCGCTGCAAATTGTGGAAACCATGCCGGCGCCGCCAGCGTGGTTTGAGGTCGGCGAGCACTGCCAGCCAGTTTTGGGATTTGAGGACATCCCCTTTATCCAGCGTCTTGATAATGGGAGCTATTCCCTCTTGCTAGATGATCGAGACGGGTCTTTGGAAGATGCCAGGCAGTGCGTCGTGCAATTCTATGCGGCAGCAGCCCTGTAGGGAGTAGGCATTTCTCTACCAGATAGCTATCCTAAAAATTGGCATGGAATATTCACCCAATCAATTTGCACCGAGGAGGTATACTTATGGCTATGAGCGTGCAAGAAATTCAACACAAGCTCTCTGGCTATGTAAAGCCAGGTGAGCAGTTGCTATGTGGCGCCAAAGGCGACTGGGTTGCCAGCACGGCCGCTCGCGTGGCTGCGGCTGTGTTAGTGCACCCAGCAGGCGCACAAGGGCAACCGCACTTGATCGGTTTGACCAGTCAGAACGTGATGTATGTGTTTTGGAATTGGATGAGCGGAGTGCTAAAGACGCGGAGGGCTCGGTTCATTCCCATCTCTGACATCGCCAACACTGAAGTCAAACAAGGCCGGAACTCGTTGACGTTGGAGATCCTGCACCCAAATGGCAAGATGACCCGCTTCGTCTTCAAAAATACGCCACCGGGCAACCTCCAGGCGGCTGACCAATTGGTTCAGACGCTCGATCAGGTGCGGCGCGGAGGCTATCGTGCCCAGGCTCCAGCTCGCCCGGCCCAGCCGGTGAGACCTCCCGTTCAGCCTGTCCGTCAACCGCCGCCCCCCGCATACAGGCCAGGGCCGCCGCCCGCCGCCCAGCAGATGGGCTGCCCTCAGTGCGGCAACCCGATCGACGCCGACAGCAGCTTTTGCGAGCACTGCGGTGCCAGAGTGGTGCGGCCGCCCGCGGCGCCCGTGTGCCCGAGCTGCGGGAAGCAGCTCAAGCCGACGGCCAAGTTCTGCAGTGGATGCGGCACGAGGGTGGCCTGAGCGCTCTCACGGCGCTCGAAAGCCAGTCGAACTGAGATGTGCTCGTCCTGAGGAGGAGATACTATGGGATTTGCATTTACGCTAGAGTGTCTGACGTTGTTGGTCATTATCGCAGCCGTCGTGCTCGTCACGAGAATGGTCAATCGGCGCCGTAGAAAGCGGATCGAGGCCGGCTACTACGATCAACCAGCTCAGCAGCCCCCCGTGCCCTCGACGGCGACATTCATCACACCGCCGGCAAGCGTGTGTCCCAGTTGCAGCGCACCCGTCAAGGCGGGCGCAGGGTTCTGCAAGAGCTGTGGAGCCTCTCTTGCTGTGCCTGCTTCCAACACCTGCCCGAATTGTGGGGCAATGATCAAGGCGGGAGCGAAGTTCTGCAAGGCCTGCGGAGCATCCCTTCAGTGACAAAGTAATGGTCTGCCCTGTCCATATCTCTGGGTACGGAGAGTTCCGCCTTACCCCATCTTGTGCTCCCTGCGAGCTGGGGTTTGCCAACCAACGAAAGCCACCTGCGTAACCAGGTGGCTTCTTTATTGCCAAGAGAGCTGATACCTGGTATAATCAGGTGAAATGTTGCTGCATCAAGCTCTGGAAGTCAAAGCCAACGATGTTATCTCCTTCGTCGGGGCCGGTGGGAAAACGACGGCGGCCCTGCGCCTGACGGAAGAACTGGCTGGAATCGGAAAGCAGGTTGTGTTCACCACCACGACCAAGGTCCTGGAGCCGATCCCCAGGGAGAACGAGTACTTGCTCCTGGCCGAGGACGAAGAGGCGTTGGCCCAGGCACCTGAGCTCCTGACCCGCTACTCCAAGATTTTTCTGGCCAGGCGCCGGTTGGAAGAAGTGGATCCAACCGCCTTGAGCGAGAGCGACAGGGACTACCCGATGCGTCCCAACAAGGTGGAAGGAGTATCCCTCTCCCTGGTGAATCATTTAGCCCAGCGGCTCAGCCAGGTGGTCATCTTGGTGGAGGCCGACGGGGCTCGCCACCGCGCCCTCAAGGCCCCTACTGCCTACGAGCCGGTGGTGCCCGCCTCGACCACCATCCTCGTGCCCCTGGCCAACCTCACCGTCCTGGGGAAGCCCCTGGCCGAAGAGCACGTCCACCGCTCTGAGTTGGTAGCTGGCATCACCGGGGCCATCGTTGGAGAGCCTGTTACCGCTGAGATGATAGCCACGGTGCTGAGCCATCCCCAAGGTGGCCTGAAGGGTCTCCCTGAGCAAGCGAGAGCGATCCCCATCCTGAACCATAGAGCGGAAGACCGCCCCCTGGACGAGGCGCGGCAGATAGCCCACCTCATCCTGCGAAACCAGCGCGTCGAGAGGGTAGTCATCGCTTCCTTGCGAGCCCCCGAGCCGGTGTTGGAGGTGATAGCCCCAAAGGCTAGAGTAGCGGCCATTGTGCTCGCTGCTGGCGAGTCACGGCGCTTCGGCCAGCCCAAGCAACTGCTGCCAGTGGGCGACAAGACCATGATCCAACACGTAGTGGACATCGCCTTGGATTCGCCCCTCGATCAAGTGATCGTCGTCCTGGGCTGCCGCGCGGCAGAGATAGGAGAGAGCATTGCTGGTCGGCCCGTCCAGGTCGTGGTCAACCAGGAGTGGAAGTCGGGTCTGAGTAGCTCTGTGCGGACGGGACTCTTGGCCGTGAAGCCGGAGGTCAGCGCGGCCCTTTTCGTCCTGGCCGACCAGCCGGGCGTCACAGCAGAGGTCATCGCCAAGCTCGTCGAGCGCTACCGGGAGACCCGCGTGCCCATCGTCGTCCCCACCCATCGGGGCCGACGCGGCAATCCGGTGCTCTTCGCCCGTTCTCTTTTCGTGAAGTTGATGGAAGTGAAGGGCGACCAGGGCGGGCGACGGCTCATCGCCGAATACGGGGACGAACTGGAGGAGTTCGAGATGGAAACAGAGGCCATTCTTGCCGACATTGACACCGCCGACGATTATCAAACTGCCAATCTCCAAACCCCGAACGCCCCGAACAAGTTCGGGACTCCAGCTCCCAGTTTCCAGCTTCCAGCTTCCAACCTCCAACCTCCAACTTCCAACTCCACCAAAAGCCTGATAATTGACATGGACGGCGTTATCTATCGTGGCGATGAGGCCATCGTCGGTGCTAAGGAGTTGATTGCCCTCCTGCAACGAGGAGGGGTTCCCTTCTTGTTTCTCACCAACAACTCCACCCGCACGCCAGGCCAGCACGTGACGAAGCTGGGCAAGATGGGCATCGTCATTGAAGAAAGCGACGTTCTGACCTCGGCCCAGGCCACTGCTCTGTACATGGAGAAAATAGCGCCGCCGGGAGCCAGAGTGTATGCAATCGGTGAGGAGGGCCTGCGGGCTGCCCTGGGGGAGAGGTACACCATCGCCGAGGAAGGAGCCGACTTCGTGGTAGTCGGCATGGATACGGGACTCACCTATGAGAAACTCAGAGTCGCTACTTTGTTGATTCGCGGCGGGGCCAAGTTTATCGCCACCAATCCGGATAAGACCCTGCCGACGGAGGAGGGCTTCGTCCCAGGCAACGGGGCCAGCCTGGCAGCTTTGGAAGCGGCCACCGGCGTGGCTCCCTTCGTGGTGGGGAAACCAGAGCCGGCCATCTTCGACCTGGCCTTAGCCAGAATGGGGGTGGGCAAAGAAGGAGTAGCCGTCATCGGCGACCGGCTGGAGACCGATATCCTGGGTGGGCATAGGGCTGGACTGAGCACCATCTTGGTTCTTTCGGGCGCTACCAGCCGGCAAGAGCTGGAGAACTCCTCCATCAAACCAGATTTGGTCTTTGAGAACGTTAGGCAATTGTATGAGGTTTGGTCGAGACTTTGGCAACGAATACCAAACGAATAAGATCTGCCGTCAAAACATTCGTTTATTCGTTGCTTCATTCGTTGACAGAGATGAAAGGGTCACCGAGGAGTAGCAAATGATCGGAATGATCGAATCACAAATCACGTTCCTGGGCACGACGGACCTGGCCGCAACCGCTGATTTCTATGAACGTGTTGTCGGGCTAGAACTCACTCTTGATCAGGGTAGTTGCCGGATCTACTCTACTCGCGAGGGAGCCTTCATTGGGTTCTGCGAGAGAGCAGCCAAGCCGAATCCCGAGGGTGTTATCCTGACGCTTGTCACGCAGGATGTGGACGGGTGGTACGACCTGCTCTCCACAAGAGGGGTGAAGTTCGAGAAACCGCCTGCGCAGAACGTAGACTACCAGATCTACCATTGCCTGTTCCGGGACCCAAATGGGTATTTGGTGGAGATCCAGCGATTTGAGGATCCTCGATGGCGGGGGGCAGGGACTCACTGACAAGGCATCTAAAGAAGCGGGGGGGGGAATCGCCTCCCTCTCTTGCTTGTACGCCCGGCATGGGCGATAGCTAGGGGGTGAAAGTCCCCTGCGGGCG
>CAYWWC010000287.1:0-5485 GCA_964461615.1 uncultured Anaerolineae bacterium
ATAGCAAAAAGGTCTTACCTATCCGCCTCTCGCCGACAAGTAAGACTGAGTCACCATTCAGCAGGTGGTTACTGATGGTCTGGATTTCCTGCCTACGGCCAAAGAACATGCGTAACTTGAAAGGAGATGGGTCTACGGCTATGAAGTAGGGCGACGGCATCCTTCAACTCCTCTGTTGGCGAAGCCATTCTTCGTCCAGCCTGGCCTTGATGCTTGCAAGAGTCTTCTGAGCGGGTGTACCGTGGTCTCGCGTGACCTCGCTGACCAAGTTCATACCAACCAGCCTGGAAATGACATCCCGATTGTGCTGATCAACGATCACAAATCTAGAAACCATGCCTCTTAGAACCTCCCTCTCGTCCGGCTCCAACGCGTCCCACAACGACTGCAAGCCGTAGCCAATCATGTCAAGGATTCTATGGATGGCAGCGTCTACGTGTGGAACAGTGACAGTCAACACCTTATTAGGTTCGGTCGGTTCAGGTGTTGCCTCGTACATGTACTCCAACGAAAGCGAACAGAGGGCCTGAGTATAGTAGGGTGAACAGCCACTATATTCAACGATCTTGGCCACGGCGGCGTCCTCGAATCCCACGTTTACCTGTTGAGCTGGCGACCTGATCAGCATTTCTGTTTCTTCACGCGAGAACCCCTTCAGCTTAACGCCAGAGAAGATATTGTAAAGTGGTGAGGTCACGCTGGTCATCCTGAGAATCTGCGGGGTTCCGGCCAGGACGCAGGCAATACGCTCGTGGGTTTGCAACAGGTGACGTAAGAACTCCTGACGAGAGTCGTGGATTGCTTTTTCCGCTAGGGAATTTGCCAGCAGGAAAGTTGCTTCATCCAGTAACAAGATAACCCTGGCTTCTTCACTTATCTTTGCCAACCAGGTCAGGTATTTTTTCAGGTCCCGCTCGAAATGGAAATTGAATAGGTCAATTGAAGTCTCGCGACTCGCTGTCTTCACATCCCAATCCAGAGGTGGGGATTCCTCACCAAGACTCTCTCGCACTTCCTCTCGCAGATGAAGGAGTATAGCCCTGAACATCTGGTAGTGCTCATGCCCCATCTTCTCCGGTGTCAACATGAGAGAGACAAATGGAAACTGCAACAGGGCTTTAAGCTGGAAAAGCAAACTGGTCTTGCCTGCCCGGCGAGGTCCGGTGATCAGGAAATTCTGTTTGTTGCGTTTGGTAACGCCACGATGGATCTCGCTCAACTCAGCCACCCGCCCGAAAAACAGATGCTGATCTTTTATTGGCTCGCCGAAAACGTAGGGGTTCTCTGTCTGCGCGCTAACTGAATGCGTCTTCACCTTATCCCCGATTTTGAAATTCAAGGTGATCGTTCCAGTGTTATTGGGTCGAACGATAAAAGTACCTTTTCGCGGCCCCTTATCAAGGCCCTCAACAGTGATTGGGTTCAGTGATGTGATTTCGTATTGCTCCGATTGCAGGAGCTCGACGCTTAGGGGATCTGTCTGGTCAGGGGCAAAGAACTCGATAAGAAATATATTGCTCTGGTAGGCCCGCATGCGGCTACCCTCAATAACGCGCATCTTGAATTCTACTGGCTTAGGTTCAGTGGTCACAGGTTTCTCCTCTTTGCATTTCTAGCTTTTGCGATAGAATGTCCACTTTTTACACGCTCACCTGAAAGTGATTTGTTTCTTGTCCACAGGATCCCGGTACAGAAGATATCGTTGATCTAGTACCCGCTGTCGATATCCAATTGCGTGTCTCACGCAAGTAGTTACGTCTTCAGATTGAAACTGCCCATCGGGGAAAAGGAGTTTTAGCAATCCACTGGCCATTGCCTTGATCCCTTTTTCATCACGAATGTTGGCATTCTCCAGACTCACATACTGGTCAATATAGTTCTGAAAGTTTAGTGTTCTTAGAAGATGCAGGATCTCGCAAAAGTAATCGGCGGCGAATCCATTATATGGTGTTAGGTGCTCTTGGCGTTGGCCGATTTTGCTAATCTTCCAGCCGGGTAGGAAACCAGCCAGCCGGTCCAGGAAGGCTTTGTGCTGCATGATGGGAGGAAGAAGTTCAAAGCAAGGTACGTCTTCGTAGTCTTGGTCGAAGGCCGGCAGATTACCAACTAGAACCACCGAGGCCGGGCTAGGAATTTCGACGTCACCTCGGTCGTATGAACCATCGGCCATGAACTTGAGCAGTTTGTTGACCACCTCATCCTTCATTCCGCGGCCAACCTTGTCGATCTCATCAAAGACAACAGCATCGTAATAGGCTAACAAACCAGGAGTCCTGTCTCTGATATTGTAGAATAGCACAGCCGGACTTACTACACTGCCGGAGATCACACGAGAGTAGACTGAGATCTTATCGAACAGATAAGTTTTGCCCGTACCTGGTGGTCCTAGCTCTATCATGTGGGCGTTCTTCTCGACCAGAGGCACCATTCGCGAGATGATATGCAACCTGACTTCCATAGGATAGACATCAGGATTGAGGCCCATACTGCTGATAAGTGTCTTCTGCCATTCTTCGGCCGTGAAGTAACCGCGTCCTTCCTGAAAGGCAGCCAAATCCACGTTGGATAACTGGAATGGGCGAAATCGGGTCAGGATTACTTCGCGGATTTGGCTCTTGTACAAAAGCTGACCCATCCCCCAAACGCCATCTACGAGCATACGCGGATGGGATTCGATGATATGCCCTTGAACCTTAGCGTCGAACAATCCAAGAGACGGAATCTCCAGCTTATACCGTTCATCCTCAGGCTTGGACAGGTCTACTCTGACCTCGTAGGCATCAATGAGTTTGATCTGCCCTTCTTGTTCCAAACGATGTAAGGCTACGTTCTTGTGCCTGCGCTCTACATGGTGGGCGCGGACATAGGCGTCCATTTCAGCCAGGTTTTCCTTGGTATCCCCTGTCTCACAGAACTTCGCAACTAGCCACTCGGAGACGAAACGCGGCAATTGGCTAACTTCATGGCGAAGGCCAAGTGACTTGTCTACCACAGCCCCAGGATAGACCTCTGCCAGTCGCCTGTTCCACTCAGCGTCTTGCTGCTTCGTTGGTTGTCCATTCGATAGCATCATGTTCTCGGCCTCCTACCATTCATCCTCGTCGTCAAAAGCGCGGCGAGTAGACAAGAGCATCCTTTCCCGTCTCCCCGGCTCTACGGCCAAAACTCGCGTTTCCTTAAAGTGTTTTTGCACGCCGTCGATCTCTCCAGCGAGTATGACCTGGACAGGAATATTACCAGATTTGGCTGGAGTGACTGGAACAACCAGCTTTCCCACATCGCCTGGCCCAATATTCCTTGCCTGCAATCCTCCAAGATTCAGCTCTGGAATATCTATCACCAAATCCTGCAGCGGCCGATCGTTCTTATTGAGAATCGCGATAGAGAGCACGCCTTCTTCCTCGCTGGCAAGTCTTCCTGTTAGGGTCACTACGGGGGCCTCTATCTCAAGTGCTCCTTTAGCCAGCACGGCAACAGGAACTATTGCCTCATACATAGACAGCCCCCCATGCGCATAGTTGCCCCTTCCCCTCCTCACGTATTGCATAAGTCTTGGCATGAACCAGGCGACTACTTCGCCCTCACTGGAGCTGGATTCAGGTAGCCCGAATTGCTCGCTTTGCTCTCGCCAAATGACGTGCCAGGCTGTGGAGTACTCATTGTAGAAGTCCTTGATCGCCTGCAAGGCAAGTGTTGTGTCTTGCTCTCCTTTGGTCCTGGCAATGGCCAAGCGACCGTGACGTTCCAAGTCCAGGAATCCTCTCAATGAACTGTCGAACTTGATCTGACTCTGTTCCGACACATCCACAAACCCGTGATCACTGGTGACTACAACTTTGAGGTCTGCCTCATCCCGGAGCGATGAATTCTGTTGAATCCCTTGGACAATCTCCCCTATCAGGCCCGACAGCCACTGCGTTATCGTAGCTTTCAATTTGGACTCCCCCATCTTTGAGCCGTGAATGTGAGAGTCTATTTCGGTGTAGACGAGGGCATAGCACTTGGCGTCGAGCTTGAGAGCTTGGCGAAAATCCCTTTCGCCGCCGTTGACGTAAACCAACTCGTCTTCGAGGTACAGCACGCGCTTATTGGTAGACAATGGCTTTAGTTGGTCAATCCGGCCGAGATAGCCAAGAGCTCGTGCTAGAGTTCTGGCCTCTTCTCTAGGTGGGATGTCCGTACCATAGATGTCATCTACGAAACTGGCCAGGATGCGAGGTGGCAGTCCCCCAAAGATGGCTCGCCGCGAGAACTCGGTAATAGTTGGTAGCATGGCCAGGCCCGCATCATTGCCCTGGACAGCGAAACCTTGTCTGCCGAGCGCGCCACGGAGATGTCGCCACAGTTCCCAGTCCAGCCCGTCCAAGACCAGTAGGATGACCTTATCCCCCTTGGCTACACTATCCAAAGCTAACCGGGCGGCGTTCATGACCAATGGAGGTTGGTCTATGGTAGAAGTCATCAGTTTCGGATATTCTCCGAGCAGCCAGTCGGCAAATTCGCTGTTTAGCCTTTCATCGAGCGTGGAGAATGATGCGCCCAGGTCTCCCAGTTGTTCGGTGTATGCACTGGGCATAGTGTCTTGCACTTCCCTTTTCAGGTGCTTGGCCTTGATGAGCAGTTCATATGTGGCGAACCAATCAGCCCAACGGGAGGGTGCTGCCTTGCCCAAGTGACTCATGACGTCGCTGAGTTCGAGAAGAGGGTCAACCCAACTGGCTTCCTCTGCTTCATCGCCAGTTCTCTCGAAGAGCGGCTTGAAGTGGCTATTCAATTGAGCAGCGCACGCTGAGAACATGGCTCTTTGCTCCTTCACAGCGCCGATATTGTACTGCTCCAGAAGCAACCTTCCCAAGCGTGTCTGTGCTGCGTTGTATTCTGCCATGAAACGACCTGATGTTCGCTGAATGTATCGACTGGGATCTTCGGCCTCAATCAAGCTGTCCTCGTCTAACAACAGAGTCAGTACCTGGTCCAGTCGTTCGAGTAGCGGGTTGTCAATCTGTCTATACAGTATTTCGCACCAAGGAGTCAAAGCATCCAAAACGACGGTCGCGCCTTTGATATTTTGCCACTGCCCGACTTGATCTGTCATATTGTCAATCACGGCCTTGCGTGCTAGTTTGGAATAGCTGCTTAGCCAGTGACGTACAGCCAGTTGATTCAGATATGCCTGGGCCACACCATCTGCGCTCCTCTGCAACATGTCGGTGACGAAGGATAGCAGGCTCATTTTTCCAGATCGCTCAAGGAGTGTCCTTATCCTTTCCTCAGCTAGATGCCGTATATACTCGACGTCCCAGCCAGCTCTTGCGGCCGTGTCCTCAGAATACAGAAAAGCAACCAGGTTCGTAAACCAGTTCTCGAAGTCAGACACACCGCTGATCTGGAAAACCTGGCTACCAAAAGCCTTCGTCAGCAGAGTATCGTTAAGAGAGGTTTGGTTGCGAATTCCCTGGGGGCCAGCCACAGCCAGCAAGTCATC
>CAYWWC010000288.1:0-1640 GCA_964461615.1 uncultured Anaerolineae bacterium
GGTGCGCGTCGTCGGCCCAGAGACCGAACTGCGTATGAACATCGCCGGGCGCGCGTTCATCAACAGCGATGGCAAGCACAACATGCCCAGCGGCGAGGTCTTCACCGGGCCAGTGGAAGACAGCGTCGAGGGACACGTCTACTTCTCGTACCCCGCTATCTACCAGGGGCGGGAGGTGGCCGGCATCCGGCTGTGGTTCGAGGGCGGCAAGGTGGTGAAGGCCAGCGCCGAGAAAAACGAGGATTTCCTGCTCCAGATGCTCGACACTGACGAGGGTGCGCGGTACGTGGGGGAGTTCGCCATCGGCACCAACAAAGGCATCACCAATTTCACGCGGCAGATTCTCTTCGATGAGAAAATCAACGGCAGCTTCCACATGGCGCTGGGCCGAAGCTATCCCGAAACGGGGGGAAAGAACATGTCAACGATCCACTGGGATATGATCTGCGACATGCGCGCGGGAGGAGAGATCTGGGTAGACGATGAGTTGCTGTACAAGGATGGGGAGTTTGCGATCGAGTTCTGATAGTTGGACAAAAAAGGAGAAGGAACAATGGCATTCAAGGTACTCTTTCTGGCCCATGCTCCTGATGCGGACAAGGAGAAGCATAGGAGTGCTATCGCCACAGGGATGTATCAGCTTTACTCGGTTGTGGTGAGGAATCAGGCAGAGGCAATAGAAGTTTGCAGAAACTTCGTCGAGACGGAGAACGTTGACTCAGTCTTGCTGTGCCCAGGATTCACCCACAGTGATGTTGCCGAGATCGTGAAGGCGGTGGGAAGCAACGTGGCTGTTTCCGTAGCGAGAGGAGATGGGCCAAGCGGCAAGGTGTCTTTGGCAGTGAGGAAGCGAGAGGGATACTCGGCCAAAAGGACACAGTAGCAGTCTTGGCAAAACGCAGATGCTTTGCAGATCGAAGGGGCACATCTCCCAGGCTCTTCAAGATTTCGCAGGGTCAAGCTGAGAGATTCGCCACGAATTAACACGAACAAAATTAGTGAAAATTCGTGTCATTCGTGGCAGAAAACCAAGATGGTTGAATGTGACGTCCGCATTCAAGGAGAAGGGCAAGATGCTAGAGAGAGCTTTTGGAGTTCTCCTGATATTGGCAATCCTCGGGTCGTATTCCTACGTCTATTTCTCAAAGTCAAAGCGCCTGCTAGAGAAATGGGCTCGCGAGAACCGGTATGAGCTGCTGCAAGCGGAATACAGGTCAATCCGCAAGAGGCCCTTCCTCTGGTCGGCAAAAGGGCAAGCTGTTTATCGGGTTGAGATCCGTGATGAACAGGGCAACACCCGGAAGGGCTGGGTGCGGTGTGGTAGCTGGTTGATGGGCGTGTTTGCCAACGAAGTAACAGCGAAATGGGACGACTAGGCCGCATTGATCCCAAACGCCAAGAGCTGCTGATCACTTTACCGACAGATGTGGAGGAGGATCAAACGAATGTCACTGATCTATACCTGCGACAATCAGGTGATCGAGATGGCTCTGGAGAAGCTGAAGGACGCTGGGCTCGTCTCCAAGGACGCCTACTTCAACTACGATGCGCCTCAGCAGCTCAGAAGAGAAGTCGCCTACAGAGACTACCTTTTCCTCTCTCGCCTGAGCAGGACAGCGGAGGTTGAGACCATTCGTTCA
>CAYWWC010000288.1:1740-5453 GCA_964461615.1 uncultured Anaerolineae bacterium
TTGAGCTGCTGGCAGAGGATGGGCTGGAGGCAGTGGACAGACTGGAAGGGCCGTTCGACTATGTGTACTTGGATGTGGAGAGCAAAGAACTGGGAAAAGGGATATACCTGGAGCTACTGAAGGGGCTTTATGGAAAGGTGAAGGAAGGGGGATGGGTGTTGGCGCATGACACAACGGTTCCACCTTTCGCCAAGCAACTCGAGGAGTATCTGGCGTTTGTGAGGGATGGGCGAAACTTCAGGCAGAGCATTTCGTTTGATGTGGATCCCTTTGGCTTGGAGCTGTCGGTCAAGTAGGCCGGTGGCAAAGGGGGGGAGTCTCTGGGGGTCTGATCTACTGATTCCAGCTTCTCCACCCCTCATGTGATTACCCCTATCCATGAATCGACAACGATTTCCAAAAACAGAAATGGAGAAACAACCGATGAGTGAGCAAGAAGTCACACAAGTTAGCGAAGCAGAGATCGCGGTTCACTGGCAAGAAGAGGAGAAATTCCACCCCTCGGCACAATTCATTGCCCAGGCAAACATGACCGACCCCGCCATTTACAAACGCTTCAGCCTGGAGAATTTCCCCGAGTGCTTCAAGGAGTATGCCGATTTGCTTACCTGGTATCAGTATTGGCATACAACGCTCGATACGAGCGACGCCCCTTGCTGGAAGTGGTTTGTTGGCGGCAAGATAAATGCCAGCTACAACTGCATTGATAGACACTTGCCAAAGCACAGGAACAAGGCCGCTATCATTTACGTGCCGGAACCGGAGGATGAACCTCACGTGGCCCTGACTTACCAGGAGCTTTACGTCCGGGTGAATGAGGTTACGGCGCTTCTTAGGGATTTTGCCGGGCTTGAGGCCGGCGATAGAGTGACGCTTCATTTGCCGATGGTTCCGGAACTGCCAATAATGATGTTGGCTTGTGCCAGACTTGGCCTGATTCACTCCGTAGTATTCGGGGGATTCAGCGGGAAATCCTGCGGCGAGAGAATAGCGGACTCTGGAAGTCGCGTCCTGGTAACCATAGACGGCTACTATAGGAATGGCAAGTTTCTCGAACACAAATCAAAATCTGACATAGCCCTTGAGGTTGCGCAAGAAGAGGGCTTTACTGTGGACAAGGTACTGGTTTGGCGACGGCATCGGGGAGAATACCGCTCTGAATCGCCTATGGTAGATGGTCGCGATTACTTCATAGAGGATCTACTCCAGGATTACACCGGCGAAAGAGTCGATCCCGTTCCTATGCCAGCCGAAGCGCCTCTCTTTCTCATGTACACCAGCGGGACAACGGGGAGTCCAAAGGGATGTCAGCATAGCACTGGTGGCTACCTGGCCTATGCAGCAGGCACATCCAAGTATATCCAGGACATTCATCCAGAGGACGTATACTGGTGCATGGCTGACATAGGATGGATCACGGGTCATTCATACATAGTTTACGGCCCGCTGGCGCTTGCCGCCACTTCCGTCATGTACGAAGGTGTCCCTACCTGCCCAGACGCTGGGCGAGCCTGGAGAATTGCTGAACGACTCAATGTAAATATCTTCCACACTGCGCCGACGACGGTACGTATGTTGAGAAAAGCTGGCCCCGATGAGCCAGAAAAGTATAACTATCGGTTCAAGCACATGACAACAGTGGGAGAGCCAATCGAACCGGCGGTTTGGAGATGGTATTACCATGTCATCGGCAAAGGCGAGGCGGCCATTGTAGATACCTGGTGGCAAACGGAAACCGGCGGGTTTCTCTGCAGCACCATGCCAGCGATTCACCCCATGAAGCCTGGGAGTGCAGGCCCAGCCGTGCCCGGTATCCACCCAGTAGTCTACGATGAAGATGGAAGCGAGGTTGAAAAGGGTCTCGGCAAAGCTGGGAACATCTGCATCAGGAATCCGTGGCCGGGGGCGTTCCAGACGATATGGGGAGATCGCGAGCGGTATGTATCCACATACTATGCCAAGTATTGCAGGAATGAGAACAGCAAAGACTGGCGCGACTGGCCTTACTTTACAGGCGATGCAGCGATGCAGGCCGAAGATGGCTACTATCGGATATTGGGACGAGTTGACGACGTCATCAACGTTGCCGGCCACCGATTGGGCACCAAGGAGTTGGAGTCCGCGTGTCTCGATGTCACAGAAATAGCAGAAGCAGCCGTCGTACCGTTGGCAGACGAGATCAAGGGGCGAGTACCTGATATTTACGTGTCCCTGAAACCGGGCTATCAGCCCAGCAAAGAAATAGAAGATGCAGTGACAAAGATGATTGAGACCTCAATCGGAAAGATAGCCCGGCCAGGGCACGTCTATATCGTACCCGATATGCCCAAGACTCGCTCAGGGAAGATCATGCGCCGCGTCCTGGCAGCTATCTCCAATGGACGGGACATTGGCGATGTAACCACACTGGCCAACGCGGCGATTGTCGAGGAAATTCGGAAAATGGTTCAAGAGTGACGCCCCCTAAATGAAAACGTTCATTGTGATCTGGTTCGGGCAGCTAGTATCAACCCTGGGATCGGCTCTGACCAGCTTTGCCTTGGGTGTCTGGATCTATGAGACCACCGGCTCGGCGACGCTTTTCGCCATCAACATGGTGGTCTGGATACTGCCCAATATCGCCCTATCACCTGTGGTCGGCGTACTCGTCGACCGTTGGGATCGCCGCCTGGTGATGCTCCTCAGCGATACTGGTGCAGGGCTGAGTTCTCTGTTTGTTGCGATCATGCTAGTGACTGGTGAGCTTGAGGTATGGCACGTTTACGCCGCCGGGTTCGTCAACTCGGCATTCAGCGCGTTTCAATGGCCCGCCTACTCAGCAGCCACGTCGCTGCTAGTGCCCAAAGAGCATCTTGGTCGGGCTGGGGGCATGACGCAGATTGGCGAAGCCATCGGCCACCTCGCGGCTCCTGCGCTAGCGGGAGCGTTGTTTGTGAGCGTGGGGATGAAAGCCATCCTCCTGATAGACGTGCTGACCTATCTGGTCGCGGTTGCCACGCTGATCACCGTCCGCTTCCCACAGCCTGAAGCAACCGAAGAAGGCCAGGCCGGAAAGGCATCGTTCTGGAAAGAGATCATATATGGCTGGACGTACATTCGCGCGCGGCCTGGTTTGCTCAGCTTGCTGGTCATCTTTGCCTGCATGAATTTTCTTGTCAGCACTACCATTGCACTATACACCCCCTTGATCCTCGGCATAACAACCCCGGACATGTTGGGCTACCTCAACTCGATTGGTGGGTTGGGGATGCTGGTAGGTACGTTGTTGATGAGTGTCTGGGGTGGCCCCAAGCGACGTATCTACGGCATCTTTGCCGCCGAAATGATAGTGGGGTTGACCACATTCCTGTTTGGCCTGGGCCCGTCCATCCCGCTGATGGCCATCAACAACTTCTGGTTCCTGTTGACCATGCCGATCTCCAACGGGTGCAGCCAGGCCATCTGGCAGACAAAGGTCGCCCCGGATGTACAGGGGCGGGTCTTTTCCATCCGGCGCATGATCTCGTATTCGATCATACCGGTCGCTTATGCGATTGCGGGGCCGCTGGCGGAACAGGTCTTTGAGCCGCTGATGACAGAAGGCGGCGCGCTGACCTCCATCCTGGGGCCGGTCATGGGTGTGGGGCCGGGGCGCGGCATCGCTCTGGTTTTTGTCGTCGCCGGAGCGCTTTACATGGTGACCACACTGGTCATCCTGATTCACCCGCGCATCC
>CAYWWC010000289.1:0-5429 GCA_964461615.1 uncultured Anaerolineae bacterium
CATTGTGCGTCAGAACACGTACCGAATTCCAGATTCGCTTCCCTACCGTCACGCGGCGTTGATGGAGCCGCTGGCTTGTGTCGTGCACGGGCAGGACCTGGTGCGGATCCAGCCAGGCGAGACGGTGGTTATCGTTGGTGCTGGTGGACCAATTGGACTGATGCACTTACAGTTGGCGCTGCGGCAGGGTGCTGCGGAAGTGATCGCTGTGGACATCAAGGATGAGCGGTTGGCCGCGGCCGAACGCCTCGGCGCGACGCGCATCGTCAATTCTGAGCACGAGGACCCGGTGGCCGTCGTACAGGACCTAACCGCCGGTCGCGGGGCCGACGTGTCCATCGAAAGCGCCGGCGCCAAGGCCGCCTGGCTGACAGCGGTCGCCGCAGTTCGCAAGGGGGGACGGGTGCTGTGGTTTGGTGGGCTGCCAAGCGGCACTCAAATCGAGGTCGATGCTGTTCGGGTGCACTATGATGAACTGACGCTGATTGGCCCCTACCATCTCACGCCACGGGACTGCTTCCGAGCGCTGCGGCTGATCGAGGCGGGCATCATCATAGACGCCGATGCCCTGATCACACACGAGCTACCACTGGAGCGGTTAGAGGAAGGGCTGGAGATGATGATGGAAGGGCAGTGCGTCAAGACGGCGATCGTGCCCGACTAGCGGAGAAGAGCCAATGGCCAAGACCAAGATGACGATGAAGGTCGCGGTCTACTACAACAATCGAGACGTACGCCTGGAGAAACGCCCGGTACCGCAAATCGGTCCCGGCGAGTTGTTGGTCAAGATCGAGGCTTGTGGGCTCTGCGGCGGCGACACGATGGAGTGGTACCTGGCCCACAAGGCCCCGATTATCCTGGGCCACGAGCCGACCGGCACGGTCGTCAAGGCGGGTGAGGGAGTCGGGAAGTTCAAAGAAGGCGACCGCGTCTATGTGCATCATCACGTGGGGTGTATGGCCTGCCACTACTGTCGCCGTGGTGACTTCAGCATGTGCGAGCACTTCACTCAGGTGAACATCGATCCTGGAGCCTTCGCCGAGTATATCCGTGTGCCGGCCGAGTTGGTGCGACTGGACACGCACCGATTGCCCGATAACGTTTCTTTTGAAGAAGGCACCCTGATCGAGCCGCTAGCGTGCGTGCTCAAGGGCATCAAGGTGGCGGGCATCCAGCCGGGCGATACCGTCGCGGTGATCGGCGCAGGAGTAATGGGCCTGGGTTTCATTCAGTTTGCCCGCTTGTGGGGGGCGGCAAAGATCATCGCCTTCGATTTCTCGGACTGGCGGCTGGAGAAGGCGCGGAGGCTTGGCGCTAACCACACGATCAATCCCAAAGTAGAGGATGGAAAGACCAGGCTGTTTGAGCTGAACGACGGTCGCGGGGTCGACTCCGTGATCGTGACACCGCATCACCTGGCGCCGGTGGAGTTCGGATTGAGCCTGGCAGGCAAGGGAGCAACGGTGCACATGTTCGCACCGCCACCGCCTGATGCGGAACTCAAGTTGAACCTCAACGACTACTTCTTCCGGCAGCTCACCCTGACAACCACTTATTCGACGACACACATCGAGACCCGACAGGTGCTGGACTTCATGGCGAACGACCGTATCGCCACCCAAGAATTGATCACCCACCGCTTTGGACTGGATCAGGTGGCAGACGCGATCCAATTGCTGCAACAGGCAGGCGAATCGCTGAAGATAATCATCGTTCCAGCTTTGACTGGACAGATAGAAGGCAATAATGGCAAAGCTTGACTTTTTTCCGCTGGGTTCCAGTTACTATCCTCCCTACCACACTCCTGAGGACTGGGAGCGTGACGTGGGCCGCATGGCCGAAGCGCAGTTGAATGCGATGCGGACGGCGGAACTGATCGCCAGTTGGGAGTGGATTGAACCGCAGCGAGGCGTTTTCGACTTCGGCTGGCTTGACCGCATCTTCGAGTTGGCGGAGCAGCATGGACTGCGCATTCTCTTAGGAACTGGTAGCTGCAGTCCACCCATCTGGCTGCTGGACGAGTACCCCGACGTCCAGGTACTCTCCCAAGACGGGATTCCCTTTCCCACAGGCACGAGGTGGGGCTGGGCCTGCATAGACAATCCTGGATACCTGGCCGAAGCAGAGCGGTACTTGCTCGTGCTGCTGGAGCGGTACGCGGACCATCCGGCGCTGTTGGGCTGGCAGATCGACAATGAGATCGGCTACCCGACCAGGCGCATGTCTGGCCTGACAGAGTTCTACTGCTACTGCGAGCATACGGCGGCACGCTTTCGCGAGTGGCTGCAGTCCAAATACGATGGCGACATCGAGGCGCTCAGTGAGGCGTGGGTCTGTACCCCCACTCGTCATCGTTACCACGATTGGGCTCAGGTCCGCCCTCCTCGCTCCACTCCGGTCGGATATCGTCCGATAGGTTCTCCAGGACCATGGCTCGACTGGCAAACCTTCATCAATCAGAACTTTGCCGATTTCATAGCCTGGCAGAATGAGATCATCAAGACATCTGATGCGGAGCACCCCACAACCACGAACCTTGTGGGCCTGATGTCCGTGCCGCGTGGTGTTGATGTGTGGCGTTACCCGGACACAGTGGATGCACTGGGGTTCGACCTGTACCCGGTGAATCGCCCCCTCAAGGAGCCGTCTTGGATATCACAGTCCCTGGACTACGCCCGGTCGCCGGCTCTGCACGCGGGCAAGCCCTTCTGGCTGCCGGAGATCGAGAGCGGCCCCATCGGCGGATGGGTGCTGGGACCTGGCCATGCCACGACAGCGCAGGACATCCGGCGCTACAACCTCGAGTCCATCGCTCACGGCGCCAAGATGATCCTCTATCAGGGCTACCGGGAATGGGACCCCTTGCCTATGCACTGGGGAGCTCTGGTGGATCTGCACGGCGAACCGACGGAGCGATACGAGGCAGCGCGGCAGGTCAATCAGATGGTAGCAGAGCACGAGACCCTGTTCCTGGAGGCGGAGCCAGTTCGAGCGCAGGTGGCCATCTTGTGGGACCAGGCAAACGCGATCGCCGTCTACGGTATGGGGGGCCACGAGTTCCTGCTGCAGGCGGTACGAGGTGTCTACGGCGCTCTGTGGTCACAGGGACTCCCGGTCGAGTTCATCACCCCCGACCTGCTGGCGGCGGGCTCTGGTGTGAAGTACCGGCTCATCCTGATGCCCTTCATGATGCTGGTCACCGAGGAGGGCGGGAGGGCGCTGGCTGGTTTTGTGTCCAGGGGAGGCACGCTTGTAGCCTTTGCCAAGTGTGCTATGCTCGACGGGCGGAGTTGGTACTGGCGCGACCGACCGGGAGCAGGGTTGGCCAGTCTCTTCGGTGTGCGGGAGCGGCTGATTCAGATGACCGACTCGGTAGCGCTGCTTCCCGAATCGAACACCGAGTTGTTCGATGGTGTAGCCGGCCCCCTGGACGGCCACTGGCACCGACAGGACTTTGTTCTCGCTGATGACGTAGACGTGCTAGCACGCTACCCGGATGGTCAGCCGGCTGTATCGGTTCGAGCCCACGGTGCGGGACGAGCGGTCGCCTTTGGTACGCACTTTGACGTAGCCACCCTCCTCTCCGATGACTCCCAGCACAACCGTGTCTACACTAATCTGGCGCGCATGGCGGGGGTTGAGCGACCTTTTCTGCTCAATGGTGATGCGCACCTGGATGGTCACTTGCTTGCGCGGGGAGATGAGAGGCTGTTCATCGTTGCCAATCACGGACCCAGCGATGTGAAGACAACTGTATACATCCCCGCCATCAGTGGCGACGCACGCGTGACGAACCTGTTCACAGGACAGAGGCTAGAGTCAGGGCGCGATAGGGAGGGTCTGAGCTTCGACATTACGGTGTCCGGCTACGATGGCGCGGCCCTGTTGATTGAATAGCGTCCACAAGAACCTCTAGACGGGACTCATCTTTGAGGGACCGAATGATGGAAAAGCTGGGCGTAGGGCTGGTCGGTGCATACTTCCCGAACTTTGCGGCTGAACAGTACGGCGTCTACCAACGGGCAGTGGCGGCGCTCGAGGAACTGGCCGCAGAGTGGGATTTTGACCTTGTAGTGGTCGAGGCAGGCGTGCAGACAGCGGAGCAGGCCGAGATGGCCCGTCGCCAACTGGAGGACGCCGGCATTGACTTCGTGCTTGTTCAGGCCAGTTCCTTTGCGCTGGGCGATGTAATCCTGCCACTGGCCAGGATGGACATTCCCTTGGGGCTGTGGGCAGTGCCGGAGCCATTGTTGGAGGGAGAGATCCCGCTCAACTCCCTCGCCGGTTTCAATCTTTTCAGCAGCATCATCCGGTTGCACCTGAGGGAGCGCAGCGTCCCCTTCAAGTGGTTCTACGGCCAGGCGGATGACGTTCGTTTCCGCCGTCGGCTGAGGCTCACGGTGCAGGCGCTTGCAGCTCTCAAGCGGCTGAGCCAGGCCAGGATCGCTTTAGTGGGTGATGTGGCTCCCACCTTCTACAACTTGGGCTATGATGCAGCAGCCATCGAGGCACGGCTGGGTGTGAAGATAGAGCAGCGTCAAATTGATGATATCTTCAGCCTGGCGAAGGGATATAGCACAGAGCGAGTAACAACTGTAGTAGGAGAGATGAAAGCTGGGGCCTGTGAGGTGTTGGTAACTGATAGTTGGCTGGAGAGGACGGGCCGCGTCTACCTGGCGCTGCGGGAACTGGCCGACGAAGGGGGCTATGATGCGTTGGCCGTTCGCTGTTGGCCTGAGTTCCAGGAGGAGCTAGCTGGCATCGGGCCGTGCGCAGCCATCGCCTGGCTCAATGAGACAGGTATACCGACTGCATGTGAAGGGGACGTGCCTGGCGCACTCAGCATGTTGGCTCTGCACTGTGCCTGTGAGGAGCCTGTGACGATGACGGATCTGGTAGCCATCACTGAGGAGCAAGGGCTGGTGCAGTTATGGCATTGTGGCCCTGCACCGCCTGGTTTCGCCGATGAGGAGGGGCAGCGGTTGACCTATCATCCCACGCTGGACCGGGCCAAGCCGCCGGATGCGCCTCGCAGCGGCGTCTCCTCAGACCTGGTCTTCGCGCCAGGACCAGCTACGATCCTGCGCTTCTCTCAGACTGCTGATGCGATGTTCCTTATGTCGGCCGACGTTGTCAAGGGCCCCACGCGGGGCTATGACGGCAGTCGGGGCTGGCTGACCAACTTCCAGATGGATGGGGAGACGCTGAGTATCCCTGATCTAATGGAAACTATCGTCTACTATGGCCTGGAACATCATTATCCGTTAGCTCAAGGTGATTGGGCCGATGTCTTCCATGAGATGGGCGGCTGGATAGGCATGCAAATGTTGCAGAAGGTATCTTACAAGGACTACTTGGTGTCACCCTAGTGCAGCGCGGCGGAAATCCTTCGGTAGTTACAGGACAAGCGCCGGTTGAGTAACTTCGTA
>CAYWWC010000290.1:0-5414 GCA_964461615.1 uncultured Anaerolineae bacterium
GGGAGGAGCGGGTCGGCGGCAAGCTGGAGTTCATCCCCGATCTCGACGAGGCCGTACGCAAGGCCCTGGAGCACATTGACAAGAAGCGTGCTGCTTTGGGCCTGGTGGAGTACGACCCCACCCGCTTCGGCCAGAGCGGCGACAGGGTGATGGAGCAGTTCCTGGAGGCTATGGAGAGGGGCGAGGAAGTGAGTCTTTACAGCGCCGAAATCCCCTCTGTGGTGCGTTAACTGATAGCGATTTCTTAGCATGATGTTGGCCGAAGGTCTCCTGACCGAGCCCCCTTCGCCTCGGTCAGAGACCTTCGGCGAACAAAGTAAATTTAAGGAGGAGAGTTTCCTATGTCCAAATATATCGCTACCGCCGCCATGCGCGGCGCTAACCGTATCGTCAAAGAAGCCGACGATCTGCTGCATCAAGCCCTGAAAGAGCTAGGGCCTGATGCGCCGATTCAATTCCCGAACACCGCGTACTACCTCCCCGTCATCCTGGGCTTCACTGGCCTGGAGGTGAGCAAGATCGGCGATCTTCCTCCCGTCATTGAGCGGGCCAGGACGCTGCTGCACCCTCAGCCTGAGGATAACGTCTGGTTGCCCTATCTGGGTGAGACTCTCGACTGCGGGGTGGCCACACTCTTTGCAGAGGAGGCCATCGCGGGCATCCGTTTCGCCTATGGCCAGCAGCCAGAGCCGATGCCTGGCTTGCAGCTCACCGGCACCAGCTTCACCAGCCCCGACGCGGGGGGGGAGGAAGCAGGCGGCTATGTCAACGGCCCCATTGATGACATCCAACTGCGCTCCTGGGGTATCCAACTCGTGGACGGGCGGATGCCTGGCTTCGCTGCCATCATCGGCGCGGCCAAGAGCAACGAGGCAGCAGTGCAGATCATCCGCGAACTTCAGCAGCGTAACATCCTCATCTTCCTCTCTGGCAACGTCAACGGACGGAGCATCATCCACCAGTTGATGGAAGAGGGTGTCGAAATGGGCTACGATACCTACATCGTACCCTTCGGCACCGATACCATTTCCACTATCTACGCCGCTGGCTTCGCCACTCGTGCGGCCCTGACCTTTGGGGGCATGAAAGGTGGTCAGGCGCGAGATATCCTGCTCTACAACAAGTTCCGTTGCTTTGCCTTCGCTCTGGCTCTGGGTGAGGTGGATGATCTGAAGTACGCCACCGCCGCGGGCGCCATCAACTACGGCTTCCCCGTCATCGCCGACACCGTCATCCCCCAGATATTGCCCACCGGCGTCACTCGGTATGAACACGTCGTTTCCATGCCCTTCGACGACATTGAGGGAGAGACGGACGCCGAGAAGGCCAAGCGGCTAGTGCAGCGCTGCATGGAGGTGCGCGGCATCAAGGTGAAGATCACCGAGGTGCCCATCCCCGTCCCGTACGGCAGCGCCTTCGAGGGGGAGCGGGTACGCCGGGCCGACATGAGGGTTGAGTTCGGCGGCAAGTATTCCCGCGCCTTCGAGTATCTGAAGATGTGTCCCATGGACGAGGTGGAGGACGGCAAGATCGAGGTCGTCGGCCCCGGCTTCGAGGACATCGAAATGGGTGGCTACATGAATCTGGGGATCATCATCGAGGTGGCCGGGCGGAAGATGCAGGAGGACTTCGAGCCTGTGCTGGAGCGACAGGTTCACTACTTTGTCAACGGCGCATCGGGTATCCAGCACATCGGCCAGCGCGACATTACCTGGATTCGCCTCAGCAAGGCTGCTGCCGAGAAAGGATTCACTCTGAAACACTTTGGCGAGATCCTCCATGCCCGTCTCCAGGCTGACTTCGGAGCTATTGTGGACAAGGTGCAGGTCACCATAGTCACCGATCCTGATCTGTATGCTGAGTGGCTGGAAAAGGCCCGCGCGGCTTACGACTTCCGTAACAAGCGACTGGCCGAGATGACTGACGAGAGCGTGGACACTTTCTATAGCTGCACTCTCTGCCAGAGCTTCGCCCCCGACCACGTCTGCGTGGTCAGTCCGGAGCGATTAGGACTCTGCGGCGCGTATAACTGGCTGGACTGCAAGGCTTCCTTCCAGATCAACCCCACCGGACCAAACCAGCCCATTATAAAAGGCGCGGTTATAGACCCTGTCAAGGGCTATTTCGAGGGAATCAACGAGTATGCAAAAGCAGGTTCCCACGGGACAGTGCAAGAGTTGGCGATGTATTCCGCCATGGAGAACCCGATGACGGCTTGCGGCTGCTTCGAGTGCATCATGATGATCGTCCCCGAGGCCAACGGTTTCATGATCGTCAGCCGCGAGGATACCAGCATGACCCCGGCGGGCATGACCTTCTCCACTCTGGCCGGCATGGCCGGGGGCGGCATCCAAACTCCTGGGGTGATGGGGCACGGGAAGTTCTTCGTCGTCAGCAACAAGTTCATCCGCGCCGAAGGGGGGCTCAAGCGGGTCGTCTGGATGTCCAGCTTCCTTAAAGACTCCATGGTCGAGGAGATGAAGGCCGCTGCCGAGCGAGAGGGCGATCCTGACCTCATAGACAAGATCGCCGACGAGCGAGTGGCCACCACCGTGGAGGAGCTTCTGCCTTTCCTGGAGGAGAAGGAACATCCAGCTCTGGTCATGCCATCACTGTTTTAGAGATTAGAGACTGGGTATTGGATACTGGAAGATCTGACAATCCAATATCCAATACCCAATATCCAATATCCAATCGAGGAGGACACAACGAGGATGCCTGTTACAGTAGAAATACCTACAGAAAAATGGACGGGCTCAGTGCGGGAGATCACCCTGGGTGCTACCGCCGAGCAAGGGGGAACACGGACCAAGACGGTCACCGTTGGCGGTGAGACCACCCTTCCCTTCCTGCACTTCGAGGGCGAAATGCCCCATACGCCTGTCATCGCCATCGAGATCCAGGACCATTATCCCGAAGACTGGTCGCCCCTTCTCAAAGAGGCTTGGGGCGACGCGCTCAATGATCCAGCCGCCTGGGCCGAGAAAGCCGAGGGGTATGGCCCTGACATCATCATGCTGAAACTGAGGGGCGCCGATAACGAAGGTAACGAGACTACCCCTGAGGAAGCAGCCGCCACAGTCAAGAAAGTGCTGGGGGCGACGGGGCTGCCGCTTATCGTGCGCGGGCCTGGCCAGGCCGATCTGGACAACGAGCTTCTGGTGGCCGCGGCTGAGGCCGCCAAGGGTGAGCGAATAGCGATGGGTCTGTGCGAGGACAAGAACTACCGAACCATCGTCGCTGCTGCAATGGCCCACGAGCAACTGGTCATCTCCAGCTCCCCGATGGACGTGAACTTGGCCAAGCAGCTAACCATTCTGATCAGCGACATGTCCTTCCCCCTGGATCGCATACTGATGGACCCCACCACTGGGGCGTTGGGCTACGGGATCGAATATGGCTATTCGGTCATGGAGAGGCTGCGCGTAGCTGCCCTCAGTGGCGACGCCATGACCCAGCAACCCATGATCTGCTTCGCTGGCGAGGAGTCCTGGAGACAGAAAGAGTCCAAGACGGGCGAGGGTGTGCCTGAGGCCTGGGGCGACTGGGCCAAGCGGGGTGTCACCTGGGAGGCAATGACGGCTACCACTCTCCTCCAGACCGGTGCTGCTATCGTTACCATTCGCCATCCAGAGACAGTGGGAATCGTCAAGGGTTTCATCGAGAAGCTGATGGCTGTCGCTTCGGCGAGCGGTTAGTAGAAGATCCTTCCTTGAACATGATCCATTCTGCGTCGCTTGATGAACTCGTAGAGTTCTTTGATACCCACGACATGGGCGAATACTGGGATCAAATGCCCGAAGTCCATTTCGAGGTTGACATCAAGACAAGGACACACCTCTTCGCCATTGACGAAGACCTTGCCACTGAACTCAGTGAAATCGCTAGATTAAGGCAGACCCCATCCCAAATGCTTGTCAATTCTTGGTTGAGAGAGAAGATACTGGAACAAGCATAGCAAATATCTTGACAAGGAGACTGTAAAATGGCATTAAGCGGTCTTGCAATCTATAAACTGCTGCCCAAAACCAACTGTAAGGAGTGTGGCTTCCCCACCTGTTTGGCCTTCGCCATGAAACTGGCAGCGAAGCAGGCCGAGCTTGTGGCCTGCCCCTACGTATCTGACGAGGCGAGGGAGTCCCTGGCCGCCGCAGCGGCTCCGCCTATCCGTCTGATCACTATCTCCAGCGACGGTAGGAAGATCGAGGTGGGCAACGAGACGGTGATGTTCCGCCACGAGAAGACCTTCTACCACGAGCCGGGGCTACTGGTGCGGGTCAAAGACACCCAACCGCTGGAGGAGTTCGAGGAGGTCGTCACCCAGGCGTCCAGCTACTCTGTGGAGCGCGTGGGGATGGAGTTGAGCGTCAGCGGCTTCGCTGTGGAGAACGCCTCTGGGGACGCTGCACTGTTCGTTGAGCGCGTCGAGGCTCTGAAGGCCATAGCGGATTTGCCTCTCATTCTCATCTCCAAGGACCCTGCGGCCCTGGAGGCTGCTGTGGCAAAGCTTGAGGGGACGGTTCCGCTGCTCTACGCCGCCGATGCGGACAACTGGCAGGCCATGGTTGAATTGGCCAAGAAGCACAAGCTGCCCTTGGCGGTGCGCGCGGAGGACGATCTCACTGCTTTGGCCAATCTGGTCGAGCAGGTGAAAAACGCGGGCGTTGAGGACATCGTCCTCGACCCTGGAACAAGAGGGCCTGTGGACACTTTGGTCAGCTTGACCCAGCTTCGCCGCCTGGCATTGAAGAAGAACTTCCGGCTGCTGGGTTATCCCGTCATCACCTTCCCCGGCGAGGGGGCTGCATCGGAGGCCGAGGAGGTAGCCCTCGCTGCCCAGCACGTCGCCAAGTACGGCGGCTTCATCGTTCTCGACCACTTCGATCCAGCCACCATGTACTCCCTGTTGACCCTGCGGCTGAACATCTACACCGATCCGCAGAAGCCCATCCAGATGGAGCCGGGAATCTACGAATTTGGCGAGCCAACGGCGGATTCGCCTCTCTTGACCACCACCAACTTCTCGCTGACCTACTTCAGCGTGGCAGGTGAGGTGGAGAGTTCAGGGGTGCCTGCCTGGCTGTTGGTCTGTGATGCGGAGGGTATGAGCGTGCTCACTGCCTGGGCGGCGGGCAACTTCGACGCCGAGGTCATAGTCAAGATGGTCAAGCAGTTCAACGTGGGGGATAAGATCGCTCACCGTAAGATTGTCATCCCCGGTTTCGTAGCTGTCATCTCCGGCGAGCTGGAGGATGAGCTGTCCGGCTGGGAAGTGCTGGTCGGCCCCCGCGAGGCTGTTGACATCCCGGCCTATCTGAAGCTTTGGAGTTAGCTGGTCGGATAGTCAGGAGCAACGGATAAGCGGATGTAAGAAACCATCATCCGCTTATCCGTTGTTTATCCGTTGCCTCAAG
>CAYWWC010000291.1:0-5408 GCA_964461615.1 uncultured Anaerolineae bacterium
TCGTAGATGCCGCCGCCCCACACCCGCAGCATGTTCATGTTGGCCGCCACAGCCAACTCTAGAAGATCCCGGTATCGGCTCTCATCCACCTGACTAATGAAAGAGTCGGCCGGAATCCAGTCGGCGCCTTTGGCGAAGATTTTGACCCCGTTCAGCACAAAGGTGAAGAACTTCGTCCCTGGCTCCTCAGGGTCAGGCGATTGATCCACTGTAATGGTGCGGATGCCGACCTGCTCTTCGTAGGTATCCAGAAGCTCACTCCCAGCCCGCAGCTCCACCGTCAGGTCGTACAGCGCCGGATCCCCCAGGTCATGCGTCCACCACAGCGTTGGCTGTGGCACCTCCAGTTCGATCTCGCCCTGCACCGTCGCCAGGGACACTGTATCGTCGATGGATTGACCAGCCCGTTCCAGACAAACGTGGGCGGTCAAGTCCGGCAGGTCGTTCCAGCGGTCCACTTCTATCTGAACAGCGACCCGGGCAGCCTGCGATGTGATCTCTAGCGTCCTGAAAAAGACGCTGGTTAGGCGTACATCCCTGTGTCGGCGCAGGGCTGCGCTCTGCCAGATGCCTACGCTGGCCAGGCGAGGCGCCCAGTCCCAACTGAAGTTGCATTGCGCCTTGCGCACCCAAACGCGAGCGGAGTTGTCGAGCCTCCACTCATCGTCAATCCACTGTCGGTCGCCAATCGTCGCCTCGACAGGATCGAAGCGCAGGGCCACGGTGTTGCGCTCACCTCGACGCAGATGCCCCGTCACGTCAAAAGTGGCAGCGGTGAACATGTTCTGGTGACTGCCAATCTCGACCCCATTCAGATAGATGGTGGCGAAGGTGTCCAGGCCATCGAAGGCCAGCAGGTACCGTGTCCCGGCGGCGTCTTCGGCCCAGGACGCTTCGAACGTGGTGCGATACCACCATTCCTGGTGTTCAACCCATTGGCAGGCTTCCACGTTCATGTTGTAGAAGGGCGGCGACAGGCGCTTGGCCTCCACCAGCGCTGTGTGTACGTCTCCGGGCACGGAAGCCGCGTGCCAGTCCGTATCATCATGGTCAGGCAGGTGTGCGCCGGCCGCCTGCCCCTGTCCCGGCGTGAAATCTCTCAACTTCCATGTTCCATTCAGAATCAAGGTAATGGGTTCAGACATGAGTTGCCTCCTTAACTTTATCTACCTGAAGGTTATTTCGATCCTAGTTCGTCCGGCAGGCTGGCCCGCACGTTGGCGTAGACAGCCTCGCTGACCTCCACTCCCAGACTGTCTAGGGCCAGAAAAACCGCCCCCACAACCGGCTCGAACTGGGGGATTACGATGCTGGCCTGGGGAGCTATCCTGTGCACCACCTGAGTAATCGTGTCAACCAACAGCGGGCCTTTGCCCTTGAACACGCTGCCACCGAGCACTACCTCCACATCGGTGGTTTCCAGCCCTAGCCGCTTGATGATGGCGTTGGCCGTGGTTCCCACCTCGGTCCCTACCCGTACCAGGAGATCCTGGGCCACCTGGTCTCCTTCGTAGGCTGCCACGAAGACAAGAGGCGCCAGGGCCAGAAGGCGGCGCTGGTCAAACTGGCCGGGGTAGTAGTCGACCTGGCTCTGGTAGAGCTGGGATATCAGCTCCTCTACCGAAGGGAGCTCCAGGGCGGTGAGAACCATCTCTGTCAGCACGGTGGGCTGGCCCCGCCCATCCCACGCACGGCAAATGAGACGGATCACCTCGTAGGCGATGTCGCCGCCCCCGCCCCAATCGCCCGACAGCGCCCCCAGGCCCGGCAGTTGGATCTCCCGCCCGTCGGGCCCGATGCCGCCAGCATTGAAGCCAGCGCCGCTTATGACAGCCACGCCCCAACTGCGCTTGAGGCCGGCTCGCAGGGCGACCATGGTATCGTTCTTAATGCGTAGCCGCTGGGCGAAGCCCATTCCCTCGACAGCCGGGGTCAGGAGAGCGAAATCTACAGGCAGGTCTGCTCCGGCCAGGCCAAAGAAGCCGAAGTCCACAGGAGGAGACGCGCCAGCTTGGGCTAGAGCCTCCTCGGAGGACCGTCTGATCTCGGCCAAGGCCGGCTCCAGCCCGGCCGCCTGGTGGTTACCCGACCCGCCCTGGCCAAACCCCAGGATATGGCCGTCTTCGTCGGCGACCAGAGCGAAGGTCTTGGTTGCGCCAGCGTCTACGCCCAGAACGAGACTCATGTCTTCCCTCCGAACTGCGGTAAATAAGCCAGGTTGGCCTCCTTGATGGCTGCCCAGAGCCCTTGAGCCACGGCAAAGGAAGGTACCAACGGATGAGCCAAGAGAGCTTGCAACGCCGCTTGCTCGTCCCCCTCCACTCCGGCCAGCACCGTCAGTTCCTCGTAGGCCTTGACGGCCTGGGTCAGCCCCCGTATCTCCGGAGGCATGGGGGCCACCGGGATCGCTTTGGCGCCGCCCCTGTTGATCACCGAGGGCAGCTCGACCACGCATTCCGGCGGGAGATCGGGCAGGGCACCGTTGTTGCGCGTGTTGACGATGTGCACCTCGCCTTTGTCACGATGGATAGCGCTGATGACGTCCACGGCTACGGTGGAATAGTGGGCGCCACCCCTCTTCTCCAGCAACTTGGGCTTGTGCACGAGGTTAGGATCAGCATAGAACTCCAGCAGACCGGCTTCGATCTCTTGGACCTCCTCTCCCCGGGTCCTCTCAGCCCGGCGCTGCTCGGTCACCAACTGATCATGGTTATAGTAATAGGACAGATAGTAGTTGGGCAGCATCCCCAGAGTCTCGAGAAGCTCTGGGGAAAAGTTGGACTCGCCAGACCTGGCCTGACCAAGGGCGCTCTCCAGAACCTGGTCAAAGACTTCCTCGCCATCTAGCGTCACGCCGCGAATCCAACTCAAGTGGTTCAGTCCGACATAGTCCAACTGGATGCGCTCAGGTGCGACATTCAACTGCTGAGCTATACCCCGCTGGAACCCAATGGGCGAGTTGCACAGGCCAATGGTGGGGATAGCGGTGTATTTGAACAGGGCCTCGGTAATGATGCCGGAAGGATTGGTGAAATTAATGAGGTGGGCTTCTGGCGCAACCTCGGCCATGTCGCGGGCGATGTCCAGGAGCACGGGAATGGTGCGCAGGGCCTTGGCAAAGCCGCCGGGGCCGGTGGTCTCCTGGCCTACCACCCCAAATCGAAGGGGTATCTTCTCGTCTTGTATCCGGCAGGCCAGCCCTCCGACTCGAATCTGGGTGATGACGTAGTCGGCGCCTTCCAGCGCTTCTTTTCGCTGAGTCGTGAGCCTCAGTTCGATGTCGGCCTCCGTTAGCGAAGCGGCCTCCGTTAGCGAAGCGGCCTCGGCTGCCCGCAACATGCGCCCCGCCAGTCCGCCCACAATGCGCAATTTGCTCTCATCAATGTCCATCAGAGCGATGGTCGCCACAGGCAACTCATCTTTTCTCTCAATGAAACCTTCGATGAGCTCCGGGGTATAGGTGCTGCCTCCACCGATGACACAGATCTTCAGTCCACTCACTTCACGCCTCCGCTGTGGCTCAGAGATGGCTACACTCTACCACCACTCGCGATGCACGCGCAGCTCGTCATACTGCGTGCGCGGCTCCTTCTCCTCCGCCGGATGGCCGATAGAGATCAGGTTAAGCGGAACGATGCTCTCCGGAATGCGCAGCTCCTTGCGTATGGCAGCGACGCGATCCGCTCCGGGATGGCCCCCCAGCCACACCGCGCCGAGGCCCAGTGCAGCAACCGCCAGGAGCAGGTTCTCAGTAGCGGCAGAGCAATCCTGCACCCAGTGGCGCGAGAGGGATGGATCGCCGCACACGGCGATGCACAAAGGCGCTTCGAAAAGCATCTTGCCGTAAATGTGGACCTCGGCGAGAGCGTCCAGCATCTGCCGGTCGGTCACGACGATAAAGTGCCACGGCTGGCTGTTACCGGCCGAGGGGGCCGCCATCGCCGCTTCCAGCAACGTCTTGACGTCCTCCTCACCGACCGGGTCAGCCGTGTACCTGCGAATGCTGCGCCGTGTGAAGATCGTTTGGATCAATTCTTTGCTCATTTCATCTCCTCCTCTTTTTTGCCAGTCAAATGACGAGACTCATTCGGACCCGGCCAGGGCTTTGTGCGCACCCTTGAGCTGATCTATGATCTGGATGTTCTGCGGGCACTTTTCTTCGCACTCGCCGCACTCGATGCATGCGTCGGCTTGCTTGCCGCCGATCCATTGCTGGTTTGGAAAGCTCCCGTATCTTTCCCTGGCGATGTCCCACAGTCTGTAGACCTGGCCCATATTGCATAGCTCAAAGATGTGAGAGATGTTGACGTCGTTGGGGCAGGGCATACAGTACTTGCAGCCGGTGCAGTACAGCTTGGCCATTTCAGCGAGGCGTTCCATGTGTTCGTGGATGAGCTGGGTGTCTTCCTCCGACAGACTGATCTCGTCCGCCGCGGTCGCCGTGTTTTCTTCCACATGCTGCATCGTGCTCATCCCCGAGAGCGCCAGCGTCACATTGGGGTTGGAGAGCACGAATCGTAGGGCCAATTCTGGCACGCGCTCAATGCCAGGGATCACCTTGGCCAGCGCCTCCGACGATCCGCCGAGGCGGCCTCCACCTACCGGCCCCATCACCACAATGCCAACGTTCTTTTCCCTGGCGTACGCGATGCCCTCTTCCAGGTCACGGTACAGCAGGTTGTATTGCAGCGTAATGGATTCGACATAGCCGGTATCGATGATCTTGGCCAAGGCTTCGTTGTTATCGTGGAAAGAGCAGCAGATGTGCTTGATCAATCCCTGGTCCTTGGCTTTCTGCATCCACTTGCTGACACGCGGCTCCACGTTGTTCTGGTAGCGTTCCCAGTTGAGGCCGTGGTGATTATAGATGTCGACGTAATCCACGCCTAATCGCTCAAGGCTATCCTCCAAGTGTCCCCACCACTCCTTTTCGTCATCGCCATAGTAGTGGTTTTTGGTTGAGACCACGATTTTTTCGCGCCAGCCCTTCAACGCCGCGCCCACCGTGGGCTGGCTGTCCTTGTTGCAGTATCCCACCGCCGTGTCGATATAGTTGACGCCGGCCTCAAAGGCACGGTGGATCATCGGGATCGCCAGTTCGCGGTCGACGACCCGAACGCCATCCTCTTCTTTCATTGGCAGTCGCATTGCGCCAAAGCCCAGTTGCGACACCCGCAGGCTGGTCCGGCCCAATTGTCTGTAAACTTAACCTTTGCACGAACGAGAAAAAGCTCATGTGTGCTAAACATCAGCACGGTTCCGGCTTGTTTTGAGTTTTATGTAGACATGGCATTGACCTGGAGGGTTCAAAACAAGCTTTTGCGCGTTGGATCACGACATAAACCAGCCATTTTGTAGAATTGGACTTTGGACAAATTAGATGTAGAGCAAAGTTCCGACTTGCACTT
>CAYWWC010000292.1:0-5400 GCA_964461615.1 uncultured Anaerolineae bacterium
TTCACTGAGATTCACGTCCGACAGGCAGACCACCGACTGAGCGGCTTCTCCTTCGTGGTAGCCCACCTCGTATACGAAAATCGAGTACCCGATCTTGGTCAGAGTGAGGTTTTCCGCCGGCTGCCGCTCCCGGAACCAGGCGAACAGGTCGTGGTCGGAGAAGTAGACTCCTTGCAGGTTGGTCGCGCTGATGGCGTACACTCCCGGCGCAGGACGGAGCGGATTGAAAGGCACCCCCACGACCTGTCCCGGATAGTAGATAAAGCTGGGCAGCAAGCGGTGAGGGATGTCATAACCGTAAGCGTCCGGATAGGTGCTCCCAAACCAGCTCAGATACACCTCTTCGATGATGCCCGCCCGCTCAATGTACCTCTGCAATCCCTTCAGGTCTTGCCCCCAATCCAAATTGGAATCCACCAGATAGCGCCAGCCGTTATCGGGCCCGCCGACTAGCTCGTTGAAGTAGGCCAGGTAGTCGGGGTAGATGCGGACGCTGGCCACGAGGCACCAGACCGCGAGAATCAGACAGGCTGCCACGCGACGCAGTTCGCGGAACTCAATGCTGCGCCCGATTCCGCTGCCGAAGACGAACAGAAACGGCAGTATGGGCAGGATGTGACGGTAGCCGATGTTCAAGGCTTGGCTGCTGAGACTAGTGGTCAAGTAGACCAGGACGGGCAACAGCAGGGGATAGGCCGACCGCCAGGCCCGCTGTTTCACCGTCCAGCCCAGTGAGATACATAGCAAGATCAAAGTCGGCAGAGGAGTCTTGATGGCGAAAGCGACAGGGAAGTAGTCCCAGCGCTCCGTGCTGAAGTAATCGCCGCGCAAGAAGGCCGGGTGGCCCGCCTCGGTGTGGCGGAAAAGCCCCTGGAGACCTCTGACGTAGGTGGGGATCGGCACCGAAATCCCCCCTTCCACCACCGGCCCCACCTCGAAGCCATACACCACCCAGACGACCAGGCCCACCAGCGCAAGCATGAGACTAGCGGAAGGCGCCAACCTACGCGCGCGCTGCATTGGCTGTTCGCTGGTCAAGATGTGCACCAGCCCGATCAGCGCCAGGATGGGAATCAGCAGCAGGGCCGTGTATTTGGACACCAACGCCAGACCCAGCGTGAAACCGGCCACTGCCAGCCGTGACCAAGTAGGGTGGCTCAACCACCGCCAGAAACAGTAGACGGCCACAAACAGGAAGCAGGTCACACCCAGATCGGTGGTGGTCAGGCGGCCATGGGCCAAGATGTTGGGATCAAAAACATAGAGGCCCAGAGCCAGTAGACCAGCCAGCGGCCCGTGGAGCTCTTTCGTCCACCTGAAGACGAAGCAGCCCAGCAGGACGGCCAGCAGGATGATTGGCAGGCGGGCCAGCAGGAGAATCTGATCGGCGTCGTGGTCCCCATGCCAGAGGAACTGGGTGGCGAAGGCAATGGTATGGGCCTGCTCCCAGGCAGAACTGTCGGTGAGCAGCTTGAGGTCGGGCAAGAGCAATAGCGGCGCGGCACTCAGGGAGTTTATCAGGGGCGGATGGTCCAGATTCAGGCGCAGGTCGCCCGTGCGCAGGTAGGCGTATCCCCGCGCGATGTGATTCTGCTCGTCCATGGTCGGAGACTTCTGGCGGGCGCTGGATACCATCAGAACAAACATCAGCCCCAATAACCCTGCTGCGATGAAGTTGGCCAGCTTGCTTCGATTTGCCTGCATGGTCCCCAGTATAGCACGATTGACGAGTCAAGGCAAGATTATTGCGATTTAACGCAATATATGGTAAAATCAGACCCGAAGCCAACGAGAGGAGTTAGCGAAGCTAGATGTCCCTTTCAGCACTGGATCACACCAAAAAGCGCGTCCTCATGTTCGGAGGAAAAGGAGGAGTGGGCAAGACGACCTGTTCTGCCACCACAGCCCTCCACTACGCCTCACTGGGCCGAAAGACTCTGATCATCTCCAGCGACCTCACCCCCTCCCTGTCGGACATCTTCGAGATGGAGGTGGGGGCAACGGAAAAGCCGGTGAAAGGCATGGACAACCTCTATGCTCTTGAGATATCGCCCGACGAGGTGATGAAGAGGTGGAAGGAGAAGTTTGGGCCAGAAGTATACGAGGCCGCTTCTTCTCTGATAGATATGGAGTACGACGAGATCATAGATTATGTCGCCATAGCGCCGGGAATCCAAGAGGAGTTCATGTTGGACTACATCCTGGAGCGGGTCAAGGATGGACGCTACGACCTCATCGTTTGGGACACAGCCCCGGCGGGGGACACCTTGCGCCTGCTGGATCTGCCGTACAAATTCTTAAAGCACCTGCGCATGGCCCCCAAGTTCTACTTCGAGGTTCGCGATACCTTCAAGCTGAAGAAGGTCCCCTTTCTTGAGCTGATAGAGAGCTGGAAGGCCCTGGCCCAAGAGGTGACAGACTTTGTGAGGAATCCAGACAACACGGAGTTCATCCTGGTCACCATTCCCGAGGCCCTGGGGGTGTATCAGGCCAGACGATTGGTCGGGGAATTCGAGAGACACGGCCTGCCCATCCACTATCTGGTCATCAACAATGTCATCAAGAACCCCGACTGTGAATTCCACCATATCAGAAAGGAAATGCAAACCCCGTACATCAACCTGTTGGCCGACGAATACGGGCAGGTAATGGAAATCATCCCCCTTCCCCTTTTCGCTCACGAGGTGAAGGGGGTGGATAGGCTGAGGGAATTGAGGAAGGTGTTGTTTGCGTAGCGGAATCACTGAAGCACTGAGAACGCTGATTGCACTGAAAGGGCGTCAGTGATCTCAGAGATTTCAGTGAGGTCAGTGTTTCAAACGAGGGACGAAACAGAGAGGCATAGAAAACCTCTGTGCACGGAGGCACATTCCAACGATGAAGATTTTAGTTTTGGGCAGTGGTCTAATGGGACCGGCGGCGGCGTTCAACGCCATGTCCGATCCCGAAGTGTCACAGGTCGCGGTCTGCGATCTGAACCAGCAACAACTGGATGCCTGCGCAAGCAAACTGGCGGGAATGGAAGGGAGCGAGAAGCTATCAACCGCCCTCCTCGACTTGCGCGATCAGGCAGCGGCCGCCGAGTTGATGGCGGGCTTCGACGTCAGCATCGGCGCTCTTCCCAAGCCGGCCAGCGCGCTGGCTATCCGGGCAGCATCGCGGGCCAACATTCCCCACGTCGATCTAACCCGCCCCGACAGCAGCCAGTTGCCGGGAATCAGGCAGGAGGTGGAGGCCGCAGGGAATCTCGTCATCCTGGCCTGCGGTGTGGAGCCGGGTCTCACCGAGATCATGGCCCGCCACCTGGCCGAGAAGCTGGATCGGGTGGACCAACTGCACATCAAGTGCGGCGGCATTCCAGAAAAGCCAACCCCGCCGCTGGGCTACAAGATCGTCTTCGGCGGGCGGCAGTTGCCGCTGCGCGAAAGTGACGGCCACGTCGTTGAGAATGGGCAACTCAAGCCGGTGGCCCGCTACTCTGGCGTGGAGACGGTCATCTTCCCCGGCGTGGGCCAATGCGAGGCCTGGCACGAGGGCTTTATGCCCTGGCTGCTGGAATTGGCCGTCCTGAAGCACCTGCAAGTTGGCACCCAGAAAACCGTCCGCTGGCCCGGCTACGCGGCCAAGGTGACGGTGCTCAAAGAGATGGGCTTGCTGAGCCAAGAGCCGGTGGACGTGGACGGCGTACCCGTCGTGCCCAAGAGATTGCTCGACGCGCTGCTCTACCCCCGCGTCAGACTAGAAGAGGGCGATAGGGACATCACCGCCTTTCGCGTGGAGGTGGTGGGGGAAAAGGACGGACGCAAACGCAGTTACAAGGCCGAGATGGTGGATCGCTACGATGAGCAGTTGGGTTTTACGTCAATGGCCCGCACGACGGCCTTTACCGGGGCAATCGTGGCCCGCATGATCGCGCGCGGCGACCTGAAAGGCGCAGGCATGCTGGCGCCAGAGCAGGTCGTCACCGGCCCGCTGTTCGATAGGCTGATGGACGAGTTAGCAGCCGCCAACATCCGCTTTGATATTACCACTATGTAGTACCTCACTCATCGACCAAATTCTTGCACAACGAGCAAGAATTTCAGAACGCACTTTCTATCTGCCACGAATTTCACGAATTAACACGAAAAAGGAAGAATTGGTGAGAATTCGTGTAATTCGTGGCAAAAAGCCTTTTGATTCTGGCTTGTTAGTGAAACAGCCTTGTCCAGGTTAGGGGGGCTATGAATGAAAACCATTAGATTAGGCAAGACCGGCTTGGAGGTCTCCAAGATAGGATTTGGCGGCATCCCAATTCAACGGCTGTCGGAAGATGAGGCGATCAAGGTGGTGCAACGATGTCTCGACCTGGGCATCACGTTGTTGGACACAGCCAATGGCTACGCGACCAGCGAGGAGCTAATCGGCAAGGCTATTGCTGGCCGGCGAGAGCAGGTCGTCATCGCCACCAAGACGGGGGCGCGGGATAGAGCTACGGCTCAAGAACACCTGAACCTGAGCCTGAAACGCCTGAACACCGATTACATTGACCTCTGGCAATTCCACAATATCAGCACTTTTGAGACGTATGACAAAGTGCTTGGGCCGAGTGGAGCCATGGAAGCGGCGCAAGAGGCCCTGCGAGCGGGCAAGATCAGACACATCGGCGTCACCAATCATTCCATGGACGTCGCCCTGAAGGCAGTGTCGTCAGGGCATTTTGAGACAGTCCAATTCCCGTTCAACTTCGTCACCAATGAGGCAGCAACGGAGTTGATTCCCTTGGCCCAAGAGCATGACGTCGGATTCATCGCCATGAAGCCACTGGCTGGTGGTCTGCTGGACAACGCGGTTCTCGCTATCAAGTATTTGCTGAAGTTCGACCACGTCGTGCCGGACCCAGGGATCGAACGGATCGAGGAAATTGAAGAGATCGTGGGCATCGTCCAGGGGCCGTGGGAGCTGACGTCCCAGGAGCAGCGAGAGATAGAGCGCATTCGCGCCCAAGTGGGCACTCGATTCTGTCGGCGTTGTGGGTATTGCCAACCATGCCCCCAGGGTGTGTCTATTGTCACAATCATGGTTCTTCCCAGCTTCCGCAAGCGGCTACCTGCTGAGTGGTTCTTCACGGGTTGGATTGCCAGGGCTGCGGAGAGCGCGGAGAATTGCATTGAGTGTGGCGAATGTGAAGAGAAATGCCCCTATCACCTGCCCATTCGAGAGATGATCGTCGAGAATATGGAGCTTTATGAAAGCGTTGCGTCGTGAGCTGCGAGTATCAGTAGATCCAAATTCTGAGCGGCGCGAGCTCCCACCTCCGCGAATGTTTGCATAGAGAAGGGAGAAACTTAGTGACTGTGTCCTACTATTACAACGAGACTTCACTCTAGTTGATTAAGTAACGCCATTCGGCGTTTACGG
>CAYWWC010000293.1:0-5390 GCA_964461615.1 uncultured Anaerolineae bacterium
GTGAAGCTGCCGTCAACATCGGAGGTGGCGTGGCCCTGGTGGGTGGAGTTCAGGTTGACCAGCAGGACGTGGACCAGGGGCAGGGCCGCGCCGGCCGAGCCGGTGACGGTGGCCTCACCCAGGCCATCGGGAGGGCCGATGGTGATCTTGCTCGCGTCGGGCGGATCGTAGGGGATGGGATGGACATAGGTGGTGTCGAGAGGCATGTCCATCACCTGGTCGGAGGTGCGCAGATCGAAGGGCTGGCTTGTTTGGTAGTAGCCAGCGGGAACGTTGCGGGCAATCACGTAGTAGATGCCTGGGGGGAGCACCGCCTGATACCGCGCTGCTTCATCCCGCTCCAGGCTGTACCAGTATCCGTCGGGGAGTGGGTTCTCCAACGGCTGTAAGTCGAGCCACAACTCGTCGGTGACCGGTGTGCCACCGCTGCCGGTCAACTGCAGGTCGAGCAAGTAGCCGTTGGCTAAAGTAAGGTCCTGGGTAAAGCTGGCGGTGACGTCCTTCATCCCGAAGTTGATCTGGGCCAGCCGGGTGGACACCTGGGGGCGGATGTGAAACCAGAGCTCACTGTCGGTCTCAATGCTCACGCTGTAGAAGCCGCTGGCGTTGGTGGTTGCCTCTTGAAAGCCCTGAGGCGAGCCGATGCCGACCCAGACATCGGACACTGGGCCGCTGGGACCGGAGACAATGCCGGAGACGGTGATGGAGCCGGAGACAGCGGCGGGGGCGGGGATGGTTGGAGGTTCGGAGACGGTGGCGGTGCTGGATATGGTAACGGGTTCGGAGATGATAGCGGTAGGTTGCGGTGAGGCCAGGCTGGCTCCACAGGCAGCCATCAGCGCCAGCACAATCAGGCCAATGCACCAAGTTGTTCGTTTCTGTAACATGGCTGACTACTCCTTTCGTCAATTCAGATAGACGTGCACATCACCTCAGGACAAGCCCTTCGAGTCACCTCAGGACAAGCGGCAATAACACCTGGTGTTCAAGTTGTGGTTCTGATGACAGAGCCATCAGTCGCTGCCCTTGCAACGTCACAGTGCGGGCGCGGTGGTGCGTCTTCCCGCCGCCGTCCTGGCCCGACAGCAGGAAGGTGAAGGTGAAGGTGTCGGCCAGGGATGCGCTGCCCTCAGGCTCGACCACGTCCAGGTTGGGAAAGTCCTGGTGCAGGTGCAGCGGATCGAAGGTGTAGCTGAAGATATCACCTTCGACGGTCAACTCCCCCTCCTCCAGGATGTAGCCGGACATGATGGCGGTGAAGGCGCCGGTGATGTTCCGCCAGCCGGAGGGAATCGTGCCGCTGAACACCACCGGCCCCGGCCCGCTCAAGAACTGGTCGTGGGGGAGATCGAGGCTCAAGGGCGGCGTGTCTTTCTCAACCACGTACACGTAGAACTGCCCATCCCGCGAGCCCAGCACGTTACCAGTATTGTAGCAGGTGGGCGGCAGACCCGTCGAAGGTACGGCAGTATCATGCACCAGGTGCACGTCCACCGTCCAGCGGCCCGGCTCGTCCACCACGAAGTCGCCGTCGGGGTCGTAGAAGTAGCCGTACTTGTTGGCCTGCCCCTGAATGAGGTGCGGAGCGCCGCTGGGTGCGGCGGCGGTGATCCAGACCTTGCTGTCCAGGTTGGGCCACATCACACCGGAGAAGGAGAAGGCGTCGCCCACCTCTCCAGTACCATGCCCGGCCACCTCCAGCACCGCGCCTGGCTGGATGCCCGTCGGGGTGATGAAGAGGTCAATATCCTGGCCTTTGAGCGTGAAGAGGGGCCCGCCGCCAGGGCCACCGGAACATCCCTGAAAAGGTGGGAAGCAACGATTGCCCTCCTCTGTGCCCGGCGGGATCAGAATCTCCGTCGAGGCATAGCCCAGGTACTCGTTGCGGTCATCGGACGGGTTGGCGGGATCGCCCAGCAGCCGAACCACCCCACCCCCGAACTGGAGCTTGACGTCGTTCTCCAGGTCTCCCTGGGGGCCGTGGCCGAACTGGCGGTCGTACTTGTAATCGGTGGACCAGTAGGTGCGATAGAACCACGCCTGGCCGATGTAGCCCCGCACGGAGATGCCCGGCCGCTGAGCCGAGAGGTAGAAGTAGCCCCACTGGTCCACTGCCTCAGGGAAGAGGGCCGCGTCCAGCCCGGTGGGCGTGATGTTGAACATCGGGATCTCGCCCACCGCCACTCGCTGCGGGATTCCCAGCCCGCCGAAGTGGTTACTCGGATTCTCGCTCTGGTAGCCCCGCGAGAGCACCAGGTCGGCAAAGGTACCCTCGGTGTCCTGCACGGTGACTTCCGCGATGATGGAGTTGTTGAAATCCGCCACCCACAGGACATCGCCGTACTGGTAAGGGTAGATGACCATTACCGCCTGGTCCTCCGGAACATCCGGAGCGTTTTCCTTCTGGCCCTCAGGATGGATCTGCGACAAGAAGAACCACTGAGGGCGATTGTCCATCAGCTTGGTGACGCCCCGCTGGCCGTGGCCAACCAGGGAGCTGTTCGGCGTCTCCACCACGCCGGCCCCGCGCGCGCTGCCCATCCACAGGACGCCGTTTTGGTCCCAGTACTGGGCGGTGAGGTCCAGGCGGTATTCGCCGGGATGGGTGAGGGATATTGGATATTGGGTATTGGGTATTGGGTATTGGGTGATCTGGTGGGCTGAAGTAGCCGAAGCGGTTGGCCTGGCCGGTCACTGTGTGGGTGATGGCCTGAGCGGGGTCGGATTCCGGATAGACGCGGAACTCGACGGTGACGGCGGCGGGGACGGCGGGCTGGACTACAACGACCGGCGAGAGGACGTCGCCTACCTCGAAGGGGGTACCGGAGAAGATGCCCTCCAGGTCCAAAGGCTCAGCCACGTACACCTCGTAGGCACCGCCGCCCTGGTAGGTGTTGCCCCATAAGTCCTCAAGCGTGCCGGTCATGGTGATCAGGTAGCGGCCATAGAGGGGAAATTGGTACTCAAATTGGGGGGAGAGGGTGGTGGCCTCGTACAGCCGCTGCAAGGTACGGTCGGAGCCGATGATGTAGTACTGATAGCGGGGCTCAGGCATGCCGTGGCGGGCCTGGAGGAAAGGTGCGGCGCCCAGGTCATCCACCGCGCCGTCTGGCCGCTGCACCATCACCTGGAGCTGGCCGGAGGGGAAGGCGAAGGGGATCATGGGCGGTATCGGCTCGGGGGCGATGGACCAGGAGATGGTGGGCAGGAACGGCTCCAGCCGGTAGGTGATGGGCAGGCGGCTGTGCTCCTCCAGACGAGGCACGATCAGGTGATCGCTCTGGTAAGCGATGCGGGTGGAGAGGGCGAAGTGACCCCGGTCTTCCCGCGCCGTCACGCCCCGCAAGCCGTTGCTGAAGGTGTTGGTCAGCAAGTGCCAGATCAGTTTCGGCGGGGCCGGGTCGCCCACTTCGATCATCGGCAAGTAGTAGGCCATGAAGTTCTCGGCGAAGGTCACTTCGAGCCGTGGGGGAGCTTCCCACTCCGGGACGGATAGCAGCGGAGTACCGAATAGTCTGCCCATAAACGGATCGCCACCCGCCTCGTCCATCCGCAGGTATAGTGCGGGGCGATAGCGCCCCATGGGTAGATCGGCGGGGACGATCCCGCTGAGATCGAAGGTAACGTGCAGGGTGTGGCTGACGCGGTGCGCCGCCGTCACCTGAACCTGATCCTGGATGGTCAGGGGAGTGTAGTCCGTGTATCGCCACAGGGGATTGTTTTCAATAGGCACGCCGGTGGGGGCTACCAGGGTGGACATGCCCCGATTCACCCGCTGGCGAGGCCAACCCTGGGCGTCGAAAAAAGGTTCCAGGTTCAGAACAGCGCGGAGCCAGATGTTGCCGGCGTCGAAGCTCTCGTCAATAGCCGGTGACGCGACGGTCACGGTCAGGGTAGTCGAGAGCACGTCGCCAGTGGTGAAGACCGCGTTAATCGAACCGCTGCCGGCCCACCATCCGCCGTTGCCTGCCCGTCCGGCCAGGTAATACGGCAGGGCGCTCTCTCCTGCGCCCACATCGGGTGGATAGACCCACAGGGTGATACCGGTGGCCTCGGCCCAGTAGAACTCGTTCCAGTAGCCGTAGCGCAACTGCAGGGCCGAGCCGTAGGGGGCGTGGATGTCGGCCCCGAAGCTGCCATCGGGGGCTACGGGGACGGTGGCAAAGTCGCCGGTGAAGAGGTTGACCAGACGCATGTGGGGCACATCTGCGGGCACAGCGCCAGGCGCGCCGGTGACGTGTACCTGCCCTGAGTCGTCCGGCGGCGAGATGGTGATGAGCTCAGCCAGCGGCGGCGGCTCGTCGTAGGTGACATTGCGGGGCAGGGCCTGGTTCTGCGGCGGGACGTCGGCCACCACCTCCCAGAAGGGCACATCGCCGTCCCGCAGGTCAACCGTAGGAAAGGGGTCGAAGCCGGTCATGAAGTACCCGCCGGGGGGCAGGAACAGGGTGAACTCGGAGAACTCGTTGAACACCAGCCACCAGCGTCGCCACTCACCCTCTCCAGCGCCGGCCGAGTAGGAGCGAGCGGAGGCTACGCGTCCGAGCGACGTATCGAGGCCAAGCGGGTTCTCTCCAGAGCCGCTCACTTGGTTTCGATACGCTACGCTACTCAACCGGCGCTCGCTCTCCCAGTAGTCATACAGCATTGGGGTCAGCCTCCAGGGGATGTTGCCGGGCTTGGGCACAGGGGCAGGGCGACCGTTCTGGTCCACCACGCGCCCGCTGAGCAGGCGGCCTGGTTCCGCAGTGAAATCCACCCCGCTGGTGTCCTGGGTGATGGTGAGGCGACGCAAAGTCTGGGCCAGTTTGGTGGGCAGCGGGGAGACGGCGGTGATGCACACCTCGGCTGGCCCCTCCAGAGTGAAGTTATAGTTGCCACTGGCGTCAGTCTGTACGGTGTTGCCGAATTCCTGGTTGCAAGGGCTGAGGTAATACATCGTCGCCCCGGCCACCGGGCCAGCGGGGCCGGTGACCGTGCCGGAGACGGTGATGGAGCTGGACACGGCAGCGGGGGCGGCAATGCTGGCGGGTTCGGAGACGGTAGCGGTGGGTTGTTGCGAGGCCAGGCTGGTTCCAGAAGCCGCCACCAGCGCCAGCACAATCAGGCCCATGACCAGAGGGCTCCAAACTGCTCTGACTCGTTTCAGCAACATGGTTGCTAGCTCCCTTCGCTCACACCCTCAATCCACGCATTTATGGACTTTCGAGACCCTTGCATAATTCGTAGAACGACATTCCGTCTGTTACAGAGGAGCGTCCTCGCCCATACGCACCAAGCTAAAGATGGTGTCGCGCTTGCCGGAGCCGCACGGCCATGAAGTGGCCGTGCTACAGAGCTTCCGCCCGATGAAATCGGGCTCAAGAACCCCGTTTTACGGGGTGGCAGCT
>CAYWWC010000294.1:0-5381 GCA_964461615.1 uncultured Anaerolineae bacterium
CATGCACCCAGAAGACATGCGCCAGGACCCGTGGGCGGAGCAGGCGGTGATGGATCGGCTGGTGGAGATGGGCTACGTCGAGGCTCCCGGCGAAGATCAGCAGAAGGCCATCGAGAAGTCGGTGCGCGAATCGCAGTTCTACTTGGCGCGGGTCTACCTGAGCAGCGGGCGCAAGGAGAAAGCTCTGCCGCTGCTGGAGGCGCTCTACGAACAAGCGCCCGACCAGCGCCGCTACGCTCTGTGTCTGGCTCAATGCTACCGTGACGTGGGGCAATTGGCCGATTGCCGCCGCGTGGTGGAGGAGGTGCTGGCGCGGGAGGAGAAGAGCTTCCCGGCCCTGGACCTGTTGCAGGGCACCCTGCTGCTGGCGGAGGAACGGCCAGAGGAGGCGTTGGAATGCCTGGGGCGAGCGGAGCAGGCCGATCCCCGCCGCCCCGGACTCCACCAGCGCATCGGCAGCGCGTATTTGCAAATGAAGCAGTGGCGTCGCGCCGAGGATGCCTACCGCAAGGCGCTGAGCATTGACCCGGACAGTGCGCGGGCCTACCACGGTCTGGCGGTGGCCTACCTGCGGCAGGGGCGGCCCTGGAAGGCGGCCGAGGCTGCGCTGACGGCGGTGGGGCTGGTCTACCACCAGCCGGCGGCCCACTTCCACCTGGGCGAGGCGCTATTCCGCCTGGGGCATTACGAGCGGGCGGCCGAGGCCTACCAGGTGGCCGTGAGTCAGGCGCCGGGCATGCGCCGCGCCCACCTGCGGCTGGCCAAGCTGTACGAGGAGCACCTGGGCCAGCCGCAGCGGGCCGAGGAACACCGACGCTTCGCCGAGGAGCACATTCGACCCTCTGGGGCAGCCGTGGACGCGGGATCGTCTTAGTACTGCAACCGCAGTTGCTTGAACTGTCATTCTGAGCGACCAAAGGGAGCGAAGAATCTCGTTATTGCGCTGTCGTTTCAAGGCGAGAAAACGAGATTCCCTTCGACTGGGCTCAGGACAGGCTTCGTCGCTTCAGCTGCTTCGCTTCCTTCGCTCCTCAGAATGACAAAGTGCGGTTGTAGTATTAGAGGGTGTCTGAAATCAAATTTGCACATCGAAAGGATATCAAATGGACAATTCCAAATTGCTCCCTCCCTGCGGCGGCCGGCTGGTGGATTTGCTGGCCCCAGCAGAGGAGGTTGCTACACTCAAGATGTATGCCAGCAAATTGCCCTCCTTGCAGCTTTCGGCGCGGGCAGAGTGCGACCTGGAGCTGCTGGCAGTGGGGGCATTTTCCCCGCTGGACCGTTTCATGGGCCGGGAGGATCATCAGCATGTGCTAGACGAGATGCGGCTGACCAGCCCTTCACTTCGACGGGAGGGTGTCCCGCGCTCAGCGCAAGCGACCACGCTCAGGGCAGGCGGCCACATCTTTCCCATTCCGGTGACGCTGCCAGTAGAGCCTGGCCCGGCGATTCGCCTGGATCAGGATGTCGCCCTGCGCAACGCCAAGAACGAATTGCTGGCGGTGATGACCATTGAAGAGGTCTACGAATGGAACCGAGACGAGGTAGCGCAGAAGGTGTTTGGCTCGCTGGATCTGCGCCATCCACTGGTGGCGGAGATGCACCGCTGGGGACGGCTCAATATCTCGGGCCGCCTGCGGGTGCTGCAACTGCCGCGCCACTACGACTTCCAGGAATTGCGCCTGACGCCGGCCCAGGCGCGGGCTAGGCTAGAGAGCTTTGGCTACCCAAATGTGGTCGCCTTTCAAACGCGCAACCCGCTGCACCGCGTGCACGAAGAGCTGACCAAGCGGGCGGTCGAAGAGGTGGACGGGGTGTTGCTGCTCCACCCGGTGGTCGGCATGACCAAGCCGGGTGACGTGGATCATTTCACTCGCGTGCGTACTTACAAGGCGTTGGCGGCTAACCATTATGACCCTGACCGCATCCTGCTGGCCCTGTTGCCGCTGGCCATGCGGCTGGCTGGCCCACGCGAGGCGCTGTGGCACGCGCTGATCCGGCGCAACTACGGGGCCAACTACTTGATCGTGGGGCGTGACCATGCCGGCCCTGGGGTGGACTCGACGGGCAAGCCGTTCTACGGCCCCTACGATGCCCAGGAGTTGGTGAAACAGCACAGCGAGGAGCTGGGGGTAGGGTTAGTGCCATTCCGCATGCTGGTCTACTTGCCAGACGAGGACCGCTATGAGGAGGTCTCCAAAATCCAGGATGGAGTGCGGACCGCGTCCATCTCCGGCACCCAGGTGCGTGAGGAGTATCTGAACAATGGTCGAACGCTGCCCTCCTGGTTCACCCGTCCGGAAGTGGCGGATATCCTGGCCGAGACCTACCCGCCGCGCCACAAGCAGGGGGTCTGCATCTGGTTTACCGGGCTGAGCGGCGCGGGCAAGTCCACCACGGCCGAGGTGTTGACGGTGCTATTGCAGGAGCATGGCCGCCATGTGACCGTGCTGGACGGCGATGTGGTGCGTACCCACCTCTCCAAGGGATTGGGCTTCAGCAAAGAGGACCGCGACACCAACATCCGGCGGATCGGCTTCGTGGCCTCCGAGATCGCGCGCCACGGCGGCACAGCGGTGTGCGCGGCGGTGAGTCCCTACCGGGCCACGCGCAACGATGTGCGGAACATGGTGGGCAAGGGTCACTACGTCGAGGTGTTTGTGGACACGCCGCTGGAGGTTTGCGAGCAGCGGGATACCAAGGGACTGTACGCCAAAGCGCGGCGAGGGGAGATCAAGGGTTTCACGGGAATTGATGACCCGTACGAATCGCCCCGCTATCCTGAGATCCGGTTGGACACTGTGAGCTACACGGCCGAAGAGAACGCCCACCGCGTCCTGGATCACCTGATTGAGCAAGGTTTTGTCCGCAGTCCGGCAGCGGACGGGGATGATAGTGGCCCCATCGCTGACGGAGACCTTTGAGCGGGCGCTGACTGGGAGATAGCATGTTCAAATTCCTGCGCAAAAGGAGACAACCCAAAGTCCTCGTCGTCGGCCTGGACTGCGCCGCGCCGCAGTTGGTCTTTGACGCCTGGCGCGATCAACTGCCCAATCTGCGCCGCTTGATGGAGAACGGGACTTATGGCGAGCTGATGTCGTCCATTCCCGCCATCACCGTGCCGGCTTGGAGCTCGATGTTCAGCGGTAAGGACCCGGGTGAGCTTGGCTTTTACGGCTTCCGCAACCGGGCTGATTACTCCTATAACAGGATGACCATTGCCACCGGCGCGGCGGTGAAAGAGAAGCGAGTCTGGGAGATCCTGGGTGAGGCGGGTAAGCAGGTCATCCTGGTCGGCGTGCCGCAAACCTACCCGGTCCGACCGGTCAACGGCTGCCTCGTCTCCGGCTTTCTCACCCCGTCGGTGCAAAAGCAGTACACCTACCCCCACGAGTTGCGCTACGAGATTGACCGGGTGCTGGACGGCGAGGAGTACGACGTGGACGTGCGTCAGTTCCGCACCGAGGACAAGGACTTCTTGCTCCAACAGATCTACGCCATGAACGAAAAGCAGTTCAAGGTGATCCGCCATCTTATGGAGAACAAGCCGTGGGATCTTTTCGTGTTCGTGGATATGGGGGTGGACCGGATTCACCACGGGATGTGGAAGTATCACGATACGACCCATCCCAAGCACGAACCGGGCAACAAGTACCAACACGCCATCCGTGACTACTACATTCACCTGGACCGGCAGATTGGGACGCTGCTGGAACGGGCGCCCGAGGAAACGAATGTTCTCGTGGTCTCAGATCATGGGGTCAAGGGGATGCACGGCGGTTTATGCGTCAACGAGTGGCTGCGGCGGGAGGGCTACCTGGTGCTAAGGGCTGAGGCTAAGGTTAAGGATAAGGAGTTGGTTCCTTTTGCCAAAGTGGAGGTGGACTGGAGCAAGACCCAGGTGTGGGGCTCTGGCGGCTATTACGCCCGAATCTTTGTCAACGCGGAAGGACGCGAGCCGCAAGGGACGGTCCCAGCCGCGCAGTACGAGGCGTTCCGCGATGGGCTGGCCGAGGCGCTACGTTCGATCCCTGCTCCGGACGGGAGCGACATCGGCACGCGGGTCTTCAAGCCGCAGGAGGTCTACCGGGAGGTGCGCAACATCGCCCCCGACCTGATCGTCTATTTCGGCGACCTCTCCTGGCGTTCGGTGGGCAGCTTCGGTCACGGGGGCATCTATACCTTTGAGAATGACATCGGTCCAGATGACGCTAATCACGCGGAGAACGGAATGTTCATCCTGACCGACGCGGGCGGAAAACCTCGCGATGGCAAACATCCGGGGGCGAAGGGCGGCGGCCAGCGGGTGGCTGCTCGTCAGCTCATGGACATCGCGCCGACTATACTGGCAGCTTTTGGGTTGCCGATTCCGCCGGATATGCAAGGGAGCGTCATTGGAGGTTGAGCGTAGCGAGGGAGCAAGGGAGCGGAGGCGCAAGGAAAAGGCGCTTGTGGATTCGACAATTCCCCCAAAGCGTGGTATAGTAAAATCGGTCGCTCATGATCAACCATTGGATTCATCAGAACCTCTTCACACCGAAAGGAGAAAGTAATTATGTCCCCAGATCGTTCCCTCACTAAGCTTCGCGACAACCCTGAGCTGCAAAAGAGACTGCTGAAGTATTCGGCGGCCGCCGGCCTGGCCGTGGCCGCCGGCCTGGTCCTGCCCGCCCGACCAGGCCACGCCGACCCTGGAATCACATGTGTCGACGAGAACCCCGATAAAGAAGTCACGACGGGCGGAAGCTACTCTTGGAGCTTTGACGGCGACAATGACGATGAGTTCATCATCGCATTTAGCGGCGGGGGTGGCGTCAGGCTTGCTTTCCAGCCCCCTAATCCCTCCGACGCTGGCCTGAGGGTGATAAGTGCTATGGGAAGTGTGTCTATGCTCAGTACCAGTGACTCTGTTTCTTCTGCTGGCGGGAACTGGGGTACTGCCGACTACTTTATCACTTGGCCCGATCAAGGCTTCAAGTATATGGGCCTGGAGTTCAACCTGGATGGGGGGGGCCCCCACTATGCCTGGGTGCGTCTCAGTGTCGCCGCCGGGTCTGCGAGCTTCACCGTTGATAAGTACTGCTACGACACCACCCCGGGCCAGGGTATCCACGTGGGGACAACAGAGCCACCACCGCCGTCTGAGCCTGTCGGCGGCTACGTGGCGCCGGTGAACAGGCTGGGGCTTCTGGCCCCGTGGCTGGGGACGGCTGCTGCTGCCCTGGCCGGCCTCACCGCCTGGTGGCGGCGGCAGCTCGCCCGGCGGGGCGAATAGCTCGCCCACCTGTTCGTTCAATCCATTTCATTGGTTGTCATATCCGCCAGCCAGCACCCTGATGACAAGCAAAAAGGCCCTCCAGGTTTCAAGGAGGGCCTTTAAT
>CAYWWC010000295.1:0-1177 GCA_964461615.1 uncultured Anaerolineae bacterium
TTGATTGGCATCCCTGGGGTCAGGAGGCGCTGCATAAAGCGAAAACTGAAGACAAGCCGATCTTTCTCAGCATCGGCTACTCCGCCTGCCACTGGTGCCACGTGATGGCTCACGAGTCTTTCGAGGACGAGGGGGTGGCGGCGATCCTGAACGAGCATTTCGTCAGCATCAAAGTGGACCGCGAGGAGAGGCCGGACCTGGACCGCATCTACATGAGCGCGGTGCAGGCCATGACCGGCCGCGGCGGCTGGCCCATGTCGGTGTTCATTACATCTGAGGGCCAGCCTTTTTACGGCGGCACCTACTTCCCGCCGGAGCGCCGCCACGGGATGCCCTCGTTCACAGACGTGCTGCTTGGCATAGCCGACGCCTGGCAGAACCGGCGTCAGGAGCTTGTCGAAAGCGGCCAACGCCTGGTGGCAGCCATAGAACAGCGAAGCGCCATCAGTGGAGGCCTGGGACCTGAAACCTTGGGCCCTGAAACGTTAGACACTGCCTTCGAGAACCTCTGGCAGCGCTTTGACAGGACTCACGGCGGGTGGGGCGACGCGCCGAAGTTCCCCCAGCCGATGGCGCTGGAGTTTCTGCTGCGCTATCACCACGCCACGGGCGATGCCTTGGCGCTCCAGATGGTAACCCAGACCCTGGAGGCCATGGCCCGCGGGGGCATGTACGATCAACTCGGTGGCGGATTCCACCGCTACTCCGTTGACGACCACTGGCTGGCGCCTCATTTTGAGAAGATGCTGTACGACAACGCGCAGTTGGCCCGCGTCTACTTGCACGCCTGGCAGGTGACCGGCGAGCCGTTCTATCGCACCATTGCCGAAGAGACCCTCGATTACGTCGCGCGAGAGATGACCGACCCGGCTGGTGGCTTCTACTCCACCCAGGACGCCGACAGCGAGGGCGAGGAGGGCAAGTTCTTCGTCTGGGCTCCGGCTGAAATCCGCGACCTGTTGGGCCAGGAAGCTGAGGCATTCATGGCCGCGTACAGCGTCACCGAGCGCGGTAATTTCGAGGGCCGGAACATCCTGGAATTCATCGGCCACGTGAGCCAGCGAACAGAGCTGGCTGAGGCGCGGCGCAAGCTGTTTGCGGCCCGCGAGCAACGGGTGCATCCAGGGCGCGACGAGAAAGTGCTGACCTCGTGGAACGGATTGATGCTGGCCGCCTT
>CAYWWC010000295.1:1277-5361 GCA_964461615.1 uncultured Anaerolineae bacterium
CTATCGCCAGGTCGCCGAACGCAATGCCGGCTTTTTGTTGAGCGAGCTACGGCGCGAGGACGGTCGCCTCTATCGAACTTGGAAAGAAGGGGAGGCCAAGATCAATGGCTACCTGGAGGACTACGCCCACCTCGTCGTCGGACTGCTGGAGCTGTACCAGACCACCTTCGAGCCGCGCTGGTACCTGGCCGCCCGCGAGTTGGCCGAAGCGATGATCGCGCACTTCAGCGCGCCCGATGGCGGCTTTTTCGACACCAGCGACGACCACGAGACACTGATCACCCGCCCCAGGGAGCTGCAGGACAACGCCGTTCCCTCTGGCAACGCCATGGCCGCCTTTGGGTTGTTGCGTCTGGCGGGCCTGGCCGTCGCGCCGCGCTACGTCGAGCTGACCCATCGCAGCCTAGTTCAGGTGCAGCCACTGCTGGGCCAGTACCCGCTGGGCTTCGGCCAATGGCTGATCGCGTTGGACTACGCGCTCTCGCATCCCCGCGAGATCGCCATCGTGGGCGATCCTGAGGCCACCGACACCCGTGCCCTGCTCGATGTCTGCAACGTTGGCTATCGCCCCCACCAGATCTTAGCCCTGGGTGCCCCCGATTCTGAGGCGTCCACCGTCCCCCTGTTGCAGAACCGAAACCAGATCGAGGGGCGCGCCACCGCTTACGTCTGCGTTGACTTCGCCTGCCGCCTCCCGGTCACCGATCCGGCCGCGCTGCGGGCACTACTCAAATGGGTGTGTTCAATCTCAGTTGAGAAACGTCTGTAGGGGCAGGGGTTCCCTGCCCAATGGGCAAGACAACCTCGTCCCTACAACCCGTTTTGAACACACCCTACTCAAATAGCCCAGTTCTTGCTCATCCCTCAAGAATAAGGAGATTTGTCATGCCCCGTGATATCCCCGTAGGCAATGGCTCGTTGCTGGTCAACTTCGACCAGACCTATCAACTGCGCGATCTGTATTGGCCGCACGTGGGCCAGGAGAACCACACTAACGGCCACCCCACACGCTTTGGCGTGTGGGTGGACGGGCAGTTCAGTTGGGTGCACGACGACGGCTGGCAGCGCACCCTCGACTACGCCCACGACACCCTCGTTACTCAGGTCATGCTGCACCATCCCGACCTGGCCCTGCGGCTGGTCTGCCAGGACGTGGTGGACTTTCACGAGGACCTCTACCTGCGCCAGATCGTCGTCCACAACGAGGCGGAGCGCGAACGGGAAATCCGCCTCCTCTCTACTCAAGACTTTCACATCAGCGGCCACGAGGTGGGGGACTCGGCCTACTACGAGCCGGAGCGCGGCGCCGTCCTCCACTACAAGGGCAGATGTTGGTTCCTGATCAACATGGCTAAAGAAGGACCCGAAGGTTGGACACTAGGCGTGGACCAGTGGGCGGTGGGCATCAAAGAGGCGCAGTGCAAAGAGGGCGCCTGGCGCGATGCCGAAGATGGACATCTCTCAGGCAACGCGGTGGCCCAGGGCAGCGTGGACTCAGCGGTGGCCCTGCATCTCACTGTCCCGGCTGGCGGTCAGGCCACTGGTTGGTACTGGATCGCCGTGGGCGAGGACTTCCGTGAGGTGACACGCCTCAACCGCGCCGTGCGCCAGAAGGGGCCGCCGTCCTTCCTGGAGCGCACACGCCACTATTGGGTACTGTGGGCCACCAAGGAGGACGAGGAATTCGCCGATTTGCCCCACCCGGTCTGCGATCTGTACCGGCGCAGCCTGCTCGTCCTGCGCACCCAGATTGACAACGACGGAGCCATCATCGCCGCCAACGACTACGACATAGCGCAGTTTGGCCGCGACACCTACTCCTACATGTGGCCGCGTGACGGCGCGCTGGTGGCGTCCGCGCTGATTGACGCCGGCTACTCGGAGGTGACGCGGCGCTTCTTCGACTTCTGCCACCGCGTCATCACCGGCGAGGGCTATCTCTTACACAAGTACAACCCCGACGGATCGCTGGCCTCGTCGTGGCACGCTTGGTACCGAGACGGTAACGTGGAGTTGCCGGTGCAGGAGGACGAGACGGCCCTGGTGCTGTGGGCGCTGTGGCGGCACTTCGAGCGTTTCCGCGACATAGAGTTCATCAAGCCTCACTACCGGGGCCTGATCTGCCGTGCCGCCGACTGGTTGGCCGCCTATCGAGACCAAGACAGCGGCCTGCCGCTCCCTTCGTGGGACCTGTGGGAAGAGCGGCGGGGGATGTTGGCCTGGACGGTCAGTGCCACCTGGGGTGGGCTGCAAGCCGCCGCCAACTTCGCCGACGCCTTCGTGGAGAGCGACGACGCCGCCGCCTATCGCCAAACCGCCGACGAAATCCGGGCCGGGGCCGAGGCGCATCTGTGGAGCTCCGACCTGGGCCGTTTTGCGCGCATGATCAACACGAGGGAGGACGGCAACTGGGACGTGGATCCGACAATAGACGCCTCGCTCATCGGCCTGTGGTACTTCGGCATGTTCGCGCCCGACGATCCTCGGATTGTGGCGACCATGCAGGCCGTGTGGGACCGACTGTGGGTAAAGACCGACGTGGGTGGGGTGGCCCGCTACGAGAACGACTACTACCACCAGGTCAGTCAGGATGTCGTCAACGTGCCCGGCAATCCATGGTTCATCTGCACTCTGTGGCTGGCCCAGTGGCACATCGCCACGGCGCAAACCGTGGACGACCTGAAACCCGCACTGGACATCCTGGACTGGGCCGAGGCCCACGCCCTGCCCAGCGGCGTCATGGCCGAGCAGGTGCATCCCTACACCAACGAGCCCCTGTCCGTCAGCCCACTGACCTGGAGTCACGGCACGCTGGTGGCCACGGTGCTGGAATACTTGGCGAAACGGTCAGAGCTAGTGCGCTGCCCGACGTGCGGGCAGCCTGTTCGCTGGGTGGATGTATCATTCGACTATCAGAGCCACCGCCACGCCGATCCTGACTCTGTCCAATGAGCCCTTGGAGGCGAGTGGAGGATTGAGGAAGAAGCAAACTATGCTGCTTGCCGCTGACATCGGCGGAACCAAGACCAATCTGGCCATCTTCTCGCCCGAGGCCGAGCTGCGCGCGCCACTGGCGGAGGCGACCTTTCCCAGCGCCGGCTACCCCAGCCTGGAGGCGGTGGTGCTTGAGTTCCTGTCGCAGGTGGATGTGGAAGTGGAACGGGCCAGTTTTGGCGTGGCCGGGCCGGTGGTGGCTGGTCGAGCCACCATCACCAACTTGCCCTGGGTGATGGATGAGGAGCAACTCCAGGCCGCGCTGCACCTCTCGTCCGTCCGGCTGCTGAACGACCTGGCGGCTATCGCCCACGCCGTGCCTTTCCTGGAGCCGGCCGACCTGCACACCCTGAACGAGGGCCAGCCGGCTCCTGATGGGAACATCGCCGTCGTCGCACCTGGCACCGGCCTGGGGGAAGCCTTCCTCACCTGGGACGGGTCACGCTATCGGCCCCACGCTTCCGAGGGCGGCCACGCTGATTTCGCGCCGACCAACCCCTTGGAGATCGAACTGCTGCGCTATCTGCATGACCGCTTTGAGCACGTCAGTTACGAGCGGGTCTGCTCTGGCCGGGGACTGCCCAACATCTACGCTTTTCTCAAGGACAGCGGCTACGCCGACGAACCAGCCTGGCTGGCCGAGGAACTGGCGGCGGCCGACGATCCCACGCCGGTCATCGTCAACACGGCCTTGGCCAGGGAGTGTGAACTGTGCGTCGCCACGCTCGACACCTTCGTCTCCATCCTGGGGGCGGAGGCGGGGAACCTGGCCCTCAAGGTGCTGGCCAGCGGCGGCGTCTACCTGGGCGGCGGCATCCCCCCGCGCATCCTGCCTGCCTTGGAGCAAGGGCCGTTTATGCAGGCCTTCCGGAGCAAGGGGCGCATGTCGGATTTGCTGGCGAGTGTGCCGGTACACGTCATCCTCAACCCCAAGGCCGCCCTGCTGGGCGCGGCCTGCCACGGGCTTGAACTGTAGAGGGGTACGCGGTCAGGTAAGAAGTCCTGCCTTCCAGGTGTCTATAGATTGAGGAATACTCAGGCCATCTCACTGAGAGATGTTCGTGGAAAATGGAAAGGAGTGACACCATGA
>CAYWWC010000296.1:0-5339 GCA_964461615.1 uncultured Anaerolineae bacterium
CCTGAGTATCATCCCGTGCACAAGATCATCGTCCACCACACCGTCACCCAGAACTACGCCCCCGACCCGCCGTCCACGATACGGGCCATCTATTACTACCATGCCGTGACCCTGGGTTGGGGCGACATCGGCTACAACTATCTGGTGGACTGGCAGGGCAACATCTACGAAGGGCGCTACGGGGGGCTTAACGCGGTGGGGCGTCACGTCGGCGGTCCTATGGTAGAAGGGTGCGGAATCTATGCCTACAACTGCGGCAGCGTGGGCATCAGCGCCCTGGGCACCTATGGTAACACTGGAGACAGCATCGAGCCGCCCCAGGCCTTGCTAGATGCCATCACCAGTTTGGCGGCCTGGGAATGTGGCCGCAGCCTGTTCGATCCCAATAAGAGCTCGTATTTCGTGGATATGATCACCCAGAACTTCGCTGGCCATCGCGATTACAACCAGACTTGGTGCCCTGGCGATTACCTATATGCTGAGCTGCCCTATCTGCGCGACCGGATTTGGGATGAAATACCCCAGTACCTGGCTCAGTTCCTCGATCACGACACGCCGACAGCCATGCTGGCGAACAGCACCCACGAAGTGAACTTGTCAGTGCAGAACGCTGGCACCCTGACCTGGCCGGCGGATGGGGAGAACCCTGCACGCCTGGGCTACCGTTGGTATGATGAGGCTGAGGAGTTGGTGGTGCAGCCGCCGGAGCACGACCACCGCACCCCCCTGGACGAAGATGTGACCTTCGCCCACACAGCGGTTTTCAGTCCGGCTCTGGTCACAGCGCCTGGAGAGCCGGGGCAGTACACGCTGAAATGGGACCTCGTCCACGAGGATGTTGCCTGGTTCGCCGATCAGGGCAGTGATACCCTGAACATAACCGTCTCTGTCAGCTCCGTCGTCACGCCTACCGTCACACCGACTAGCACATCCACGCCCACGTCAACGAATACGCCCACACCCAGCAACACGCCCACCATCACACCTACGCCTACGGCTACGGCTACCGCTACCACGCCAACGCCGACCACCACACCGACTGATACACCTACGCCCACGCCGACGGGTACCGCTACCACATCCACTCCCACCAACACGCCCACACCAACCAGTACGCCAGTCAATACACCTACTCCGACGTCAACGACCACGGCTACGCCTACGACCACATCTACTTCCACCAACACGCCAACAGCGACCGGCACGTCAACCCAAACTCATACCCGCACACCGACGGCTACCGCTACCACACCCACCATGACGCCAACGCCGACCGTGACAGTGTCATCTGGTGAACTCTACCTGCCGCTGATTGTCAAGAGCCCTCCGCTGCCCACTCCGACGCCTACGACCACTCCCACAAACACGCCTACACCAACGACTACTGCAACGCAGACTCCTTGCGATGAGCTGATTCGCAATGGGGGCTTTGAAACGACCGGAGACTGGACCAACTGGATCCCTGGGCCTACCTCACGTCCAGCGGCCTACTCCAGTGCGGAGTCTTGGACAGGTTCCTGGGCCATGCGCCTGGGAATCACCGACCAAAGTGATACCGAAAGTTGGTCCTCCGTCCGCCAGGAGGCGACCATTCCTGGCGACGCAGTGAGCGCTACCCTGTCATTCTGGTACTATCCCCTCTCTCAAGATAGCATAGATTACGATTGGCAAGAAGCCCTGATCCTGGACACCAGCCTCAACTTCCTGGCCCGGGTGATGAAGGTGAATTCCAATAGCCAAACCTGGACGCACCACACCTTCGACCTGACGCCCTACATAGGGCAGACCGTCATACTCTACTTCAACGTCTACAACGACGGGCTGGACAATCTCAAGACGGCTATGTATCTGGATGATGTGTCGGTACAGGTATGTCAGCCGTAAAACGTGAAACGTGAAACGTAAGCTGACATAGTCCTCGGATCACGTTTCACGCATCACGCTTCACGGTTACGGTTTTCTCTTTTGCCCAGCTTGTAGTATAATATGCGGCAGAGAGGAGGTAGCCATGAGCATCGAGACCGTCACCTACGGCAAAGTAACCTGGACCAACATCGAGAAGCCATCGCCAGAGGATATTGAGGTGCTGCGTCGCAATTACAGCTTCCACCCCCTGGATCTGGAGGACTGCCTGAGCAAGATCGAGCGTCCCAAGATTGACGAGTATGAAGACTACTTATTCATCGTCATGCATTTTCCGGTCTACGACTCCGACGAACACGTAAGCCGACCCAGTGAGGTGGATTTCTTTATCGGGGCCGGCTACCTCATCACCGCCCACGATGGCATTCTTAAGCCGATCTATCAATTGTTCGACGACTGCCAGCGCTACGAGCGAACCAGGGCCAAGCACATGGGGCGCGGGGCCAGCCGCCTGCTCTACAGCGTCATAGATGCTCTGGTAGACTATTGCTTTCCCGTCCTGGATAAAGTAGATTCCAACATCCACGATATCGAAGAGGAGGTCTTCACCGAAGATATGCGGCGCGTCGTCCAGGACATCTCCATCGTGCGCCGCGATATAATTGCCCTGCGGCGAATCATCAGACCTCAGATAGCCATCGTCGCCAATCTGGAGCAAAAGGATAGGCCATTTATCCGAGAAGAGCTGGACGTCTACTTCGGCGATATCGTGGACCACTTGAACAAAGCCAGGGATATACTGGAGGACCACCGCGAGGTCATCGAAGGGCTGAGCGAGACCAGTGACTCCGTGATTTCCTATCGCATCAACGAGAGGATGCGCATCTTGGCCATTATCTCGGTCGTCATGCTCCCCATGACCCTGCTCTCAGGCATCTATGGCATGAACATAGCCTTGCCTCTGGCCAGGGATCCTCTAGCCTTCGTCTTTGTTCTGGGATTGATGATCTTCATGGCTGGAGGCATGCTGTTCTACTTCAAGCGTCGGGGCTGGCTGTAGTGAAGCTACTATCTGAGAGCGCCCGCCTTGTGGGCCTGAAGTTGAACGAGGAACACCTCGGGGCGTTCGAGATCTACTACAGGGAACTGGTAGCCTGGAACGAGAAGTTCAACCTGACCGCCATCACCGACTACGACCAGGTTCAGGTCAAGCACTTCTTAGATTCGCTTACCTGTTTGTTGGCTGACGAGGACTTGACGAAGGCCATTTGTCAACAGTCGGGGATAAGAGCTATTGATGTGGGAGCGGGAGCGGGGTTTCCAGGACTTCCTCTCAAAATCGTCTGTCCTGGCTTGTTGTTGACGCTGTTAGAGGCCACGGGCAAGAAGGTCGGCTTTTTGGAGCACATCGTTAGCCGACTGGGGCTGGCAGGTGTGGAGGTCATCAAGGGGCGAGCGGAGGAGTTGGGTCGGGACGCGGCCCACCGCGAGGGCTACGACCTGGCCCTGGCCAGAGCGGTGGCCGCACTGCCCGTCCTGGTGGAATACGCCTTGCCCTTGTGCCGACAGGGTGGCCTTTTCGTGGCCCAGAAGGGGGCCGAGGGCGATGCTGAGGCGAGGGCGGCCGAAGGAGCCATCGTTACGCTTGGAGGCGCCTTGCGCCGCATCGTGCACCTGGAGCTACCGCACCTGGCCGAGCCCCGCTCCCTGGTAGTCATCGAAAAGATAGCCCCAACTCCCGAAAAATACCCCCGCCGCCCAGGCATCCCCAGAAAACGCCCCCTCCGATTTCCAATATCCAATATCTAATCTCCAATGTCCAACCCCAATTGGCCATTGGTTACTTCCTCTATTCTACCCTCTTGTACCCTCAGCAAGATGGCTTGAGCCAGAAAGTCGGGGCTGTAGGCGTTCCAATGTGTGGTGGTGAGGATGGCCTGCTGGCTGTTCTCGATCGCCTTCGTCAGATAGCGGCGTCGAGCCTCGTCTAACTCCGACATGACCTCGTCCAGGAGCATGATGGGCTGTTCACCTGTCTCCTTAGCCAGAAGCCTCGCCTCGGCCAGTTTCACGGCCAGGACGACGGTGCGCTGTTGGCCGCGGGAGCCATAGATTCGCATATCCACGCCGCCGGCCAGAAACCGCACGTCGTCTCGGTGAGGGCCGATCAGCGACATGCCCCGCCGCATTTCCTCGCGAGTGATCTCCCGCAACTGCCCCAGGAAAGATACCCTGATATCAGATTCCGAATATCTAATACCCAATCCCCTCGCCGAGCTAAGCCCCAAGGGTATCTGGTAGGATTTTTCGGGCATCCTGATGCTCGGCTCGTAGCGTAGAGACAGATGCCCATCTTGGCTCGTTAACTCCAGGTGGATGGTCCTGGCCAATTCTTCTAGCTCGGCTAGCACCTCCCGTCGGCGGGCGACTAAGTGGGCTCCGTCTTCGGCTAGCTTCTCGTCCCAAAAAAGGAGTTGGTCGGGATTGTTTCTGCGCTCTTGCAACTGGCGTAGGAGGTGGTTACGTTGGGTCAGGACGCGATTATACCGTCGGAGGGTGCGGCAGTAGACAGGATCGAACTGGCAGATGGTGGCGTCGAGATAACGTCGTCGCCCGCCAGGTGAGCCGGCCACCAGGTCAATGTCTTGCGGCAAAAAGAAGACCACGTTGAGCTGTCCGATGAGGTCCAGTACGCGCTTGGGCACGCCGTTGACCCGAATCTGTTTCTTGAGGCTGTGGCCGCCTGCTGCTGGAGATGGCTCCTTGAGCAAAGTGATCTCCAGGCGCTGCAGAGTGTCGTCCTTCTGCATCTGGCCTACCAGGCGAGCGAAGGTCAGATCCTCTTCCTCGGCCAGCCAGTTGATCAACTCCCGGTCAGCCCGCGCGTAAGGCGAGCCCGCCGTAGCCAGGTAGTAGATGGCCTCAAGGAGATTAGTCTTTCCCTGGGCGTTCTCGCCCTGGACGAGGATGATGCCAGGGGGGAAGTCCAGCTCCAGGCGGACATAGTTTCTGAAATTGGCGAGGGAAAGGTGCTTAAGATACACTTCGTGCTCCACCTCGAGGGCGACTAAACGCCCTCGGAGTTCGATAATCGCGAGGGCGTTTGACTTCGTATCGCTTCATTCAGCGCAGCCAGCTATTCATCAATGTCACGCGGTTCAGTGAGCAGCCGAATGCCAGCCAGGATTTGACGAATGTCCCTCCACCAATTGCCTGTGTCGCTGGCGCATCTTGTCACGCAAGGCTTGCTCATCCGAATCCGGCCCGTCATCGTAGGCGTCATTGAGAGCTTCGAGTAGTTTGCGATCCTCATGACGCCGGATGAACTCTTCAACTGCCAGCGCAAACAGGTGCGTTGAATCCTGCCACATCGTGCACTTAGCCACTATATATTGTGGTCAATCGTAAATCAATACCCAATATGGGATGGTTCACAATAGGTTGACACTTTCGCAGCCCCTCAAGAACTCGGAGAT
>CAYWWC010000297.1:0-5327 GCA_964461615.1 uncultured Anaerolineae bacterium
CCATACCTGTGGCGGTGCCACCGTGACCATTTCCGTTTTTGTGCAAAGGTTAAGTGTACAAGTAACTACGGTGCATCTTCAGAGAACATCAGGCCAAGGAGATATGCTGGTGTCTGCCTTTGCTACGTTGTTGCTAGTTCTTGTTACGAGGATAACTTTTGGCTTCTGGGAAAGAGCTCTGCGTGTCAAAACGCTGACTTGTGGACTGTTTTCCGAGTTCTTGGACTACTACCTCTCACTGAGCAATCATTCTTTGACTGATGTCGAGTGTAGACAGGAAGCAGACAATCCCAAAACGGGAGTTGTTGGTGTGGCATACACCTGTTCAAGGGAGAGGGTCCGGTAACGTGCCGCAATCTGTTCAGGAAACAAACCAAGATCAAGATAGTCCCACAGGATGGTCTCAATGCCCACACGGGTACCCTTGACCCGGATGTCATTTGGAGCCAGAAAATCGAAGTAGTCTTCCAGTTGCATAGGTCACCTCTCAACTTCTGGGATTAGTCAAGACCGAGACGGAGGGGGTTAGCCTCTTTGTCAAAGATGAGTGTATCATACGTTCTGCCAAAAGTCAAAAAGGGGGAACCAATGAGTTCGCCTGCAACTCCTGGCCTACTTCATACCCGTGCGTCAGGGTTGCGATGTAGACCAGCCGCGCAGCCTGGCCAAGAGCGTGATCGTCGAGTAGAACCGCAGATGGCGGAAATACGCGGATAGGGGCAAGGGTTTCAGTTCTTGCCCCTATTTGTGTTGTACGGTATAATTGGCTGGAGGTTAGAGATGCGAATAGTAATGATCGGCCTCTTCGGCCTCAGACCCAAAGGCACCATGAGTTCACGGGCGCTGCCTCTGGCCCAGGCCCTGGCGGCCAGGGGGCATCGGGTGGACATAATAATGCCGCCCTGGAGCTACCCTCAGGACTCGGGGAGGGATTGGGAGGAGGACGGGGTTAGCATCCATAACATAACACTGCCGCCTCGCCTCCCGTTCCTTCGACAGGACTTCGGCGAGCTCAGTCGAGCCGCTCAGGATGCTATCTGGCGCCTTTTGATCACCTGGCGGCTGGCGCGGCGGGCTTTGGCATCCAGGCCCGATGTCGTCCATTGCTTCAAGCCCAAGGGTTACGCCGGTTTGGCAGCCCTGGCCTTTTGGTTTTTGAAGAGGTTGAGGTTGACCAGAGCGCGCCTGGTCGTGGACAGCGACGATTGGGAGGGTAAAGGGGGTTGGAACGAGATTGAGCCCTACACCAGGCTCCAGCGGCGCTTCTTCGCCTGGCAGGAGCGGTGGGGGCTGACCCACTGCGATGCTCTCACCGTTGCTAGCCGCGCGCTGGAGACGATAGTGTGGAGCCTGGGGGCGGCGCCGGGCAAGGTGTTCTACGTGCCCAATGGGGTTGTTTCGGGTTTCGAATCCAATACCCAATACCCAATATCCAATATCCAGTTCACCAACCATCCGACTGTGCTTCTCTACACTCGTTTCTTTGAGTTCCAGGCCGAGCGTGTCGTGGGTATCTTTCAGCGAGTGCTGGCCGAGGTTCCAGAGGCCAGGCTGCTGGTAGTGGGCAAGGGCTTCTTTGGGGAGGAGGAGCGGTTGCGGGAATTGATGCAGGAGGCGGGGATGGCCGATCACCTGGTCTACGTTGATTGGGTCGAGACAGACGCGCTCCCTGCCTACTTTGCTGCAGCCGATGTGGCCATCTATCCTTATGATGACACCCTCATCAATCGCACCAAGTGCTCCGTCAAGCTGATAGACCTCATGGCTGCCGGGGTGGCAGTAGTGGCCGACGACGTAGGACAGAATGGGGAGTACATCGAACACGGCGCCTCTGGCCTGCTCGTCCCCACCGGCGATACGGCCGCCTTCGCTGGCAGCGTGGTCGAGCTATTGCGAGATGAGCACCTGCGGGCAAAGCTGGGGAAGGGTGCGCAAGGGCGGGTCTTTGGGGAGTTCGATTGGAGAAAGCTGGTTGAGAGGGTGGAGAAGGCGTACCGGCATGACAATGGTGGCTAAACTTAGAACCAAACGCTGGCTCTACTACTGGCTGCCGGCGCTGCTCTGGATGGGGGTGATCTTTGTCATGTCCAGTCGGCCCAGCCTTCCCTCTCATCCCAACGATACAGTTGATCTTGTCGCCAAGAAGGCGGGGCATGTGACAGAGTACGGTGTCCTGGCCTTTCTCCTCTGGCGAGCCATCCCTTCGTGTAAGCAAAGCGGCGTAAGCGAAGCGGCCTCAGGACGCCGCTCCAAAGAGAGGAGATGGCCTGCTCTGCCATCCTTCGGCGGGACCTTCGTGCTGTCGCTGCTCTACGCCATCTCGGATGAATTCCACCAGACCTTCGTCCCCGGTCGCACCGGCGCCCTCACTGATGTCGGCTTCGATGTCTTGGGAATGGTTCTGGCATTGGGCCTGGTTTGGTGGTTTTCTAGGAAGAACGATGGAAACCAGCGCAGGGAGACTGAAAGCTTTTTCTGAGCTACTCTTCACCAGCTCAGAAATATCGTCCCTCGTCCAGCACCACGTCCTCATCGCCGATAACGTGGAACTGGCGCTCCTGCCCGTGGCTCGGCGGAGCCTGAAAGGGCGGCTGCAGATAGCGAGGCTGGTTGCTTCCTGGGTTGACGATGACCACTGGTGGGTAGTCTCTTCGCTGCTGTGGCACTTCTTGCCCCCCGCGCCTGTTGCTCACCGCCAGGATCAGCAAGCTGGTAGGTATAGAGGCCACTACCCCACACGCCACCCCAATCACCACCGCCATGGCATCGGTGGACATCCGCTGACCGATGATGATGGCCAAGGTGATGGCGAAGGCAATGAGCGCTACGATCACTACTTTCTTCATCGGAATCCTTTCTTCGTAAGCGTTCAGGTGTCATTGCGAGGCACGGTTTTTTGTGCCGAACTTGGAAGTGGAAACGGCGCAATCTCCAATCGCTGATTCGGAGATCGCTTTGCAACGATTGCTCCCAACGACGATGGGGATTGCTTCGCAAAAACCGCTCGCAATGACACTGGGCTGAACGGTTACCTCTCTTCTTCACTTCACCAACTTCAGCCTGGCGGCCAGGCGCTTCAGGGGAATCGCCCGCCCATCCGTGCCAGTGGCTTCCTCCACCCACCGCCTGCTCGCGCGCCCTCCCTCTTTGAGACGGGCCGTCAGTTCTTGGATATCTTGACTGGATACGTAGGCGGCCTGCAAGCGCATCACTTGTCCCTGGGCCACCACCAGGAAGTCCCCTCGACCCAACAGCCTCTCCGCCCCCGTCCCTGCCAGCCCTGAGGCCACCTTGGCATCCTCTGGACTGGCCACGCTGCCCACGATGCGCACCGGGAAGTTGGACTTGACCAGTGAGCCGATGATGGCCACGGTGGGCTTCTGGACGCAAGCCACAATGTGGATGCCTGCTCCCCTCCCTCGCTGCAGGAGGCGCGTCAACGAGCGTTCTATTTCCTTGCCTCCCATCATCATCAGATCGGCCAGCTCATCAATGAACACCACTACCTGCGGTTGGGTCGCTTTCTGACGATCCCGCCTCTCCATTTCTGCTACCAGGCGGTTCAGCAATTCCGAAGCCGCTTCCCAATCCTCGATCATTGGATACAGTAGGTGGGGGAGAGCGGCGAAGGGAGCGAAGCCCCGTCCCTTGGGGTCAATCAACACCAGTTGCACCTCGCCCAGGCGATTGTACATCGCCAGGCTGGCGATCATAGTGCGAGCTGTCTCGGTCTTGCCCGATCCGGTTCTGCCGGCGATGAGCACGTGGGCCACGTCCGCGCTGGGGAGGCGCAAGAGCAGGGGAGTACCTTCCGCGTCCAGGCCCAGGACGGCGGTGCAGGGAGGTATCTCGGCCAGCCGCCGACACAGGGCGAAGAGCTTGACCGTGCGGGGCGTCTCGCGAGGGATCTCCACGTTGATCTTTCCATTCTGGCGGAACACGCGGCAGGAGGGAATGCCCAGGGAGAGGGCGATCTCCTCGCCCAGGCCCTTGATGCGGCTGATCTTGGCGCCCATTATCGGGACCAGTTCGAAGCGCACGAAGCGGGGGGTGACTGTGCCCCTGTAGACGCGCGAGGCCACCTTGTGGCTCGCCAGTACCATCTCGATTCTTTCAGCCTGATACTCCAGCAAACGTCGCATCGTCCCCCCCCCTGTCCCCCCCAACTCTGGGAGGGAAGCTCTGTATACCTCACACTTGGTAGCGATAGCGGCCTCAACTGGCAGCGGCTGCCACCCGCTGGGGGAAGGGAATCACCTTGCCGCCCCTGGCCACTTTCCGAGGCAAGCGGCTCTCCTCCAGAACCGGCTCGCCAGCAGATCGCAGGGCGCAGGCCGCGCACTGGCGGGGGTCGCTGATGGGAGCGATCTTGGCAATGCAAGCCGCCCTCAGGAAAGTGATCTCAGGCGGCTGATCGTTCCAGACCTCAGAATGACCATTCCCGTAGCGGACCACAATGGGTGAGGGAGAGGACTTCCGCAGAGAGAAGCGCAACTTGTCGCAGCCGCTTTGCCTGGCGGGGCAGTCCCGACAGATGTTAGGCGAGACTTCGTTGTCGCCCTCCACGATCTTCCTGCAGGTGATGCGGCCATCGCGGGTCACGCTGCGGTGAGCGCATAGCTTGTTTGGCGACTTGCTGATCATCACAACCCCCTTCTCACAAAAAGTAGAACGCATGTTCTAGATATATTATACCAGAACACGCGTTCTCTGTCAAGGCGAAAAGTAGGTTTTGTGGAAATTTTAAGGTTGGGCTCCAGCTTGCTTCTGTAGGATGACGATCTCTCCGAAGAGGCGCTCCTGTTGAACGACGATGCCCTTCAACTTTATGAGCTCCAGTACCGCCATGAGGGTGACAATGATCTCCGCGCGTGAGGCTGCCTGGTCCAACAGACGGTTGAAGCTCACCCGCTTGTGTCTTTTCAGCTTGTTCTTGATGAGGACCATCTTCTCGGCAACAGTGACGGTGAAGGGTGTTACTACCTCAGATACAGAAGGGAGCGCGGGGCGAGCGTCCAGGGCGCGCTGCACGGCCTCTACCAGGTCGGCTAGCGAGACATCCTCCAGGTCCAAGGGCCTGTCCTGGGCGTCGTTCTGCTTGCGGCCGAAGGGCCTTTTCAGCTTGGGCGGCGGGGCCACGCGCACGTAGGCCCTGAGGCCCGTCTCCTCCCTTTGCCTCAATCCCAGCGCCGCCTCTTTGAACTTCTTGTACTCGATCAATTGGCGGGCCAGTGCATCCCCCACGTCCTCTTCTTCTTCGCCAGGAGCTCTCGGCGGCCGGGGCAGTAATGCCTCCGACTTTATGAGCAAGAGCTTAGCCGCGACCA
>CAYWWC010000298.1:0-5327 GCA_964461615.1 uncultured Anaerolineae bacterium
AAGATGGCGTCGGCGCTATCGTGGATACCATTATGAGTTCTCCAGAGCCTGTCACGCTCATTTGCATCGGCCCCGTGCCGAATGTCAGCATTGCTCTTGACCGAGAGCCGCGGATTGCCGAACGGGCCCGGTTCATTGGGATGCACGGCAGCGTGCGGCGAGGGTACGGCGGGAGCGAGGAAGTTTCCGCTGAATACAACGTTGTCAGTTACCCCCAGGCGTGCCAAAGAGTCTTTGCAGCTTCTTGGGACATTACCATCACGCCGCTCGATACGTGTGGCCTGGTCAGACTCGCAGGGGAGAAGTACCGCGCGGTACGTGACTGTGAGGCCCCTCTGATTCAAGCACTGATCGAGAACTACCGTATCTGGGCCGAGAACGCCGTATGGGCGCAAGGGCTCAATGTTGGAGTGCAAAGCTCGATCCTCTTTGACACAGTAGCCATCTACCTTGCCTTCTCCGAGGAACTACTGGTGATGGAGAAGCTGGGCATCCGAGTTACCGACGACGGTTACACCGTCATTGACGACAATGCAAAGCTAATCAACTGCGCAACTGATTGGAAGAACCTGTCAGCTTTCGAGGATTTTCTGGTGCGCCGGTTGACGGACACTTGTTAACCCGCGTTTCTATACAAAGCAAAAAGGAGGTAATATGTCAGTTCCACAAGATTACACAGAACGTGTCTATGCCGGTGTGTTGGGCAAGATCATCGGCGTCTACCTGGGCCGGCCCTTCGAGGGTTGGCCCTACCAGCGCGTCATGGCTGAGCTGGGCGAGATCTGGTACTACGTCAACGAGAAGTTGGACCTGAAGCGCAGCCTGGTTGGGCGGGGTATTGACGTGGACATCCCTGAAAATCAGGGCATACCCCTGATCGTGACCCACGACGACATCACCGGCACCTTCACCTTCCTGCGCGCCTTGCCCGATTATGGCAACAGCCCTGACCTGACCCCGGCCCAGATCGGCCAGACCTGGCTCAACTATCTCATTGAGGAGCGAACGATTCTGTGGTGGGGCGGCCTGGGCAATTCCACCGAGCATACCGCCTATCTCCGTCTGAAGAGCGGCATTGAGGCTCCTCGCAGCGGCTCGATGGAACTCAACAGCAAGGTGGTGGCCGAACAGATCGGCGCCCAGATCTTCATTGACGGCTGGGCGATGGTGGCGCCGGGCGACCCCGAACTGGCCACCGACCTGGCCCGTCGTGCCGCCAGTGTCAGCCACGACGGCGAGGCGATCTACGGTGCCCAGGTGCTAGCGGCGATGGAAGCTCAGGCCTTTGTCGAGTCGGACATTGACAGGCTGATTGACATCGGCGTATCCTTCATCCCCAAGGATTCGGTCATCTACCGTATGATCGCCGACATTCGTCAGTGGCACGCCGAGGAACCCGATTGGCGAAAGGCTTTTGGGCTTCTCGCCGCCGACTATGGCTACGACAAATACGGCGGCAACTGTCACATGGTGCCCAACCACGGCCTGATCATCCTCAGCCTGTTGTACGGCGACGACGATTTCCAGAAGACGCTGATGATCGTGAACACCTGTGGCTGGGATACCGACTGTAATTCAGGCAACGCGGGCTGTTTGATGGGAATCAAGAACGGATTAGCGGGCATTGACGACGGCCCCGATTGGCGTGGCCCCGTGGCGGACCGGCTCTACATGCCCGCTGCGGACGGCGGCCGGGCCCTCACCGACGCCGTCACCGAGGCCTATCACATCGTGAACATTGGTCGCGCCCTGGCTGGAGAAGCGCCGGTAGCGCCCAAAGTCGGCGCCCGCTTCCACTTCGAATTGCCCGGCGCGGTGCAGGGCTTCATGCCAGAGGATAGCATTGAGTCCAGGGGCACGGTTACGGTGGAGAACGTGGTCGGGCACAGCCAGCGAGGAGAGCGCAGCCTGGCCATACACTATCATCACGTTGCGCCGGGGCGAGCGGCTCGCGTGGCCACAGCCGCTTTCATTCCATCCAAAGAAGTTGCCATCCATTTCGAGAAGAGGGGCTACGCCCTGCTGGCCTCACCCACTCTTTATTCTGGCCAGACGGTGCGGGCTGGGGTGGCTGCGGACGGGGGTAACAAAACACCAGTCACCTGCTGTCTCTACATTCGCGCCTATGGCGCCGACGACGAATTGGTCAGGACGTATGGTCCAGAGACCGTGTTGGAACCAGGTGCGGACCACGAGTTCGAGTGGCGCATCGGTGATACGGGTGGTGGGCCGATTGCCGAGGTCGGCGTGGAGATCAGCGGCGAACGGCGGGCAGATGGCAGCGTCTATCTGGATTACTTGACCTGGGACGGTGCGCCGGATGTGGTGCTGACCCGCCCGGCAACTGGCGGTACGATGTGGCGGCGGGCCTGGGTGGACGGTGTGGATCAATATGGCCCCTGGTGGCCTGAGCCCTACCGCCTGGTGCAAAACTACGGCACTGGCTTGCTGATCCAGGGCACCCGCGAGTGGACCGATTATCGAGTCAGCGCCGATGTCACGCCGCATTTGGTCAAAGCAGCCGGCATTGCCGCCCGGGTGCAAGGCATGCGTCGCTACTACGCCCTGCTGCTCTGCGGCGACGGCAAGGCCCGCCTGGTCAAAGCGTTGGATGGCAATACGGTGTTGGCTGAGGCGGATTGTGCGTGGGAGTTTGGCGAGACCTACGATCTCAGCCTGGAGGTTGTGGGCGCTTGCCTGCGGGCCTGGATTGACGGTCAGCAGCTCTTCGAGGTGGATGATGCAGACCGACCTCTCACGGGCGGTGCTGTGGCATTGATCTGTGAAGAAGGCCGCACAGCTACGGAGACCGTAACAGTGCGGCCAGTGGGATAACAGCAGCCTTTTTTGTATCTTCTCAATAACCTGGGGCAGAGCACATCTAGCGCCGGTTGAGTAGGCTTGGAGCGTAGCGGAAAGTCGTATCGAAACCAAGTGGGTTAGCCAGAGAGCCGCTCGCATCCTTGGTTTCGATACGCGCGATGCTTGCATCGCCGCTACTCAACCGGCGGATGCTCGCTGCGTTATTCGACTTAAGCGTTACCCTTCGATGAACTCAGGACAGCGATCAAAACGGCGTTGCCCCAAAATATTGAGAAGATACCCTTTTCTGGTTGATAATCGAGGCACAGCGGCCAGGCCGACGCCAGCGGCGTTTGCCTGGCCGTTGGTTTTGAGGTCACGGATTGACCTCGCCGGCCTTGTCCTCGATCCGCATGATGGCCGGGATGAAGAAGGATCCCACCCCCATGATTACCGTGGCTAGGCCGCCGATCAGGAACCAGATCTGCACACCCAGCGCATCGGCGACCGGGCCGGCAATGGCCAGCCCCAGTGGGGACATCGCTGCCGAGCCGCTCATCGCCAGGGTGAAGACGCGACCCTGCATCTCCGGCGGGACCGTCGCCTGCAGGGTGGCGAACAACGAGCCGTTGGCGATGGGATTCATAAATCCACCGAAGAACATCGCTCCCAGGGCCAGCGTAAAGGCCGTCGCCGGCGTTAGCCCCAGCACCGTGACGCCGACACCCATGAGCGTCATGGCCAGCAGCCCGGTGACGATGCGCCGCTTGAAGCCGCCCCACACGCCCAGGGTGATACCGCCCAGTATCATGCCAATCCCCCAGGCAGATTCCAGCCAGGCCAGTTGCAGCGCGCCGCCTCCGAAGTGATCGGTGACCATGATGGGCAGCAGCGCGAAGCCGGGGTTGATCAGCAGATTGATGAGCATCGCGATGACCATGATCATCATCATGCCCGGCCAGTCCCAAACGAAGCGCAAGCCCTCTCGCATATCAGCCAGCACGGAGGGCTTTTCCTGCGCGGTTGTCCCCTTTTGTTCCGGCTGTGGGATGGCGACGAAGAGCAGCGGCACGATGGCGAGCACCGCTGTGCCCACGTCAATGGCCAGGATGCCCTGCATCGGCAGGATGCTGAACAGCAGCGCGCCCAGCGGCGGCGCGACGATGTTCGCCACGCCGAAGAGGGTCTGGTTTAGGCCGGCGACGCGCGAGAGGTGCTTCTCTGGCACCATCAGCGTGGTCGATGCCTGCATCGCCGGCCAGTGGAAGGCCCCGCCCGCCGCCCGGATGAACATCAACAGGTAGATGTGCCATATCTGCACGGCGTCCAGCGCATAGAGCACCGCCAGCACGACCACCGCCAGCGCGATCACGCTGTCGGCCACCATCATCACCAGGCGGCGATTCCAGCGGTCAACCAGCGCGCCGGCGATGGGGCCGAGGAAGACCTGCGGCAGCACCGCCACGATCGAGGCGAAAGCCAGTATGGTGGCCGAGCCGGTGCTCTCGGTCAGCCACCATACCAGTGCAAACTGCACCAGATTGCTGCCGATTAGCGAGACCGCCTGGCCTGTCCAGATGGTGAAAAAGGGGATCTGCCACTTGCTGCTAGGTTGCTGTTCTTGTTGCATCTGCTCTCCTTCAACTATCACCTGCTCCCGACGGATTGCCAAATCCATCGGCCTGGTGAGCGGAATCCGAGCTGACTTGGTCCTCCCATGCCTGGATTTGGCAATCCAGGCTGAGCAACTGAGAAGTTGCGTCTTTTACTATTTCCAGCGCGTCAGAATGGTCTCGCGCTGAAATAACCTGGTGGCGAAATACAGCAGCCCGCCGTCGATAACGATCAGGGCGATGGCGATCCACACGATCAGTGTGTTGCCCAAGGCGATCACGCCAGATGCCTGGGCCACGAAGAGCGCCAGCAATGGCAGGACGACCAGCGTTGAAAGCTGCTCGGCCACTCGCGGGTCGTTTACCCTGGAAGAGATCATCACTGCTACGCTGACCCCAGCGATTGAGAGCAGTGGCCCGATCCCAAAAATGGCCAGCAGCCACAGCGGAGCCAGCACTTTGCTGACGAGGAGTGGGCTGGCTGTTATCAAGCTGGTGCCGACAGTGAAGACGACATAACTGAGCCAGGTGGCCGCAAGGGCCGGGATTACAGCGGCCAGTGCCTTGCCGGCCAGAAGCTCCAGCGTGGTGATGGGGGTCGCCAGCAGCGGTTCCAGTGTGCGGGTGCGCTTTTCGCCGACGATGCTGTATGATGCGATCATCACCGGAATGACCACGGGCATGGTCAGGAACACGGAGAGAAACTGCGAGACGAGAAAGTATTGTGCACATTCTAGCCCATTCAAACCGACGCACAGTTGCGCAAACGCGGCAGGCATGTCGCTGAAACCGGCTGCGCTGGCGTCTTCCATGGAACGGGTCATGTAAAGCGCGAACAGAGGCAGCGCAGTGAGCACCAACGGCAGGAACGACACCGAGAATAGCACCATGCGATTCTTGAATACTTCAGAC
>CAYWWC010000299.1:0-1668 GCA_964461615.1 uncultured Anaerolineae bacterium
CCTCGGCAAGACTCCGCTGTAAATTGGTGGTCGTATTGCGGCTGGCTACCCAATAGACGTAAGGGAGATTGCTGGTTTTGGCCCAGTGCAGGAGCAGCGTCGTCTTGCCCACCCGTCGCCGTCCATACACAATGATGAACTGCCCAGCAGGTCGCTCCAGCAAGCGATTCAGATTGGCTATTTCCTCTTCCCGATCCACGAAACGAGGCATGTCCCCTCCTTTATCAACGGTTGTGTTTAAGACACAACTGTTGATAATATAGCACAAAGCTCTCACGTTGTCAAGAAGAGGGGGAGGTAGTGGAGCAGGCCATGGGGGATGCGGGCATGTCACTCCTCTAGCGGGGCACTCACCAATCCGTGCTCTATAGCGTAACGCACCACCTGACTACGCCTATCCAGGCCGATTTTGGCGTTGATGCGCCTGATATGGGTGCGGACAGTGGTGCGAGTGATGCACAGGGCCTTCGCGATCTGCGGGTTACTCAGCCCCTGACCAATCAGGGCCAGGACTTCCAGCTCGCGCTCGGTCAGTGTGGGCAGGTCCTGAGACATCGCCGGAGGCTCCCGGGCTAGGAGAGCCTGGTTCACCACTATGCGGGCCACTCGGCTGCTGAGCCAGAGCCGTCCCCCGGCTACCGTCCGGATGCCGAAGAGCAGATCCGTTGTAGGCTCCTCCTTGAGGGCATACCCCGTCGCTCCAGCCTCCAGCAGGCCGAAGATGAACTCCCCGTCATTACAGGCGGTCAGGATAAGGATTGACAGCTGTGGATAGCGCTTGACCAGATGTCGCGTGGAGGCAACGGCATCCAGCTCCGGCAGGTTGACGTCCAGAATCAAGAGGTCTGGGGCCAGCCTGGCGATGGCCGACTCCAGCTCTTCGCTATCGGCCACCTCTCCGACTACTTCCAGGTCGGGCTCTCTGCTCAACAGGGTGTGGAGCCCGATACGAGTTAGGGGCTGAGCATCGGCGATCAGAATCCTGGTCCGCCCCCTGCCCACGCTGTGGTTGCGGGTAAGTGACAGGCTGTGAGCGAGCGGGGCAGAGTTGCTGGAGTTGATGGGCAGGAGGTGATGGCTGATGGCGAGGAGCAGTGAGGGGCGTGGGGGTAGCCCAACTTCTCCCGCCAGCGGCGGGGGAGGTAGCCCCGTGGGGCAGAAAGGATGCGATTGATTGAGAGAACTCGATCCCCACCACATTGGCTTTGGCTCTGGATGGTCACGTTGCTGCTAGCGGATAGAGAGGCGCGTTTCGAGGAGGGGGACTGGGTGTACTTTCCCGCGGCCTGCAAGTCAGGGTTGAAGGCGATTCCAGAGAGCAGGAATTGGTTAAGCTTTTCGCGACAAGACGGTGTGGTCTATGTAGACCTACACCAGCGTGGGGCTCAGTATAGAACAAATGTTCTGATTTGTCAATAAACTCCATCGCAAACGAGGGGCGAGTCTGACGGGGTAGGATGTAGTGGGTACGGTTAGCTATCACAACGGCATGTTGTATCAAGTCGCCGAATAAATCCATGTCTACGGGCGTTGGAACGATCTGATTTCCGAACCGGTCCGATTGGTATCCATCGGCCGAGAAATCGGTGCCGATACCCTGGGAGATGGTCATGGTCAAGAGGGAGTGACACGATTACGCTGGGCAGAGAGTACGACTACGTAGAAGGG
>CAYWWC010000299.1:1768-5305 GCA_964461615.1 uncultured Anaerolineae bacterium
GTGCCTATATGTTGTCAACGAGGCAAGAGTGTACCAAAAACGCCGAAAGGTATATAGAGCGAGTACCCCAAAGGGCGTAAGGAGGGGTAACCCAGGGGGATAGGGCTTTCAAGGATAGGTCTGCTAGAATCAGCCCATCCACCTCCCATGTATGGGCACAGAAAGGTCACCTACCACCATATATCGGGGTGGGCAGAGGCCCAGACAAAAAACCTACCCTTGAAAAGGGGCCGGGGGAGGGGGAGTACTCCAGGGGTACAAGAAACATACCCCCTGGAGTACTCCAAAGGGGGGAGGGAGCGTACCCCAGGGGTACAAGAGGCGTACTCCAAAGGGAGTAGAAGAAATCCTCCCCCAAGAGTACCCCTCTTTGGGGAAATATCCCCCCTATAGACGACGCGGTTTCGCCGAGAATTTGGTATAATGGACAGTGCAAGTCGTCAACGCCAAAACAGAGTGGAAAGGAGCCAACGATGAGCAGAAACGATGCAAGATGCTGGGAGAGCAGCGACCTCTACCTGGTGGCCGCGCTGCGCTGCAAGGGACACGAGCTTCTCGATATCCGCAAGGGGGAGCGTCGGGCGACCTTCATCATGAGGGATTCCCCCAGCCTCCAGGAGGACGTCAGAGCCTACTTCACCCGCAAGCTACACCTGGAAGCCCTGGCCTACGCCGCGTCCATCAAAGACACCAAAGCCGCCATCTTCAACACCTAGACAGAGCCAACGTTACCCTATCACAGGAGCCACAACCAGATGCGATACGATGACCTCAAGGAGCAGGTGCGGGACGCCAATCCCGTCGAAAACGTCATTGTCGAAACCGTGCCGCTGCCCCCACAGAGAAGCCCCCAGGGCTACAAGGTCCGCTGCCCCTTTCACCCCGACTCCCAGCCCAGCCTCCACGTCTACCCCCAAACCGACAGTTGGTGGTGCTACGGATGCAACCGCGGCGGCGACGTGTTCGACTGGATACAGATCAGGGACAAGGTCGGCTTCCCCGAAGCGCTAAGCACGTTGGCGGGTCGGGCTGGCCTTCGGTGTCCAAAGCCTGCTTCCGAGCCGCTGGCCGAAGTTCTCAGACAACGTGCCATCGAAGACGTGCTGGCCCTGGCGGTGGCCTTCTATCACGAGGCCCTGATGAACACACCGCAGGCCAGACAAAGCCAATTGGATCGAGGGTTCACCGAGGAGACCCTGCGAGTGTTTCGGGTCGGATACGCTAACTCGAACAGTCTGGGGCAGCACCTGCGCCGCCTGAGTGTGGACGTGGCTCTTGCCCAGGAAACTGGGCTCCTGTGGGATGATGGCCGCGACGTCTTCACCCAGCGGATCATCTACCCTGTGATCTCGCGGGGTCGGGTCATCTACCTCACCGGACGGGCCACCGCTCAGAAGCAGGTGAGAGCAGGAAAGAAGTACTATCATCTGCGTGGCTCCTGCCCCCTGTTCCATCCCGACGCGCTGCGAGGGGACGGGCCGCTTTTCGTGGTCGAGGGACCCACCGACGTGCTGACCCTCCACCAGTGGGGATACCGCGCCGTGGGCCTGATGGGGCTGGGCAAGCTATCGGATCGGCACCTGGCTGCCGTACGAAGGGCCGAAGCGGTCTACCTGGCCCTGGATGGCGACCAAGCCGGTCGGCGTCGCGCGGGGGAGCTGGCCCGCGAAATCGGGCCGCTGACTCACGTCCTGGAGTGGCCTGAAGGGATCAAGGATGCCAATGAGTTCTTGATGGCTGGCCACACGGAGCTGGACTTCCAGGAGTTGCTGGCTGCTGCACCCACCTTGCTGGAGGTGAAGATCGCCGAAACAGCGGAGGAGGAAGGAGCCAAGCAGGAGGAGCACTTGCAGAGGCTCTTCACCCTGCTGACCAAGCTATCTCCCTTCGCTCTGGCGCGGTACAAGTCCCTGGTCGGTAGTGAGCTGGGGATCAAAGCGCGGGAGTTCAACCGACTGCTGAGGGCGGCGCAAGCGGCCCAGGAGGTTCAGGGCGGCCCCCCAAAGATCATCGAAGGCCGCTACCAGGTCATCTCACCGGCCCTGGACTTCCTGGACGGCCTGGCTTGCGTGACCGTCCCCCTGCTGGTGCAGCAGAGCACCCGGTTCGAGCACAAGCCCTATCTGGTCACCAGCACGCGGGAGCTTCTGTCCATTGAGGAAGCGTCGGCCCTGGAGCTGGGCGGCCGGTCGGTGGTCATCAGAGAGTGGCCCGCTGCGCTAGGACGCTCCCCTCGCTGGGAATATGGTCACATTCAGGCCTTCCTCCAGGGCTACACACCCCAGCCCCAAGGGGTCTTCGTCACAGTGCGGGATCTGTACGTCAAGTACTTGGATTTCCGCGACCCTCACACGGCGGACGTCTTAGCCCTGTGGGCTATCGCCACCTACTTGTATCCCCTCTTCGAGAGCTATCCCTACATCGCATTGCTGGGTCCCAAAGGGAGCGGCAAGACCAAGACCATCAGCCTGACGGCCAAGCTGGCCTTCAACATGCGAGTGACCAGCGACATCTCCCCCAGCGCCCTCTTCCGCGTGGTGGAGGCCACTCGTGCGACGTTGGGCATTGACGAGAGCGAGCGGCTCTCGCGCGGCCGCGATACACGGGTCATGAACCTGCGTTTGCTGTTGAACGCTGGCTACAAGCGGGGCTCACCGGCCATTCGCATCGAGGGGGAGGATTTCCGTGTGCGGGAGTTCGAGGTCTACGCGCCCAAGATCCTGGCCAGCATCCGGGGTTTGGAGGACGTGCTGGAGAGCCGCTGCATCCTCGTCACCATGCTGCGTACCACTACGTCCAAGGGCAATCTGACCATTTCGGAGCAGGGGGAGGACTGGGCCGCAGTGCGTCACGAGCTATACAGCCTGGCCCTGACCCATCATCAGTCTCTCAGGGACATCTACGAGAAGGACATGAGCCTGCAGTTCCTGACCAACCGTGATAACGAGCTATGGCTGCCGCTGCTATCGCTGGCCAAGCTTTTGGAGGAGCGGGGAGTGGCAGGGCTTCTGGATCGGGTGAAGGCATATGCTCTGGCCAGCACTCGACGGTCGGAAGGGAGCACCCTATCCGATTGGGAGCAGGCCCTGCTGCTGGCGTTGCATGAACTCACCAAGGGCGGCGAGCGGTGCGATCTCACCACTGGGGCGATTCGTGAGGAGATGGGTAACTTCGTAGGCGAAGAGGAGTTTGAGCAGCTTAGAGCTCAGTGGATCGGTTACGCCCTGAAGCGGTTGGGGTTCAGCGACAAGACGCGCCGTCAGAGGGGAAACGTCTATCACATTGCCGCTCGTGACGTGTGGGACCTCATGGATCGGTATGGGGTGGGGGTCCCTCTCGAATAGGGAGCACAAAATGCCCTTGACCAACGACCCTTCGAAAAAGCCTACACGCCCAAAGAGCCTCCAAGAGCGTCCTCAAGCTTGCGCCGGGTGTAGGGTATGCAGGGTTGTGTAGGCTTTGTAGGGTGTGCAGGCTTTTGGGGGAGGTACGAATTCATTTGGGTGTGTTTCATTTAATTTGGAGATAAGGCTCTCT
>CAYWWC010000300.1:0-5289 GCA_964461615.1 uncultured Anaerolineae bacterium
CTACTCATCTGTCACCGCTTTGGTGGTATGTGTGAAGTAGTTGTAGACGGTGGCCGACAGGCGGCGGAAGATGGGGAAGCAGCGGTCCCAGTTGATCCAGTCCGTGTCCTCCCACAGGAACAGGCCGAACAGGTAATCGCCCTGCGGAGTGAAAACGATCCCCGCGTCGGAGCGGGTATCGCCCACCCAGCCGTGTTTGTGGGCGATGGGCACCTCCGGCGGGACGCTGGCTCCGATGACGCTGCGCACGGGGTTGGTCTTCAGCCAATCCAGCATCTCGCAGTAATTCTCGGCGGTCAGGTTGTCATAAGCCGCCAGTAGCTTACCCTCTCCCTGGCAGCCCTGGTAAATCGCCCGCCACAGCACGGCCAGATCAGCCAGCCAGGTCTGCATCATGGAATCGGGACGGGTGTCAATGGCGGCCTCGGCGGCAGGCACATCCACCTCGGGCAGGTCGGGTTGGGAGATGGAGGGCCAGTGCGTCCCGCCCTCGACATAATAGGGCTGGCGCATGAAAGTGCGAGCCAAACCCAGGTCGCGGAAGGTCTCGTTGACTCGCTTCACCCCCTCCGTCGCGTCGCCCCCGCCGATGCCCATCAGCACCAGGTTGGCGGCGGCGTTGATGCTCTCGGAGATCATGTAGGAAACGTTGAGCTTGATGTCGTCGGGTAGGTCGCCGTCCCAGGTGCGGTAGGCAGTGACCAGGATGCCAGCCTTGAGCAGGCTCATCCCGGCATATACTACTTGGGTGTTGTGGGTGAGTTCCTCGCCGGTGGAGAGGTCCTGGACGTACAGGCCGGTCGTGCCGGTGAAGTCACTGGTGATGTCGAGCAGCAGCGGCTTGAGGTCGGATAGAGCGAGAGACGCCGGGGCTACGTCGGTGATGGTCAGGGAGACAGGATTACTTGCATCGGAGGCCAGGGCGTCGGCGATAGCCGTCAGCGAGACTTCCACGTCCAGCGTGCGGCCCATCTGCCCCGGCTCAAAGTCATAGACGGTCATGTCGGCATCGAAGGGCGTCCACGACTCGGGCCAGCGCGGGTCGTCTTCCAGGGTGGCGCTGATGGCTCGGGCTGGCTTCGGTCGGGCGTAGGTGGCAACGGCGATACCATCCAACTCAGAACGCAAGTCGGTCTCGTCCAGCGGCGTGACCTCGACGATGGCAACCGGCAGCTCGACGGGCTGCGTCTCTCCGTCAGCCAGGGCGGCGGTGATTCTGGCCACAGCCTCATCGCGGTCAAGCTTGATCCCCGCCTGGCCGGGATAGAAGGCCAGGTCTACTACGCTGAAGCGATGCTCCTGCGCCGGAACATCAACGCCTGCGGCGATACCTTCCAGCTCAGAACGTAGAGCGGCCTCGTCCAGCGGCGTAACCTCGACGATGGTGACTGGCAACTCGATGGGTCTTGTATCTCCGTTGGCCAGGGCGGCGGTGATCATCTTCACGGCCTCATCCCGGTCAAGCTTGCCTCCCGCTTGGCCGGGGTAGAAGGCCAGTTCTTCTGCGCTGAGGCGATGCTCTCGTACCGGAATGTCAATGTCTGTCGCGATAGTTTCCAGCTCGGAACGTAGGTTTGCCTCGTCCAGCGGCGTGATCTCGACGACGTTCACTGGCAGCTCGACGGGGCTCGTCTCTCCCTTGGCCAGGGCGGCGGTGATCCTGGCCAAAGCTTCATCGCGATCAAGCTTTGCCCCCACCTCGCCAGGGTAGAAGGCCAGGTCTTCCGCGCTGAGGCGATGCTGTCGCATTGGCTGATCAATGCCAGCAGCGATAGCCTCTAGCTCAGAACGCAGGTTGGCCTCGTCTAGCGGCGCGACCTCGATGGCGGCAACGGGCAGGGTGGCGGTACGTACTTCTGGATCGGGAAGGATTGCAGCGATCCTCGCCGCAGCCTCATCGCGGTCAAGCCCCGAACCCGCTTGGCCAGGATAGAAGGTCAATTCTTCCGCGCTAAGGCGATGCTCTCGCATCGGACGATCAACGCCTGCCGCAAGGTCATCTATCACGTTGGCCAACAGCGCTTGGTCGAACTGAGTCCGCAAGGGCACGTCCACATCAAGGGGCAGCGGAGTGCGAAAGAGGAAATCGCTGAAGCGGGTGTCCGCGCCGGCGGCGGCGGCCTCGTTCACCATTGCCTCCTCAAGCACGGTGAAGCCCACCGCGGACGGATCGAGCTCCTGACTGCGGTCAGGGTGCGGAATCGCCGCCCAGCGAAGCTCAATGGGTTGGGCCAGCGGAACTGCCCACTCCTGGCGTAACAGGTCCCGGGCCTCGTCGGGCGTCATCCCGCCCACATCCAAGCCAGTGATGGTCACCCCAGGTCGGATGCGGGCCATGTAGTCCTGGTAGACCTGCCGGCGCTGGTTGACAAACATCCCCCCGGCGATGAGCGCCGCGATGAGCACTGCCACGGGGATCAACCACCACAGGCGGCGTGCGCGTGACGATGGAGTCCCTTGGGGTATCTTTGTAAATTTCTCAGTTGACATTTTCTCACCTCAATATTTTTGACAACAGCCGCCGTATCTCGACGGTGGATAGGTATTGCCCCGCGTAGCGGTCATCCAGCCAGATCTCGAAATGCAGGTGCACCTCACCGTCGGGGTTATACAGCGATTCGGGTGTGCCGGAGTTGCCCACCGTGCCGATGACCTGGCCCTGGGTCACGTCGCTGCCGACTTCCAGCCCGTCGGCGATGTCGCCCAGGTGGGCGTGGCGGGTGATGAGCCCGTCGCCGTGGTCCAGCCACACTTGCCGCCCGCGTAGGCCATCCAGCACGTCCTCAGGGGTGTAGCCCTCCTGGCGACAGGTGGTCAGCCAGCCGTCCATCTGTGCCGGGGTAGGATTCTCGTAGTCCCAATCGGCGCGGATGACGATGCCGTCGCGCGTAGCCAGCACCTCGGTGCTGGTAGTGACTGTAGTGCCGTCGGGGTAGGCGTAGAAGTCTATCCCTTGATGCACTCCGTAACGGTAATGGCGCGGTGCACCGGGCAACACGTTCAACCGCTGCGGCAGGAGCATGCCGGCGATGGGCATCGCCAGCCCGCGTAGGCGATCCAGATCGGGTTCGGACACCGGTGGGGGAGAAACCAGGTTTTTGTCTGTCTGAGCAGGTGCATCATTGCTTTTGGGCCCTTCTGCGGCGGGAGAAGGTGTCTCGTCAACTAAAAAACCTGGTTTCTGATGATACATCACATCTGGGCCAATCAGGAGTAGGCCGTCCTCAACCGTCCAGCAGCCGCGCAGGGTCACGTCGCGGTCAATGAAGGTGTACACCGCGCGCGTCTGACCCGTCTCAGTATCCAGAGCGAGCACGCTGCGGTCGTTGCTGTCCAGGATGTACAGCAGCCCATCGGCGACGGCGCACAGGGCCGACGGGTAGTCCAGACCACTCGACACGCTCCAGGCTTTTCCCCAGTCCGGGGCATGGTAGCTGATCACCGCGGGCCGCTGGCCGGGCCACTCGCGGAGGAGGACGTACACGCTCTCGTCGTCCACCACCATGTCAACCCCTCGGCTGCTCGGCGTCTCGGCCACGACTGTCGCCCGACTGCCGGCCACGCGCCACACTTGCCCACGGTTGGTGTCGAGGAAGTACGAGGCGTCTTCGTCCGCAGCAACGGCAGTGACATAAGTGCTGCCGGTGCCGGCCACGGCTTCCCAATCCGAACGATGCCAGGTCTCGTCCGCTGTGTCGTAACGGATCACCTCGCCGGAGCGATCTACAACCAGCAGCGACCCGTCTGGCGAGAGTGCCACGTCAGATAGCTCTTGGACTGGCAGGCCGGCCACGGTGTCGCCGGGCGCGGCCATGACCACCGGCGGTTCCGCCGTTCCCAGAGTCAAGCGAAGCAGCCGGCCGCTGTCCACCATGTATAGCGTGTCTTCATGCCCCCCCCCGGTCCCTCCCAACTTTGGGGGGGAAGCCACAGCCAGGCTCACGGGATGGGGGAACGTCCCAGCCGGGTAGCGGTAGGCGGTCACGCTGTCCTCGGAAGCAGACGCGGCCTTGGAAGCGGACGCGGCCTCGTCGAGCCAGTGCGCCTGGCCGGGCGCGTCTTCGAAGCGGGCCGTGACGATGTCTTTCACCGCCGCCAATACCGCCCGCACGCCCTCCAGGTTGCGCTCGAACTCGGTGTCCTGGTGGTTGGTCAGCTCCACCTCGGCGACGGCGATGCCCAGGTCGGCCAGGTAGTCGTTGAAACCGCCGGTGATGGGATAGCCCGTCCAGCCCGCCTCCGGAAAGTCGTAGCCCGTGCCCGTTGCCAGCGTAGTCGCCAGCCGCAGCGACGGGGCGTTGTCACGGCAGCCGCCGGCGAACACCGCGCCCGCGCTGCTGTGATAGAAGACCACGACGTGGGCGTCGGCCAGGAAATCGCGCGCCGCCCGCGCCTCCGGTTCGGAGAAGGGATACGCGCCGCCTGCGCCGGGCTGCGGGCCATCGCTGGTGTAGGTCGTCGGGCTCCAATCGTTGCCGACGCAGCCGTCCAGGTCGGTGTCGGCGTTGCGGTTGAGGTCCACCCCGCGGGCGTTGAAGCGCGTGTCGGCGGCCAAGCCGTCGGGGTTCAGGGTGGGGATGATCCACAGGCTGACGTCGTCGGGCGCGTCCTGGGGATTGGCTTTGAAATGGGCCAGCAACTCCCGCGCCAGTTCGTGGGTATTGGCCTCCCAGCCGCCGTGGATGTCGCTCACCAGCACCACTTTGTAGCGTCCCTGGCCGAAGCGGTGGGCCTCAATGGCACGGCCCTCTACTGACTGGCCGATGGTCAGGGGCGTGGGAGTGGGCGTAAGGGTGGGAGTTGGCGTGGCCGTCGGGCGCGGAGTAGGAGTCGAGGTGGCGGTGTGGGTGTGGGTGGGCGTCGTGGTGGCTGTATTGGTGGGTGTCAGCGTCGGGGTCGGAGTTGGCGTTGCGGTACAGGTGAGCGTGGCCGAGGGCCTCGGGCTGCGGGGGGGGGTGCGGGTTGCAAGGGGAGTGGGGGTGGGGGTGGGCGGGGCCGGGGGCGGGGGGGGGCGGGGGGGGGTGCGGGTAGCATCCGGAGTGGGGGTGCGGGTAGCAGTCTGAGTGGGCGTCGCGGTGGCAGCGCGGCGGTGTCCTGAGCCTGTCGAAGGGGTGGGTGTCAGCGTCGGTGGCGGTGTGGCCACAGCGCAGCCAGAGACGAGGGCCACCGTCAGGGCCAGGGCGACGGGTATACTCAGTAGATTTGAAAGCGCTCTGGTTGGGGAAGCACCACGCTCAGTGGCCGCCGCTTCAGCTTCCAAGTCAGTGCTGTTCAGCGCGGTCAGTGATT
>CAYWWC010000301.1:0-5286 GCA_964461615.1 uncultured Anaerolineae bacterium
CTCTGGCTCCGCCGACCTGGACACCGTCCTGGCTGAAATAGACGCTTCCTGGCCGCAATAACGGCTGAGTGAGAACTACCGGGGCTGCCAGTCTGTCAAAGACTGGCAGCCCCATTACCTTACAGGCGCTCGCCAGGGAGGTAATGATCCCGGTCGATCCAGTCACGGGAAAGGAGTTTGCAGATGCAATACATGGAGCAACGTAAGGAACGGGACGCCAGTGTAGGCATCAGAATCGTGACCTTTGTTTTCCGCATAGCGCTGGCCATCGTTATACCCATTGTGGCCTTTGTCGTGTTGTATGCGGGCTTTGTGTTCCTACGAGCCGGAGATGCACCGAAGTGGTTGATCACTGTGGTTGCCATCATATGGGGCGTTGGCGGAGTGGCTGCGCTATACTGGATATTCAACTGGATCGTCGAAATGCTACCGGGGCAGTGGACGGGGCGGCTCCAGCCATTCATCTTCATCGGTCCGGCCATAGCTATCCTAACCTGGTACCTGGCCGTACCCACAGTTCGCACCTTCGCCATCAGCCTTTTCGACCGCGACGGGATGGCCGGCGGCAACTTTGTCGGCCTGAGCAATTACATCGCCGTCTTCACCGACCGCCTGATGCGAGAGGCGTTCCGCGACAACATCATTTTCTGGATGTTGATCGCCACACCCCTAACGGTCGGGTTTGGACTGCTCATCGCCATACTCGCCGACCGGAGCCGCTTCGAGCGATTGGCCAAATCGCTCATCTTCATGCCTATGGCCATATCCTTTGTCGGCGCCGGCGTCATCTGGAATTTCATGTATGAGGTAAAGCCAGCAGGAGCTCCACAGATTGGGCTCCTGAACGCTATCGCCGTGGGGCTGGGGAGCGACCCTATCGCGTGGACCGCCCATACCGCCATCAGCCCCTGGAATAACCTGTTCCTGGTCATCATCGTTGCCTGGCTGCAGGCTGGCTTTGCCATGGTGTTGTTTTCGGCCGCGCTCAAGGGCATCCCCGAAGAGATCCTCGAAGCCGCCCGCGTGGACGGCGCATCCGAGGTGCAGGTTTTCTTCAGGATCATGATCCCATACATCATGGGCACCATCATCACGGTGACGACTACCATCATCATCTTCACGCTCAAGATCTTTGACGTCGTTTGGGTGATGACCGGTGGGCAGTTCGGAACAGGGGTGATCGCAACCCAGTTCTACCGCCAGTCCTTCATCGCCCGCAACGCCGGCTACGGCTCCGCCATCGCCATCATCCTGCTCATCGCAGTCATGCCAGTGATGGTCTACAACCTGCGTCAGTTCCAACAACAGGAGGCTTTCTGATGACGATGATGAAGAGAAGTTCACGCATGCAGAGACTACGTGGCCCGCTACTTGTCAACGGCTTCCTGGCTCTCCTGGTGTTGGTGTGGATGATCCCAACCATCGGGCTGTTCGTATCGTCCTTCCGCGAACGCTTTGACCTTCAGACATCGGGCTGGTGGACCATCTTTCCACACCGGGAGTGGGTCAACGTCGCGACGATAGATCCCAAGGAGCGAGGACTAGATGCCACTGGACCGATGGAGGTCGAGGGCATTACAGCAACCTTTGAGGAATTTCGCGAAGGCGTGGTGGCGCCAAGTGGGAATCGTGTCCAGTGGGTCGGAAACCGGCGCATCGGACGCATCGAAATTCAAGAGAGGCAATGGGCGGCCAACTGGGACTTCACCCTGGAAAACTACAAGCAGGTGCTCCAGGGCAAGGACTTCGAATACAGGCACGCGGATGGAACCGTGGAAGTCATACCCGGTGACGATTTCTCTGGCGCCTTGTTCAACAGCATCGCCGTCGCCATTCCTTCGACAGTGATACCCATCCTCATCGCGGCGTTTGCGGCCTACGGCTTCGCCTGGATGAACTTTCCCGGACGGCGTATCCTCTTTATCCTCGTGGTAGCGTTGCTGGTTGTGCCCCTACAGATTGCGCTGGTGCCTATCCTCTCGGACTACGCCAAGCTCAAGCTGAACGGCACCTTCCTGGCCATCTGGCTGGCCCACACCGGCTTTGGCCTGCCCCTGGCCACCTACCTGCTGTTCAACTATATCAGCACCTTGCCCCGCGAGATACTCGAGTCCGCCTTTATCGACGGCGCCTCCCACTTTACAGTGTTCCTGCATCTCATCTTGCCGCTGTCGATACCTGCCCTGGCCTCCTTCGCCATCTTCCAGTTCCTGTGGGTCTGGAACGACTATCTGGTGGCCCTCATCTTCCTCGGCGGCAACCCGAACTTTGAGGTGGTGACCATGCGGCTCGCCGGCATCGTCGGAGATCGTGGTCAAGACTGGCACCTGCTGACCTCGGCCGCCTTTGTGACCATGCTGCTACCGCTGACCGTGTTCTTCTCGCTGCAGCGCTACTTTGTGCGTGGTCTGCTGGCCGGCTCGGTGAAAGGGTAGACTGTTCCATAAATAGGTCAGGTCAGTGTTGACTGCGTGGCTGAATTAGCTGTGAGCCCTTTTGACAAGGAGGCAATTTGAGGATTAATACACTTGTGCTCGAGGTAGCCATTTTGCTCCTGCGCCTCTTCATCTGACAAAGCCCTGGCAGGATGCTAGGAGTTGTAGTGACGACTTCAGTCGCTTTGTTCTTCGTTATAAACGACTGAAGTCGTTGCTACGTAAAAACCCCAGGAGGATTTCAGTGAACAACGAAGTTTCTTCAATGAAAGAACTGAAGTGGTGGCAGAAAGCCGTCTTTTATCAGATTTACCCCCGCAGCTTCGCCGACGGAAACGGCGACGGCATCGGCGACTTCTACGGGATGATTGACCGCCTCGATTACCTGCATGACCTGGGCATTGACGCCTTATGGCTCTCGCCCCACTACCCCTCGCCCCAGCATGACTGCGGCTACGATGTGGCCGACTATACCGGTGTCGAGCCAGAGTACGGCACGCTGGAAGATTTTAAGCTGTTTCTGAAAGGCGCTCACCAGCGGGGCATCCGCGTCATCCTCGATCTGGTGCTGAACCACACTTCCGATCAACACCTCTGGTTTATCGAGTCCCAGGCCAGCCGCGATAACCCCAAGCGGGACTGGTACGTCTGGCGCGATGGGGTGGCTCGGTCAGGAGACCGGCCACAGCATAGCGGGCCGCCCAACAATTGGTGTTCTTTTTTCGGCGACTCCGCCTGGGAGTACGACCCGGTCACCGACCAGTACTACTACCACGCTTTCTTGAGACAACAGCCCGATCTCAACTGGAGCAACCCAGAGGTCAAGCGGGCGATGTGGGACGCCGTGCGCTTCTGGCTCGATCTGGGCGTGGATGGCTTCCGCCTCGATGCCGTCGGCACCATCTTTGAAGACCCGGCGCTGCCTGACTATACCACCGGGCCGTCGCAACTCGAACTATACTATGCCCTTTGCAATGCCAGCAGCGAAGGGGAACTGGCACAGGTAATCGAACAGCGGGAAGATATCTTCCAATACCAGCGCGAACAGCCCGGCCTGCACGAGTTGATGCAAGAACTGCGGGCGGTCGTTGATGAATATCCTGACCGCCTGCTGGTGGGCGAGACTGGCGAGATCGCCTACTATGGCGACGGGCACAACGAAATGCATCTGGCCTTCAATTTCCCGCTGATGAAGACCGAACGGATCACGCCCGCCTGGGTTCGCGCCAACCAGCAGGAGCGATTGTCCGCGCTGCCGCCTGGCACCTGGCCCTGCAACACGCTGGGCAACCATGACTCGCCGCGCGTCTACAGCCGCTACGGCGATGGGCAAAACGACGAGGCCATCGCCCGGCTCTCCCTGGCGCTCATGCTCACCCTGCGCGGCACGCCCTTCCTCTACAACGGCGAGGAGATCGGCATGACCAGTCTGATGTTGGATGACATCAATCAATTTCGGGATAATCTGGGCATCTGGATCTACCACACCGCGGTTGACGAATTTGGGCTCCCCCCAGCCGAAGCCGTGGTCCTTGCCGCCCGCCTTAGCCGGGACCAGTGCCGCACGCCTAATCAATGGGCCAACGCGCCCAACGGCGGCTTCAGCCCGGCCGACGTGCAGCCCTGGCTGCCGGTGAATCCCAACTACACACAGGGCGTCAACGTAGCCGACCAGTTGGCTGACCCAGACTCAATGTTGAACTTCTACCGCCGCATGCTGCGCGTGCGCAAGCAGACCCCCGCACTCATCGCCGGCGACTATACACCGCTGCACGAAGATGCAGAGGACTATCTCGCTTTCTTGCGCCGCAGCCCCCCCCTTTCATCCCCCCCGTGGGGGGGGACAGAGGGGGGGAACGGGCAAACCTGCCTGGTGATATTGAATATGTCCGATCAGGCTCGCACGTTGAGTTTCGACCTGGACGCCCACACGGCCCAACTCGTCTTTTCCAGCCACACGCGTGACGGCGATACAGACGACCTGTCTCGGTTGACGATAGCGCCCTTTGAGATCTACATTGCCGAGACCATCTGAAACGACAAACGTGAAGCGTAAAGCGTGAAACGTGACTGGCTGTTCACGCATCACGTTTTACGTTTTACAACTCAAGGTAAGATGCCTATGCGACTTATTCACCGGTTAACCTTTGCGCTGCTTCTATCCCTGAGCGCCGCCTGCGCTGCGCCCGCTGTCGAGCCTACACCGCCGGCGACAGCAACACCTACAGCCGTGGTCAAAGCGGCGACACCGACGCCCACTACCCAGGTCAAGACGGTCACGCCCGTCAGTCTGCCGGAAGGCGCAGCCGGCCCGTTCTGGTGGAACGACGCTGTCTTCTACGAGATCTTTGTGCGCAGTTTCTACGACAGCGACGGCGACGGCATCGGCGATCTGAACGGCCTCATCGAAAAACTGGACTACCTGAACGACGGCGATCCGACTACCACCGACGATCTGGGCATCACCGGCTTATGGCTGATGCCCATAGCCCAGTCGCCCAGTTACCACGGCTACGACGTGTCCGATTATTTTGCCGTGGACGAGGAGTACGGCGACAACGAGGACTTTCTTCGGTTGATGGAGGCAGCCCACAAAAGGGGCATCCGCGTGATCATTGACCTGGTGCTCAACCACACCAGTTGGCGGCATCCCTGGTTCGTGAGCGCCCGCGGCGACGTGGACAGCCCCTATCGGGATTTCTACATCTGGTTGGATGAGTATCCCAGTTACAGGAGTCCGTGGGGCGGTCAGGTCTGGCATCGCAACGGCGACAGCTTCTACTACGGCATCTTCTGGGAAGGCATGCCGGACCTCAACTACAATAACCCGGCCGTCACCGCCGAGATGGAA
>CAYWWC010000302.1:0-5284 GCA_964461615.1 uncultured Anaerolineae bacterium
CGTTTCTTGCTCCTCCGCAGAGATAGCTTCATCGTCGGGGGCAAGCTCAGGTTCCAGTTCGTCCTCGACCTCGGCCAACTCCACCGCTTCCTCTTCTTCCGGGACAGCGATTTCCTCAACCGTTTCTTGCTCCTCCGCAGAGATAGCTTCATCGTCGGGGGCAAGCTCAGGTTCCGACTCCTCCTCAATCTCGGCCAACTCCACCGCTACCTCTTCTTCCGGGACAGCGATTTCCTCAACCGTTTCTTGCTCCTCAACAGAGATCGCTTGATCATCGAGGACAAGTTCAGGTTCCAGCTCCTCCTCGACCTCGGCCGGTACCTCTGGGGGTGGGGCCTGGCGCAAGCTCAAGCCAATGCGCCGTCGCCTGGCATTTATGCTGATGACGCACAAGGTCAACTCGTCGCCTTTCTTCACCACGCTAGAAGGGTGACTGGTTTTGCCCTCGGCCAACTCAGATATGTGGATCAAGCCCTCCACCCCCGGCTCCAGGCGAGCGAAAGCCCCGAAAGCGACGACGTTGGTGATTTGACTTTGTACAAGTTGTCCTACTTGATACTTCTCATCCACCAGGGTCCAGGGATCTGGTTGCAGGCGCTTGATGCTGAGACCGATTCTCCCTTTTTCGTGATTCAGGCGCAGAACATAAACGTCTACTTCGTCGCCAACGCTCAACACTTCGCGAGGATGTCGTACCCTGTGCCAGGCGAGTTCGGAAATGTGCGCCAGGCCGTCAGCGCCCCCCAGGTCAACGAAAGCGCCGAAATTACACAGGCTGCTGATGGTGCCTCGTCGAACCTCACCTTCGTAAAGCTCGTCCATCAGTTGTTGCTTTTGCCGTTCACGCCACTTGTGCCGCGCCACTCGTTCTGAGAAGATCAAGCGTCGACGGTCACGATGCACCTCAATGACTTTTAGAGGCAAGGTCTCCCCTATGAACTCGGACAGTTTGGCCATTTTCCGCTCATGAGAGAGCCGGCGAGGCATGTCCACCAGTTGCGAAGCCGGAACGAACCCCGAAGTCCTGCCGAAGGGAACAACCAGCCCTCCCTTGTTGCAATTGCTTACCTCCCCTTCGTAGATCTCGCCACTCTTAAATAGCTCTTCGGCTCTCAGCCAATCCTGATGTGCCAGGGCCATATTCACAGAAACGACCACGTCTCCGTCGTTATTTTGAGGACTGAGGACATAGACCAGTATCTCATCGCCAACCTCTATCGCGCTTAGTTCACCCTCCCCTAATCTCTTTAGGTCGCCCTCTGGAACGATGCCATCCCGCTTGGCTCTGACATCCACGACAATCTGATGAGGTTCGATGGACAGCACCACGGCCTGGCGGATACTGCCGCGTTTCGGACGTTCATAATCGTATTCTTCCTCAGAGAGTTCCCCCATGAGCGACGGAACCTGCTCTTCCTCAACCAACTCATCTATTACTAAAGATTGTTCCACTTATCAGCCTCCCAATCTATCAATATACCTTGCAAAAACAAAGACCCGGCCTCCTACCCCTTAATGCCGAGGATAGTTGCCGAGCCTTCTGCTGCCTTATGGCGGATGTTTGCTGGAACGTAATGCTTATGGCACCTTCGTAGGGCAGTTCATTAACTGCATAAAAGCGGCTCCTGGTTGGCAGCGCAAAACCCGCTGCCAACCAGGCTAGTTCAGCCCCTTAGGCTTCCAGAAATACTTCAAAATCCGTGTTCAGGCGAGACAAGCGTTAGGCCTCCGTACGTCCTCTTGAAGGGATTTTTTTTGTCACTGATTTTAATTCAAAACAATTATACAGGATAGGCTAAAGATTGTCAAACTTTGACAAATGTTCCCCAATCATGTATAATTTGGGTGTGTTCAAAATGGGTTGTAGGAGCGAGGTTATCTCGCCCATCGGGCAGGGAAATCCTGCCCCTACAAAGCGTTCCTAACTCATTTTGAACGCACCCGTATAATTTAGCCAGCCAAAATCACAACCGCCAGCCCCCTTTCCAAGCCAAGGGTTATATTTCTTGTGTCATCCAGATAAGTGACAATCTGAGGGTACCCCCAAACATCCTCCCAATTAAACTTCTGACAAAGGTTTAGCTCAAGCGAAAATGGCGCGTGGTAGAACGACGTGGGACCTATACAAATCCTCACACCGTTTACCTGCGAGGATGTCAGGGTAACAAGAACTCGGCTCCGAGCCTCAGAGATGTTTTGACGAGGTAGGATGGCCGAGTTCTTGGTTGAAAAGCCACGTCCTGAGCGGCTCGACGGGAAGGTGTGCCGTGCTCGCTTCAGCCTCGGCGAAGGGCCAACCGATTAGAACCTGACGAGTGACACAGGATCCTAGAAGCGAGGTAGTGACTCAGATGTCTTCGGAACGAGAGAGGCTGGAGCAAGCGTTGGAAGAGACTCTAGCCAAAATCGAGCAACTGAATAAAAAGTTAGCGGACAAGGCCGATTATGGTATTGGCAAGGGAGGCTCAACCATCTACGAGTGGGAGTTCAATCTTGCTCGGCGACAGAGTTTGGAGGCCAAAACTAAGTCCATCAGGGTCGCACTGCGCAAGTTGCAAGATGGAAACTACGGAATATGCGAGGTGTGCAGCCAGGAGATAGATGCCGAACGCCTGGAGGTGCTCCCTCACACCACTCTCTGTATCAAATGCGCCCAGACCAGGAGGTAACCCCCTTTAAATGTTAGGCAAGGCCTCGTTCGACTGAGCCCTTCGGCAAGCTCAGGACAGGCTCACGACGAGGTCCTGGCCGCAGCCCCTCCCCGCTTCAGTCAGAAGACCTTTAGCGAACAGGGAGAGGAGAGCTCGAATAAGGAGTGAATTCTATGTTCAAGATCGGCGATAAAGTGGTTCATCCCTACCACGGAGCCGGCATGGTAAAAGACATCGAAGAGAAAAGCCTCTTGAAGGCGCGCAAGCGTTACTATATAATTGACCTGGTTGCTAGCGACGGTATAGTGATGGTGCCTACTAACAACGTCAAAAGAATAGGCTTGCGGAGAGTGTCGGGAAGGCGCGCTATTTCACGGGCCATGAATACGTTGACTTCCACTCCCGATATTCTGTCCAACGACCACAGGGAGCGACAAGCGCGTGCTCAGGAGAGGCTGAATACAGGAGATATCATTGAGGTGACAGAGGTGATGCGCAATTTGGCCTGGCGCAATCACGAAGGGAGGCTGACCATGGCCGATAATAAGCTCTATCAGCGAGCCCAAACTTTCCTGGCCAGCGAGCTAGCCCTGGCCAAGGGGATAGAGCTGCAAGAAGCCAAGGAGCTGTTGCAGACAGCCTTGAACAATGAATACAATTAGCCCTGGCTGAAGGCCAATTCTGACTCCCCTGAAAAGAGTCTGCTCTGAGGCCCGTCCCTTCGGCTATGCTCAGGGCATGCATCGGGCCGATTTCCGCACCCGGAGACGGCTGCGGGAGCTTTTTTCAGCAGATTCAATTCCGATTTGGCAAAAGTAGAGATGGCAGAGAGGCAGCGGCCCCTCGCAAAAATTGCGAGGGGCCGCCGTTCGTTTTGTGGGATTCTCACCTCGATCGCGCGGTAAGACCTTCTCCACGGTCTCTGACCGAGGCGAGATGAGGCTTTAGACGCGATTGAGGTATTGACCCGTGCGGGTGTCCACGCGAATGACGTCGTCTTCCTCAACGAAAAGAGGTACAGTGACCTTGAAGCCCGTCTCCAGAGTGATCTGCTTGGTTGCGCCGGTGGCCGTGTCGCCAGCGAAGCCCGGCGGAGCCTCGACTACCTTGAGTTCAACGGTGATGGGCAGCACGATGTCTATTGGTTCGCCATCGTAGGTGGAGATTTGCAGGTTCATGTTCTCGATCAGGTAGTCCATTGCGCCACCCAGGATGTCGGCAGAGAGAGCCGGTTGTTCGTAGGTCTCAGTGTCCATGAAGTAGTAAAAGGTTCCGTCGTTGTAGAGATACTGCACTCCCCGCAGCTCCAGGCGGACATCGCTGATGCGGTCATTGGGCGAGAAGGTGTGGTCGGTAATCGCCCCCGTGCGCAGGTTGCGTATTTTGACTCGCACGTTGGCACTACCTCGTCCGATGAAGGAGTGTTGATACTCCACCACCCGATAGAGTTCATCTTCCCATTCGAAAGTTGTCCCTTTTCGTAAATCGTTAGCTGAGATCATGTTTTGTCTTCCTCCTCCCGCCTATGTGAAATACCTCTCAGGTACATGCTGCAACACAACTGCTTCCAGCATGTCCAGATGTTGCAAGTTGATGAAGTAGTGGCATTGATCCACCAACCATTTCAGATCACTCTGTCTCGCCAGCCAGCCACCACCATCCACAAAGCTCACGAAGACCCTATTCTCTCCACAACGGCTATTGACGCCGCAAACCCGATCGTAGGCAGACATCATGTAATCTGCCTTTGTTATTTGATCAATGCTCGTGTTTTCTTGGAAAGAACCTACGATAACTACCCAAGCATCCTCTGCGTTGGGCACGGCGAAAAGGCCAATATCCGTCTTGACGAACATGGGATGCACTCCAATATAGGTCAAGCCATGTTTGGCCTTGATCGCCTCCAACTGTGCTCGTATTCTTTCCCTCACCTTTTGTTTTTTTCGCTCCTCATAAGTCCGAATCAGTGATTCTTTGTAGCGTATGCGTCTGGTGGCTTTGGGAATGCCCCTAATCTCACGATAGTTGAGCATATCCAGATAGTGGCGGGGGACATGTTGCTCCAGTTCTCTATCTCTCTTACCATCAACCAACACTTCTGCCATCACGTGCTCAAAATCTGGTTCACACGCGAGCTTGTTTTTGGTCTCTCTCATACTCCATTCGCCATCAAAATCACCCGAAATGCGCTGCAACTTTAGCAATAACAAAACGATGCACTTGAACTTCTCTTCAGACAGCCCTATGTCTTTCAAAATCACATCCAGGGCATTATTCTTCTGACTGAGGAAATCGGCTATGTCGGCTACATGGATTTCCGCCGTTCCCGATACCCGGTGATCTCGCGCTGTTTCCAGCAAAGCTTCCACCTCGGCATTGAGTTCCCTTTCGAGTTCTTCGTCTACGAGAAAGACGACCGAACTATCCCAAGCCTCTTGAAAAGAGATCTTCCGCGCTTCAATCATGATTGCACCTCCGACTTGGCCGCCTTCAGAATCTTACTCTATCCCTAACCCCTGGCTAGGGTAACGCTGTATCCATCGACCATCTTCATTGAGCTGCCATATCTCCTTGACAACGTCACTCCAGTCATGGTCATCTGGATTGTCAAGCACCTCTGACAACAGCTCCCT
>CAYWWC010000303.1:0-5260 GCA_964461615.1 uncultured Anaerolineae bacterium
CGTCCGCAGGGGACTTTCACCCCCTAGCTATCGCCCATGCCGGGCGTACAAGCAAAGCGGGAGGTGTACAACGCCTCCCGCTTTTGCTGTTGGGCCGATAGAGACAGAACAAACCTTAGCAGGGTTACTCAAACCGCAATGCGTCAATGGGATTCAGCCTGGCAGCCCGACTGGCCGGATAGAGGCCGAAAAAGAGGCCCACGGCGACAGACACGCCCAGGGCCATGACCACGCTGTCGGTGGTGACCACGGCGCGAGTGCCACCCATCAGGGGAGTAACCAACTGCGCACCGCCGTAGCCAGCCAGGACACCGATGAGGCCCCCTAGAAAAGCCAGCGCCATTGCCTCCACCAGGAACTGGGCCATGATGTCCCGTCGTTTGGCCCCCACCGCTTTGCGGATGCCGATCTCCCGCGTCCGTTCCGTCACCGAGACCAGCATGATGTTCATGACGCCGATGCCCCCCACCAGCAGAGAAATGGCGGCGATGCTGCCCAGGAGCACGGTGAAGGTTCCCATTATGTCCTGCATCGTCTCCACGATCTGTGTCTGGTCTTGCACGGTAAAGTCATCGGCCTGTCCCTGCGCCAAGCCGTGGCTGGCTCGCATGATGGCGGCCAACTCAGCCTGAGCCCACTCCATCTTCTCTGGCGAGACGACCTGCACGTTGATGGCCCCCAGGGACGTGTCGCCCGCGCCGCCAAACTTGAGCTGAGCTGTGCTCAAAGGGATGAACACCTGGTCGTCCAGGTTTTGAAAGCCGCCGACCCCTTTGGCGGCCATAAGGCCCACGATTTGATAGCTCTGGCGATTGATCTTGACCATCTTGCCCAGAGGGTCAACGAGCGTCCCCTCGAAGAGCTCCTCGGCCACCGTCGCTCCCAGGACGGCCACCTTGGCCTGATTCGTGATGTCCAAGCTTTCGATGAAGCGGCCTCGGTCTACCTGCCAGTTGCGCACTGCCGGGTACTCCGGGGTAACTCCCAGCACCGTGGTCTGGGTGTTCTTGTTGCCGTAGACCACCTGCTGACCCCAGGCGGAGTACTCCGGCGCGATGGCGGATGCGGCACTGGCCAGGTGGGCGATGGCTTCTACATCATCATTGGTCAGGCTCGCCGCGCTGCCGCCACCCATGGAGATACCGCGGAAGGACACAGCTCCTGGCGAGATGACCAGCATGTTAGAGCCCAGGCTCTCGAACTGTTCTGACACTTGCGCCTGGGCACCGGTGCCGGCGGCCACTAGTGCGATGACGGCCCCCACGCCGATGATGATGCCCAGCATCGTCAGCCCAGAGCGCAGCTTGTTGGCTATGAGAGACCGCAGGGCCACTTGCACGCTTGCGATGACGTTCATGGCTGCCTCATCCCCCCGCCGCCGGGCACCATCATGCGCATAAAGCCAGACAGTTGATCCTGCACAGGTTGATACTCAACTACCACGCTATCGCCTTCGATCAATCCTGACACTATCTCAACGTACATGCCATCGCTCAACCCCACCTGCACCTGAGTGGTCATTACTGGGCCTTCCGGCGAGTCCTGCACCATCACCACATTGCCCTCTTCTCCCTGTTGCACGGCCATGGCCGGCACCAGCAGCGCATTCTCGAGCCGCCCCACCACAATCGTGAGATTGGCCGTCATGCCCGGCTTGAGGGCCACGTCCTCTGCGCCCTCCAGGCTGACGGGCACCTCGTACATCAAAACGCTCTGCATGAGGATGCCTTGCAACGGCACCTCTAGCACCTGGCCCCAGAAACGACGACCGGGAAAGGCGTCGAAAGTGACCTCCACGTCCTGGCCGATCTCCACCAGGCTGATGTCGGTCTCGTCCACGATGGCCTGCACCCGCAGGTTAGAGAGGTCAGCCAGCGTGATCACGTTGATGTTTGACGAAACCAGGTCATCCACCTCGGCCCTCACTGAGATGATCGTGCCGGCAAATGGCGCCGTCATCGTCGCCGCCTCTAACGCGGCCTGGGCCTCCTCCAGGGACGCCTGCGCGCTGATGACCCTGGCCTGAGCCACTTCGAGTTCTTTGGGGTCGGAGCCGGCCTCGATCTCGGCCAGGGTTTCCTGGGCTTTGGCCAGATTGTACTCGGCCTGGGTCACCTGGGTCTCGGCGCGGGCCACCTCCGCAGAGTCGGAACCGGCCTCGATTTCGGCCAAGGTGTCCTGGTCTTTAGCCAGGTTATACTCGGCCTGGGCTACCTGGGTCTCGGCCTGGGTGACCTCCGAAGAGTCTGAACCGGATTCGATCTCGGCCAAGGTTTCCTGGGCTTTGGTCAGGTTGTACTCGGCCTGGGCCACCTGGGTCTCAGCTTGGGCCAGATCCAGACGGTCAGCGCCAGCTTCGATGTCGGCCAGGGTTTCCTGGGCTTTAGCCAGATTGTATTCGGCCTGAGTCACCTGGGTCTCGGCCTGAGCCAGATCCAAAGAAGTGGGGCTATTGCGCAACTCCTTCAGGCTCTCTGTGGTCTGCTGCACTTGCGCGGCAGCGTTGGCGACCTCCGCAGCCGTAGCCGATGCCAGGGTCTGCTGGTAACTGATCTCGGCTGACTGCACTGAGATCCCGGCGTTCAGTACTTGAATATTGGCACTGTCACAGGATAGCTGGGAAGCGTCACCACGCGCGCTAGCCCCACAGGTGGAGTCTCGGCTCATCTGGGCGCTCCACAGGCTGTTGCGTGCCCGGTCCAACCCCAGCTTAGCCTGCTCGACGGCCTCAGGGTCAGACCCCGCCATCAGCCTCTCATAGCTCTCCTCAGCAGACGCCAGCGCAGCTTCAGCAGAAGCCAGTTGCACGTCCGTTGGCCCTGCCTTGACGCCAGCCAGGTTCTCCTTGGCTTCCTCCAGCGTGGTCTTGGCCTGATCCACAGCGAGCCTGGCCTCGGCCAGGTCGAGGTCGGTCGCGGGATTCTGCAACTCCTCCAGGTTCTCCTTGGCTGCCTCCAGATTGGTCTTGGCCTGATCCACAGCCAGCCTGGCCTCGGTCAGGTCAAGCTCAGTCGCGGGGCTCTGCACCTCCTCCAGGTTATCCTTCGCCTCCTCCAGAGCTGCCTCCGCCTGAGCCACAGCCAGTTCGGCCTGGGTCAGATCAAGATCGGTGTAGGGATTCTGCGCCTCGTCCAGGCTCTCCTCGGCATCCGCCAGGCTGATCCCGGCCTGGGCCACGGCCAGCTTGGCCTGGGTCAGATCAAGCTCGGTGTAAGGGTTCTGAGCATTGTCCAGGTTGTCCTCAGCCACGGTGAGATCGGCCTCGGCCTGGATCACCGCTCGCTCCAGAGCGGTGGGGTCAATGCGGGCCAGCAGATCTCCGGCCTGCACTTTCTGCCCTGGGGCAACGTTCAACTCGATCAACTCGACTTTGTTGACATCAAAGTTCAGATCCACCCGGCGGGGGGCGTAGACCTCCCCAGTGGGAGAGATGGCCGCCACCAGATTCCCGCGTTGTGCTGTGAACACCTGGGTCAAGTCGTCGGGCGCCTCACTTGCACGGTTCGAGAGCCACCTTGGTACTATCCTCACCCCGACCACCACCAGGATCAGGATCAGGAGAACTGGCCACCACTTCAACACGCGCTTCAGTCGCTGCATTCTACTCTCCTCCTGATGGCTGACCGAACCGAAACGCCCCTACGGACATGACGGAGCGGGCGGTGATGCTGCCATCGTCATTTTGCGGGCCCGATACCACCACCGCCTCACCGATCTCTAGATCGCCCACGCCCACCGGCATGTTCTTTTGGACCATCGTAGTATCGGTGGTCTGCACCCTGATGAGGCCCTCATTGGAGTTGATGACCAGGGTCTCGCCCTCGACACTCTCAATGGTGCCCATAGTACCCATAGCACCCGTGGCGCCCATGGCACCCATCATATCGCTGCCGAATTGTGGGGCATCGCCCTGTTCTCCCTGCCGAAACTGACCCATGCCGGGAAACTGACCACCCCGGTCTCCCATCCGCCCTTGGATGAGCCCCATGACATCCTGCTCTGACTGGGACTTGCCATAGGTCATCCCCGCCCAAAAGGCGCCCCCTCCTACGGCCACAACGAGTACTACTACCGCTACGCCGATCCAAGCTTTCTTCATTCTCTCTTCTCCTCCTCTGTGATATTTGATCTTCCTCCATGGAACGAGAGGCTTCTTTCTTCACTTCCAACTTCTAATCTCTAATCTCTACTTCCTCACCCCCCGCCAACACCGCCGCCAGCGTCGCATCCGCGTCCAGGGGGCTCTCCACCGGCTCATCGGCCACAATCTTGCCATCTAGCAGCCGCACGATGCGGCGCGTGTGCGCCGCGATATCGGGGTCATGGGTCACGAAGACCACGGTGATGCCCATCTCATGATTTAGTCGCTGCAGGATGACCATGATCTCGGCCCCGGAGCGGGAGTCCAGGTTGCCCGTAGGCTCGTCGGCCAAGATGATGTCCGGCTGTGTCGCCAGCGCGCGGGCGATAGCCACCCGCTGCTGCTCGCCGCCGGAAAGCTCATTGGGACGGTGACCGATCCGATCCCCCAGGCCAACCATTTCCAGCGCGTCTGTGGCCTGCCGCCGTCGCTCCCGCCCGCTGGCGCCGCGGTAGATCAGCGGCAGCTCCACGTTCTGGAGCGCCGTCGTCCGGGACAGCAGGTTGAAGGTCTGGAACACAAACCCGATCTTGCTGTTGCGTATCTCGGCCAGCGCGTTATCGTTCAGCGCCTTCACGTCCACGCCATCCAGGTAGTACTCTCCCGAAGTCGGCTGGTCCAAACAGCCCAGCACGTTCATCAGGGTAGACTTGCCGGAACCGGACGGCCCCATTATGGACAGCAACTCGCCTTCACCCAGTTGCAACGAGACCCCGCGCAGAGCATGAACCTCTATATCATCACCCATGCGGTAAGTCTTCGTAATGTTCCGAATCTCAATCAGCGACCTGTCAGACATTGCTCTTTACTCCATACCTGATCATCAAGTGATCAGTCTAATCAACAAAGCCAGCAGAAAGACGGCTAGCACACCCAACAGCGGGTAGAGCAGACAGCCCATCCCCCGCAAGCCACAGCCAAACGGCCTCCAGTGCCTCCTCAGTCGCCATGGCCTGGGGCGAAAGAAGCGTCGCCTACGGGGTCTGAATCTACGCCTCCTCATTATTGACGTTCACCTCCCATCATGACCACAAGACATCCAGCTATTTCTAGGCAACTCTATTATAGCAGGTTTCCGTAAAGATTCAATAAAGGAATTATGAAGGTTCGGTAAAGATC
>CAYWWC010000304.1:0-5250 GCA_964461615.1 uncultured Anaerolineae bacterium
GCACCCCGCAAACATGGCCACTCTAACCCCTACAACAATGTGCGGAATGCAAGTTGAAGCGTTGAACGTACGTCGTGATGGCACGCGGATTCCGATAGAGGTCAGTATCTCCAAGGTAACAGGCATGGAAGGCGAGTTGTTCATTTCCGTCGTCCGCGACATCACCGAGCGCAAGCGGGCGGAGGAGGAGATCCGCACGCTCAACCAGTTCCTGGATAGCGTTATTGATAGTGCCAACGTTTGGCTGAATGTGCTCGACGAAAAAGCCAATGTGGTGATCTGGAATAGAGCCGCCGAAGAGATCAGCGGCTACTCTCGCGAGGAGGTCGTGGGGCACGGCAAGATATGGGAGTGGCTCTACCCGGACGAGAAGTATCGCCACGAGGTTGTTGCGGAAGCCACCGCCATCATCGAAAAAGGCGAAGAGGAGCAAGATGTCGAGACAACCATCCAGCGTAAAGACGGCCAAACCAGGATTATCTCCTGGAATTCGCAGAACCTGGTGGACGCGAAGGGCAATCCGATTGGGTCTATCGCCCTCGGCCGCGACATCACCGAGCGCAGGCGGGCACAGGAAGAGATCCGGCAGCGCAATCGGGAGCTAGCCGCCCTCAACGCCATCACCACTGCCATGATGCAGAGCGCATTGGACCTGAATGAGGTGCTGCAACGAATAGTAGATGGCATTGTGAAAGGACTCGGTTGTAACACCGCCTTCATACTGTTGCTGGATGAAGAAAAGGAGGTTTTCAGAGGCGGTGCGGTTTCCACAAAGGCCAAGATGTTGGCAAGGATCAATGCCCTAATCGGCTCCCCGCTACTCCAGATCAAGATACCAGCCAGAATAGATTTCAATGAAGCCATGACCAACCTCCTGAACGGACGGATAACTATCAAACACGATTTCTACGAGCTGGTCAAGCCTTTCTGGAGTAGGCAGCTTGCTTCTACCATGCAAAGGCTTCTTAATTCCAAGACGTTCTTCACCATGCCGCTGCTGGCAAAGGGGAAAACGATTGGAGGCATCATCGCCTCAACGAGGGATAAGCTAACTGAGAAAGACACAGAGAAGCTGATGACCTTCGCCAACCAGGCGGCCATCGCCATCGAGAACGCCCAACTGCACCAGGAGACCCAGCGGCGCGCCCTGGAGCAAGAGACTCTGCGGGAAGCCGCGCTGGCTCTAACCACCGCCCTGGACCGAAACCAGGTGATTGACCGCATCCTGGCCCAGTTGCAGCAGGTGGCGCCCTTCGACAGCGCGTCGGTGCAGTTGCTCAGGGAAAACCAGGTGGAGCTTGTGGTTGTGGGCGGGCGTGGCTTCCCCAACCTGCCAGACCTGCTGGGTATCTCCTTCCCTGCCGATGGCGACAACCCCAACAGCGAGGTGATCCGCACCAGAGCTCCCTTCATCGTGGATGACGTCCTGGCCGTGTACGAGGTATTCCAAGAAGACCCACACCAGCAGACCGCCATCCGCTCCTGGCTGGGAGTGCCCATGCTGGTCGGCGAGCGGTTGGTGGGAATGATCACCCTGGACAAGCGCGAGCCGGGGTTCTACACCCAGAAACACGCGCGGCTGGCCGAGGCGTTCGCTGCCCAGGCGGCCGTCGCCTTCGAGAACGCGCGGCTGTTCGAGGAGACACGGCAGCGCATGGCGGAGCTAGACGCACTACGGCGCACCAGTCTTCAGCTCACCTCGTCGCTGGACCTGGCCGACGTGCTCGCTAGCATCACTGGGAGCACTCTGTCCCTGGTGGGAGGCAGCGATTGCCACATTTACCTCTACGACGAGATGAGCCAAACCTTCACCTTCGGCACTGCGCTGTGGCAGGATGGGCGACAGGAGGCAGCGGTGAAGACTCCGCGCCGCGATGGCTTCACTGCCGCTGTGGCCCGAGAGGGTCAAGTCATGGTCATCAACGATGCCACTCAGCACCCTCTCTACACCAGTCCCGAGGCTCGAAAGTGGGGCTTGCAGGCCATTGCCGGCTTCCCCCTCAAGCGAGCGGGGCGGGTGTTGGGGGTGTTCAACATCGCTTTCCTCACACCTCACACCTTCAGTCAAGAGGAACGGCGGGTGCTGGGCCTGATGGCCGATCAGGCGGCCATCGCCATCGAGAACGCGCGGCTCTTCACCGAGTCCGAACAGCGAGCCGCAGAGCTATCCACCATGCTGGAAGTAGCCAGAGCTGTCTCGTCTACCCTCGATCTCGACCAGTCGCTGACTCTCATCGCTGAGGAGATGGCCAAGGCTATCGGGGTGGACGGCTGCGCCCTGTCCCAGTGGGATCGAGAAGCCGATGCTGTCGTGGTCTTGACCGAGTGGCGTCACCGGTTAACTGAAACGGCCAACGAGCCAGGGACCAGCTATGCTTTGGATGATTACCCAGCCACTCGTGCCGTGCTAGAAAAACGCCAGCCCATCACCATCTTGGCCACGGATCCTGATGCTGAGCCAACTGAAGTAGCCCTTATGCAACGAGCCGGCGTGGCTAGCTTGCTCATGCTGCCCCTGGTCATCGGTGAGCGGGTAATCGGTTTGGTGGAACTGGATGAGACCGAGCGTGAGCGGGAATTCACAGATGGCGAAATCCGTCTATGCCAGGCGTTGGCTGATCAGGTGGCCGTGGCTATCGAAAACGCGCGACTCTTCGAGGAAGAGAAACGAAGGAACTCCCAACTGGCGCTGATCAACGACGTGGGGGAGAAAGCGGCCTCCATCCTGGATTTGGATAGGCTGATGCAAGAAGTGACCCGCTCCATCCAGGAGAGCTTCAACTACTATAGTGTGGCCCTTCTCCTTCTGGACGACGAGCGCCGCGAGGTGGTGATGCAGACCATAGCCGGCGGCTTCGAACACGTAGTGCCGGCCGAGTATCGCCAATCCATAGACCAGGGCATTGCCGGCTTTGTGGCCAGGGCGGGCAAATCCTGGCTGGCCAGCGACGTCAACCAAGACCCCTACTACATCAAAGGATTCTCAGAGGAGGTCTTGACTGAATCAGAGTTGTGCATTCCCATCAAGCTGGGCGACAAGGTAATCGGCGTTCTGGACATGCAAAGCGTTCACCTCAACGATTTCGAACAGGCGGACGTCGTGGTCATGGAAGCGGTGGCCGACCGGATGGCCATCGCCATCCAGAACGCTCGCCTCTTCGAGGAGACGCGAAGGCACACCCTCCAGTTGCAGACCGTCGAGGAGGTTGGGCGGAGAGTCTCCGCTATTCTCGACCCCGATGAGTTGTTCCCCTACGTGGTCCAGGCCATCCAGCAGAACTTCGGTTACTACCACGTAGACATCTTACTCGTAGACCAGGCTACAGGCTATGTCGTCTTCAAAGCCAGCAGCGACCCTGCGGCGGAAAAGGTATGGAAAGAACAAACCCTACGTTTCAAGATCGGCGAGGAGGGAATGATCGGTTGGGTAGCCCAGACCGGTGAGCCTCTCTTGACCAACGACGTCAGCCAGGAGCCCCGTTACCTTCCCGACGAGTTGCTTCCGGAGACGAAATCCGAGCTGGTGGTGCCGCTGAAGATAGAAGAGCGGGTGGTGGGGGTGTTGGATGTGAGCAGCGACAAGCTCGACGCTTTCGACGAGGAGAGTGTTTTCGTTCTGCAGACCTTGGCCAACCAGGTCGCCATCGCCATCGAGAACGCGAGGCTCTTCGAAGAGGAGAAACGAAGGGCTACTCAACTAACGCTGATCAACGAGGTGGGCAAGAAGGCGGCCTCCATCCTTGACTCGAACAGACTGATGCAAGAGACGACCCGTTCCATCCAAGAGAGCTTCAATTACTACAACGTGGCCCTTTTCCTCCTGGACGAAGCGCGCCGCGAGGTAGTGCTTCAGACGGTCGCTGGCGGCTTCGAGCACGGAATCGCGGGGGATTATCGCCAGTCGTTGGACGAAGGCATCATCGGCTTCGCTGTCAGGACGGGCGAATCCTACCTGGCCAACGACATCAGCGAGGATCCCTACTACGTCAAGGGCTTCTTGGAGGAGGCTCTGAACAAATCAGAGTTGTGCATTCCCGTCAAGTTGGGCGATAAGGTCATCGGCGCCCTGGTGGTGCTTAGCATCCACCTCAACGATTTCGACCAGGCGGACGTCACGGCCATGGAGGCGGTGGCCGACCGTCTGGCTATGGGCATCCAGAACGCTCGTCTCTACGAAGAGATGGCCGGACTTTACGACGTCGGCCTGGCCGTGACCTCCGCCCTGGAGCTCGATAAGACGCTGAGGGCGATTTACGAGCAGGTCAACCGCTTGATGAGCCCCGATACCTTCTACCTCGCCCTGTACGATGAGGCGAGAGGAGAAGAACTACGCTTCGATATCTTCGTCGAAGAGGGCGAATGGCTGCCGAAGTTCACCAAGAAGCTCGACAAAGGCGGCCTGACGACCTGGATAGTCCAATCCGGGAAGCCCCTTTTCATCGGCGACCTCGAAGAAGAAGAAGAAGAAGAAGAAGAAGGAGGGAGCCTGCCGGCTACGCCTTCCCAGAGGGGCAAGCCGGGGACTCGATCCTGGATGGGCTTCCCCCTCATTGCCAGGGATAAGGTCGTGGGCGTCATCTCGGTGCAGAGCTTCCGACCTCAGGCCTTTACCGAGGGGAACAAGCGTATCCTCGCGGCCTTCGCCAACCAGGCTGCCATCGCCATTGAGAACGCGCGGCTGTATGAGACAGCTCAGCAAGAACTGGCCGAGCGCAAACGGGCGGAGGGGTCGCTGCGCCAATATGAACGTATCATCTCTGCAACCGACGACCATATGTCATTTCTTGACCGGAACTATATCTATCAAGCGGTAAATGAGGCATACCTTCAAGCCCACCAGAAAGCGCGGGAGGAGATCGTAGGACATTCTGTGGCCGACCTTCTCGGCACGGACGTTTTCGAGCGGCTTGTAAAGAAAAACTTGGATCGGTGTCTTGCCGGCGAAGAAATCCATTATCAATCGTGGTTTGATTACCCCGGACTGGGCCAGAGATATATGGATGTGGCTTATTATGCCTACTCTGAAATTGAAGGAGCGGTGTTGGGTGTGGTGGTGAGTTTGCACGACATCACCGAGCGGCTGCGGGCCGAGGAGGCGCTGCGGGAGAGCGAGGAGAAATATCGAACGATTCTTAAGAGCATCGAAGAGAGCTATTATGAAGTTGACGTTGCTGGGAACCTCACGTTTTTCAACGATTCGTTGTGCAGGCTTCTTGGATATTCCGAAGACGAATTGATGGGCATGAATAA
>CAYWWC010000305.1:0-5250 GCA_964461615.1 uncultured Anaerolineae bacterium
CGCTGGCTGGGCCAACAAGGGGGCGTGGTGACAACGCCTGGTAAGGAAACGCTGGAAGTGCGCATCGTCTGCGCTCTGCCGGTGGAACCCTGGGTGCGAGAGGCGGCCAAGCAGTTCAACGCAGAGAACCATAAGCTGGAGGGCCAGCCCATTGAGGTGAGCGTGATCCCCATGGACGGGCTGACGGCTATGGGCCGCTACGAACGAGACGAGATGGATCCGCTGCCCACAGCCTGGATTCCTGACAGCCGCTACCTGGTGGAGTTGGTCAACGCCGCGTACAAAGAGAAGCTGGGGCGCGATGTGTTCCTCACCGACGGGGAATACCGCGCCCGGCCCATCGCGGTCTCCCTGTTCTCCTGGGGCATCTACTCCAGCCGCGCCGAGGTGCTTCGCGACAAGTATGGCGAGATAGACTGGCAGGCCATCCACGACGCGGCCACAGCCAAGGGCGGCTGGCCCGAACTGGGCGGCGAGGCAGGCTGGGGCTACTTCAAGCTGGTGGGGCCCAATCCCCGCAAGAACGTGGGAGGGCTGGCGGCTATGGTCGCTGCGGGCGGCGAATACTACCAGAAGACCAACATCAGCACCGCCGACGTGACGGATCCTGAGTTCCAAGCTTGGTTGGCAGAGCTCATGGGGGCCGTCACCGACTTCTCCAGCCTGGGGTCCTACTCGGTGGAGAATCTGGCCCTGTTCGGCTACTCCATGGGCGATGGAGGCCAGCTCCTGGAAAGCGATCTCCTGGCCAACATGGCCGGTATCCAGACCCGCTGGGAGGACCCTCTGGTCATCGTCTATCCCCAGTACGTCACCTGGTTCGACTTCCCCTTCACCGTCTGGATGGGGCCGGAGACCACGGCTATGGAGAAGAACGCGGCGTTGGAGTTCGAGAAGTACCTGCTGATGCCCGAGGTGCAGCAGTTGGCCGTGGAGCGCGGCCTGCGCCCAGCCAACCCTGAGGTGCCCGTCACTGGCCAGGACAGCCTGTTTGTCCGCTGGCAGGAGCAGGGGGCCATGACCATCGTGCCCCGCGCCACCGCCATGCGCTCGCCCGATCGCGACGTGCTGATGGCCCTGCTGCGTTGGTTCGACCTCAACGTGGCTCAGAGGTAGGGAGGATAGACCGTGGAACGCAACAAGAGGAATTCCCGTAGCCCAATATGGACGATCCTGGCGGCGGCCTTCATCGTCATGATCGTAGTCTGCGCTGGCTGCGCGGTGGTATACCAGGCCGTGACCAATCTATTCTCCATCTCCGAACCGCTTCCCACCTCCGAGCCCGTCGCCAGCGCAGGGACTCTGACGGTAGCCTTTTCTCCGGAAAAACAAGCTCTGTTCGAGGAACTGGTGCGCGGGTTCAATGCTCAGAAGCTCAAGACAGATCAGGGCGAGCGGATGACCGTGCAGAGCGTCGAACTTGATCCTGAAGCGATGATCGAAGGAGCCCTGGCCGGAGATTTCCAGGCCATCAGTCCCGATGTATCCATCTGGCTGGATCAGCTCGACCGAGACTGGATGGCGCAGACCGGGGGCGAGTCTCCGCTGGTGGGCGAGACCGTTCGCTACGCCGTGAGTCCCGTGGTTATCGCTATGTGGGAGGACGTGGCCCGCTCCTTTGGCTACCCTGAGAAGGACATCGGCTGGGAGGACATCCTGTCCAAAGCCCAGAACGATCCCAGCTTCAAGTGGAGCCACCCTTCTACCACTTCGGCCAGTGGTCTTCTGGCCACTCTGGCGGAGTTCTACGCTGGCGCGGGCAAGACGCGGGGCCTCACTATCGAGGACACTCAGCGTCAGGCCACGCTGGACTACGTAGCCGCTATCGAAAAAACGGTGCGCTACTATGGCGAGGGAGAATGGGCCGTTGTGCAGCAGGCTTTGGAAAAAGGGCCGGCGTATTTGGACGCCTTTGTCTGTCAGGAGCAGTTGGTCATCTACTTCAACCGTCAGACCAACGCACCTGGTCGGCTGGTAGCCATCTATCCCATTGAAGGTTCCTTGTGGGAGGATCACCCCCTGGCGCTATTGGAGACGCCGGACCTCACCGACGAACAGCGCGTGGTCTTTGGCCACTTCCGCGATTACGTCACGGCCCAAGAGGCCCAAATGCTGATCCTGTCATTAGGCTACCGCCCGTCCGATCTCTCCATTCCCCTGGACGACCCGGCGTCGCCCATCAAGCCGGAGAACGGCGTGAATCCCGCTGAGCCTCAGACGACCCTGCAGGTGCCTAGCCCCGCGGTGGTGGAGGTAGTCAAAGACGCCTGGTGGTACACCAAGCGACACACCAACGTGTACCTGGTCGTTGACACCTCCGGCAGCATGAGGGGTGAGAAGCTGGACAATGCTCAGGAGGCGTTGCGCATCTTCCTGGATCAGATCAAGGGCGACCTGGAGCGGGTAGGGCTGGTGGAGTTCGCAAGCCAGGTAAACAGCCTCATCCCGCTGGAAGAACTGAGCCAGAACCGAGCTGACCTCACGGCGGCCGTTGATGAGCTTGAGGCCGGAGGCGACACGGCTCTGCTGGATGCCATCAACACCGCCTACGTCCGCTTGCAGCAGTTGAACGACCGCGAGCGAATCAACGCCATCGTGGCCATGACCGACGGACGAGAGAACCACTCAAGCATCAACTCACGGGAGTTAACGCAGAAAATGCGGGCGGGAAACGCGAGCGGTGTGCCCATCGTCGTCTTTTGCATCGCCTACGGCGACGACGCCGACTACGGCACGCTGGAGGCTCTGGCCGAAGCCACAGACGGCCAGGTGCGCAAAGGCGATCTGGAGAGCATCAGGCAACTGTACATGATACTGTCAACTTTTTTTAATAACCGTTCACCCCCCCCTCCCTGGGTGGGGCTGGGGGTGGGCCGGACTTGGTCCACCCCACCCCCACCCCAACCCTCCCCCTCGCAGGGGGAGGGAGTGAAAGGCAGCGTTTTATGGCCAAAGGTATCTTTCGAACCGAGTTGGAGCGACAGTCATGGCAGGCAATGTTTTCCTTTGCCATCTTTCGGCTGGAGAGTGCGCTCACCATTGCCGCTACGATAATCTTGACCTTTCTATTCCCCAGACCTTTTCCCTGGTGGCAGTGGTGGTACTGGATCGTTATTGGCGTGGTGGCCGAGGCTCTGATCATCTACACCAGCCTTAGCGATCCGGCGGTAGCACAAAAGGTCGTGTCCGACATGCTGCGAGGAGAGTTCAATGCCAGGGAGTTGCGCAGCTCGAAATATCGGGACAAGGTGGAAAAGGCGCTAGAGTACCGCGAGCGCATTGAGGGCGTTATCCGGCAAAGCCGCCAGGGGGTGCTGCGGAAGCACTTGCAGGAGGACGCCCGCCGCATCACCGAATGGGTGTCCAATGTCTTTGGCCTGGCCAAGCGCCTTGATGCCTACGAGAACGATGAGATAATCGAGCGCGACAGGCAGTCGGTGCAAAGGGCCATCAAGGATTTCGAGGCTCGTCTGAGGCTGGAGAGCGACGTGGCCGTACGCGAGCAGATGCAGGAGACCATCCGCAGCAAGAAGACTCACTGGGACAACTTGCAGCGTCTGCACAGCACCATGGAGAAGGCCGAGTTTCAATTGGAGAACACCCTGTCGGCCATGGGCACGGTCTACGCTCAGCTCCAGCTCATCGGGGCCAAGGACGTGGATTCCAGCCGCGCACGGCACCTGCGAGAGGACATTACTGAGCAGGTAAAGGCCCTGCAGGATGTCGCCGAGGCAATGGATGAAGTTTACAGCGGACTTGAGGATTAAGCGGACATGAAGATGAAACGTAAAACGTCAAACGTAAAACGTGAAATATCCAATATCCAATACCCAATACCCAGGTTGCTACTTGTGGCTTGCCTTCTACTGTTGGCCGCTTGCGGCCCGGCAGCGCCCAAGGGTGAGGTGATCGTCTACGTGGCGGCTCCGCTGTCTGGTTTCATGGCCAATGGGGGGCAGACTGTGTTGGGCGGGGCCAAGCTGATGGCCGAACAGCTCAACAAGGCCGGCGGTCTCCTGGGCTATCAGATCAAGGTGGTTGGCGTTGACGACGAGGCCGACTCCGACGTGGCCGTCGAAGTCGCCGAGCAGATCAAAGAGGCGATTGAGCGGGGAGACAAGGTGATCGGGACAATAGGCCACTACAACAGCGGCCAGACCCTGGCTGCCATGGAGGTCTACAAGGACCTGTCCATTGTGATCATCACGCCTACGGCCAGTGAGGTCTCCATCACCCAGCGTGGTTACCGCAACTTCTTCCGAGTCAATGCCAACGACATCACCCAGGCTCGCGTGGACGCCGAGTTCCTGGTCAACACCCTGGGGGCCCGGAGTGTCGCTGTGGTCTACAACGACGACCCGTATGGACAGGGGCTGGGCGCTCTCATCGCGGACGACCTTCGCAACCTGGGGGCTCAGGTACCCGTCGAAATCCAGGTTGGGGTCGAGCAGTCCGTTTTCACAGAGGAAGTCCAGCGGATAGCAGAGGCCAGCCCTGATGCCATCTTCTATGGTGGCTACGAGATCGAGGCTCCTTTCCTGCGGGCCGAGTTGGTCAAGGCGGACATTATCGTTCCCTTCCTGGCCAGTGACGGCGCTTTTCTGTCGGCCACCATTGACGATGCGGATGGGACAGCGGAGGGTATCTACATTAGCGCCTTCGCGCCGAGCCCGGCGGTCGTTGTTGACAAGCAGTGGGTCAAAGAGTATCAGGAGGTAGACTACCGCAACCCCGATACCTACAGCATCAACGGCTACAGCGCCATGCAGGTCTTGGCGGAGGGAGTCAAGAAGGCCAAGAGTCTTGACTCCGCCAAGATAGCTCAGGCCATCCGCCAGTTGGACTTTGATACCCTCATGGGTCACGTCTCCTATGATCAGGATGGCGACCTCAAGGAGCAGAGCATCTACATCTTCCAGGTTCAGGACGCCGCCTTTGTGCAGATCTATCCTGAGCCGTAGGCTTGTTGGGATCTTGGATCACGAAGGTTAGGAAGGGACGCGAAAGCCACGAAAGGCTTTCGCGTTCTCTCGTGTCTTTCCGCCTGTTTCGTAGTCCAAACGTCCTTGGCTTGATGTTTGACCTTTGCTCTGTTCTGTGGTACACTGAGTTCAAGGTTCCAGTCGCCCAACACCCGTCTCCAATACGCGGTAGAAGGACTTTGTCACACCGGGGCTTTAAGGATGCCAGCTTTTCATCAAAGACGACGTACGCAATACCGCATCAACCTGTCCTTCACTGACCACATCA
>CAYWWC010000306.1:0-5244 GCA_964461615.1 uncultured Anaerolineae bacterium
CTTCGTGTTAATTCGTGAAATTCGTGGCAGAATAAAAAAGTGTCCGGTAGTGAATTCGCGTCACCTCTCCACCGAACACCAAATCCTGGTCCCGCCCCCAGGACGGCTGTGCACCTTCAGCGCCGCCCCGATCATCGCCGCCCGCTCCCGTATCCCGGTCAGGCCGTAGTGGTCGGGATCCACAGCGGCGGGATCGAAGCCCACGCCATCGTCCCGGACCACCAGGTCAATCTGATCGCTGCCAAAGGCCAGGCGTACGGTTACCTGTTGGGCGGCGGCGTGGCGCTCCACGTTGATCAGCGCCTCGTCGGCGATGCGGAACAGGGCCTGGGCTTCTTCATCCGTCAGGTCAGGCTCGTGGCCGGCTACGATCAAGTTAGTCTGCACACCGGTTCGGGCCTGGAAAGCCTGAAGCGTGTTCCGCAGCGCGCCGACCAAACCCAGCGTCTTCAGGGGATCGGTACGCAGGGCCTGGATTGCCTGCCGTGACTCCTCCAGCCCGTTTCGGGCCAGGGTCGTGACATCGTTCAGGGCGTCCTGGACCGCCGCGGGCTCGTGGACCACCAGGGTACGTAGCGCTTCCAGTTGCACGGAAAGCGCGGCCAGGGAGTGGGCCAGCGTGTCGTGCAGGTCGCGGGCCAGGCGGTTCCGCTCGCGGCTGCCGGCCAACTGCTCAACGGTGGCGGCGTGGCGACGCAGGCGTTGGTGAGCGGCTTCCAGTTGGGAGTGCTGCTTCCGCTCTCGTTGGGCCAGGATACTGACGAGGAGGGGCACCAGGTACAGCAGGGCAATGCGGGACAGCGCTCCCACGAAGAAGGGCTGAGCAAGAATGTCCTGCTGCAGCGCCCACAGCCCGGTACCCAGGTGCAGAATCGTGGCCCAGGTGCTCCCCCACACAGCCCCCCGCCGGCCATAGCCCCAGGCCACCAATACCAAGGGGATAAGCAAGAAGAAGAAGGGCTCAGTCAGCGGGGCTTCCATCAAGTGGCGACTGAGCGGCTCTGAGAGATCCAAGTTTTGGACCCAGAAAAACCGCTGCTCGAAAAAGAAGGGGGCCGATAGCAGGCTCTCAAAGAGTATGTCCAGGCCCAAACCCAGAGCCAGTAGCCGCCGGCCCAGAGCCCGCTCCAGCCAGGGAGGCAGCACCAGCAGGGCCAGCAGCAGCGTGGGGGCCGCGCGCAATAAGACCGCCAACTGGGCTGGGGTTCCCAAGCCCAATGCCACCAGTAGGCCCAGGCCGAGGAAAGCTAACTTGACGATCAGCGCCAGGCGAAAGATGCGCAGCGCCTCGCGCATGGCCAATGTCTGTTCCATTGTAGGAGAACCTCTATCCCTCTTGTTGGCTCAGGTAGGCATCAATGGCTTCTTTTAACTCCGTTGGCTTGAATCCGAATGGGCCCGGCCCGCCGGCGTAGACCACGCGCCCATCCAGCCCGACGAGGTACAACCGGTCAGGCATGGCAGCGTAGGCCGTCATCACCGTATCGTCCATCTCGTCCACGTAGGTCCGTATGCCATATTGTAGTGCTGTCTGGCACATCCCTGCGACCTTCCTGCGCTCTTCGATGGTCTGGGGGTCGTAGATTCCTTGCTGGACGTGCTTAGCAGGGCCAGCAAGTTTGCCTAGACGTTTACCCAGGCTGCCAATCTTGCCGAGAGACCATCCGTCCTCTGGGTGCGCCTCACGAATATAGATGACCAGGAGCTGCACGCGGTCGTTGTACTGGGCGTACAGGTCACGGAGGCTCACGGCCCCCTTGACGAAAGGCGGTCAGGTGAAGCTCCCGAAGACGAGGGCCACTGGTTTCTCGCCTCTGAAGTCCGATAGGCGCACCGGATTTTCGCCGTTCACGTCACTCAGTTCAAAACCGGGCGCCTTATCTCCCGCCTTCGGCGCGAGGGGATCGTAGTGTTTTCGCCACGCTCTTGAACTCTGCAAACTCTGATTTGGTTTGGTCATGATTTATACTCACTTGTGATTCTTTCGGATGGCCGACAGGTTCAAATCTGCGGCTGGAGGGCGCTTTGCGCCGGCCGTCCACCTGCGTGGACGGGGGTTTTGCGACCGCCTGTGCGGTCGCCCGGCGCTTAAGCGCCCCCCAGCACCGATTTCAATCGGCCATTTCTCCGAAGATTAGTTGCGGCCCGGCAAACGGCGCAGTGCGCTTTCCACCAGGCTGTAGGCCACCGGGACCACCAGCAAGGTTAGCAAGGTACTGGTGAGCAGCCCGCCTATCACTACCACTGCCAAGTCAGATGCGATGAGCGCGCCTTCCGTCAGGCCCATCCCCAGCGGAACCAGGGCCAGGATAGCGGCGATGGCCGTCATCAGGATGGGGCGCAGCCGGGTGCGGCCAGCCTCCACCAGCGCATCGTAGATCCCCATGCCCCGCTCGCGGCGGTTCACCCGCACGCGGTCAATGAGGACGATGGCGTTGGTGACGACGATGCCAACGAGCATCATCAGGCCGACCATGGCCGAGATACCCACTACTTTGTCGGTGATCCACAGCCCCAGCGCCGCGCCGACCACTGCCAGCGGCAAGCTGAAGAGGATGACGAAGGGGTGAGCCAGGGAGCCAAAGGTAGCCACCATCACCAGGTAAACGACGGCAATGGAGATGAGGAGAGCCTGGCCCGACTGAGCAAAGCCCTCGGTCTGCATCTGGGCCACAAAGCCTTCTGACACGCTGACGCCGCTCGGCAAGCCTTCCATTTCCTGCACCGCCGACTTGCCGTCCGCCAGCACGCCCATGGTATCTTCGCTCTCGATCTCGCCACTGTAGCGCACGGCCGGCTGCCCGTCCACGCGGATTATGACATCGCCAGCCGCCAGGTTGCTGCTGACGTTGACCAGGCCTTCCACATCTTGCAGCGCAGCAAGTACCTGACTGTCAATCTCCGCCAGGGCTTCAGGCGGCCCAGCCACCACCAGGTCAAAGCCACTGGCAACACCACCGGTCATCCCGGCGGCTATCGAAACGATGACGTTTTCCGCGCCAAAGACCGCCTCGGCCTGCTGGCGAATCACGCCGGTCAGTCGCTCCATATCTCCTTGGGACTCCGCGTAGACGCCAATCTCGGCCACGCCTTGGTCAACCGAGCTCCCCATGAAGAAAGCCTGCATCCCACCGCTGATGCCTACCTGGCTTTGGTAGACGTGGATGCCGTCCATCTCGGCCAGCGATGCTTCCATCTCATGCACCAGCTCATCGGTCTCGGCCATAGTCGTGCCACTGGGCAGGTCCACGCTAACGTTGATGGTTGGCTCGCCCAGGTCGGGGATGAAGGTCTGGGGCCGCTGGCCAAGCAGCCACATGCTTCCCATGAAGATGGCGATGGCGGCAACTAGCGTCAAGAGCCGGTGGTTGAGCACCCATTTCAGCACTGGTGTGTATACCTTTTGCGGCACGGTCTCCTCTCCGGCCGGCGGCAAGTGCTCTTTGCGGATGAACAGGTAGGCCAGTAGCGGCACGATGGTGATGGCGACCACGAAGGAGGAGAGCAGCGCGTAGGTCACAGTCATTCCAAAGGGCAGGAAGAAGTTTCCGATCATTCCACCCATCAGGCCGATGGGGAGAAAGACTACCACGGTGGTGACGGTGGAAGCGAAGATTGGGATTGCCACGTCGCGGGTGCCGTCAATCACCGCCCGGCGCGGGTCTTCGCCGCGCTGGATGTAGCGGTAGATGTTTTCCAGTACCACAATGCTATCGTCCACCACTCGGCCAACGGCGACGGTCATACCGGAGAGAGTCATGATGTTGAGAGTGACTCCAGTGGGGAAGATCTTGAGCAAGAAGGAAACGAGAGTTCCGATGACGGCCACGTCTCTGGTTGATTCGGCCAGGGGAAGCAGGATGGAATTGAGGGTCGGGGGCAGCCACTTCAGCAAGGCGAAGCCCATCATCACCGAAAGCGGGATGCTGACGGCTGTGACCAGCGTGCTGCGCCAACTGAGCTTGTAACGACCGTTGACAAAGCCGCTGAGGAACAGCAGGATAACCAGCACCGCGAAGAGCGCGCCCAGTCCTCCCTCACGAGCCACCCCAGTGATGGATTCCTCGATGAAGCTGGCCTGGTCAAAGACCACATCTGTGCGCACCTTTCCGTTCTCGGACACCAGTTCTTCCAGCCGGTCGAAAACGGCGTGGGTGACGGCGACGGTGTTGGCCTCGGTATTCTTGTAGATAGTCAGCGACAGGCTGGGCTGGCCGTTAGTGCGGTTGATGCTGTCCGTGGGTATGAAAGCCTCGATCTCACCAGACGCGATGCCTTCCAACTCCGCCCTCAAGTCCGGCTCCAGCGTGTCCATGAAGTCTTGCGGCAGCGCGGCCAGAACGTCAGCGGACAGGATACGCAAGGTGGATGGTTCCAACGTGGGCAAGAATTCTGCGTCTTGCTCCATCCACCAGAGGAAGACTTCCGGCGTCAGGTCGCCCATCAGCGGGACCGGATCGGGCAGCACGCCGCCGCTCACCATCATGTTGAGTAGTTCGGCCACGCTCATACCGAAGGGGTTGTCTCGCAGATCAGCCGCCGTCTCGAACGCCAGCGGCACTGGGCTTTCGGCCTCCTCCGCCATCGCCTGCCAGGTCTCCGGCAGCACGGGCGACTCGACCGGCTCTTCTTCGACCTCAGCCTCTTTTGTCAGCACTTCTTCCGGGATCAGCGCTAGCACGTCATCGGAGAGCAGCGCCACTATCTCGGGCGACAGCCCCTCGTAGAAACTAGCGTCTTGTTCCACCCACCAGAGGACGATCTCTGGCGTCAGGTCGCCTATCAGCGTCGGGGCCCCATCAGGCGCGCTGGCGACCACTATGTTGAGCAGGTCGGCCACGCTCATACCAAAGGGATTGTTTTGCAGATCGGCAGCGGTATTGAACTCGACGGGCACCGGCATCTCAGCTCCTTCGGCCAGTGCCAGCCAGGATTCGGGCAGTGCGGGAGATTCTTCATCGTCACTGTCTGCCGCTTCGGGTTTAACTTCGGTCGTGGCTTCCACTGCTCGCTGAGCCAGAGCCATCTGAGTGTCCGCATCCAGCCCGGCCAGATAGTCTAACGGCAGAGCCGCCAGCGCGTCCAGCGGCATCGCCAGCAGCATCTCCGAAGTTAGCTCATCCAGCATTTGGGGCGCAAAGGAAGCGATGCCGCCCACGGCCTCTGCTGTCAGGTCGGCGGTGGTTTCTAGCGTCGCTCCCTGGGCAGCCGCAGCCTGTATCCAGCTTGCCGGCAGCGGGATCG
>CAYWWC010000307.1:0-5204 GCA_964461615.1 uncultured Anaerolineae bacterium
GTTCATGGTTGTGCTCCTTTCGATTCAATGCTTTGACATACGGTGGTGGCGGTTCCTTCGCCCAGCGAGGTGTGGTGTGCTCGCAGCGGGGGCGAAACCTGCAGCCCGGTGGAGAATCGAGGAAACTGGGCTGGGCCTCTCTTATGGAAAATATCTGTAAATGTCCTTGCGATGTAAAATCCTCACCAGAATCACTTTGTCTTCAAGTACCTCAATCCCTATCCGATAATTTCCCAAGCGGATGCGGTGGAAGGTGTCATGGCCCTTAAGCTTGCTCAGGCGCTTGATGTCACTCAATTCAGTGGCCGCTTTGATTTCTCCAATCACTTGTTCGACACGCCGCAATAGCTGTTTATCTTTGACACGCTTTAAGTCTCGCGCAAAACTCGCTTCAAATGCTATTCTCACGCCTGCCTCTCTAGAATCGCCATGATACTCTCTTCGCTGACAAATTCATTTTGCCGGCCTTCGCGGATTGCATTCGCCAAACCGATTTCCTCAATGGCCTCCAGGATCATCTCAAAGAATAGGTCTCTTCTCTCCTGAGCTAACTCAATGATCACTCCCTTGAGGGTCCCCTCAATCAAGACATCCAGCTTTCCTGACTCTGAATCGGCCTCAATTTGCCTATCCCATTTTTCCCAGTCCCTTTTCGAAAACCACTGCCTCAGGTGTATGTAGTCCTGATAAGGCAAGGATTCAATCGCAACTTGAATCTCCTCTACTCGTGCTATGCTCATCGTCTTCTCCCTTCTTGTATTCCTCTCACGGTGCGGCGCACTAACGTCTGGGTTCACCTGCTGGCGCGAAGCGGAGCGTCAAGCTCGATCTCGCCCGACTCCACCAGGGCCTGGGCTTCCGCCTCGTTTGTCGCCTTCCCCTCGAAGATCAAGGCTCCGGTGATGGCACCCTGCATCGGCCCGGAGGCTCACTCCCAGGCTTTGCCCTGGGGCTGACCTCGAAGGAGGATGAGGGGCGGCCTTCGTGCATAATCACCCACAAGCGGCGAGCAGCAACCAGCAACGATGTCAGCCCGCCTCTTTCTTGTCTAAAGATGCCTCTCTTGGGGATACCCACGCAAAGGACAGTCTACGATCCGACTGCACACAGTCCTTCAAGTATAGGTTGATCAAAACTTGATATGGAATGTCTGTCTCTTCTGACATCCCTTCGAAGTACTTGATCACATCTAGCCCCAGATGAATAGTGATGGGCTTCCTCAGACGGTCGGCGTAGGGGTTCTTGATCGATTGTGAAAAATCGTACTCTTCTCTCATTACAGAAGTTCTCCATACTGCCTCTGCTCGTTCTTGGTTGCCTTCCGGGCTGAGATTATGCGTATCACGGTATCTTTCTCTCGGTAGCAATGACTGATGACAAGGATGCGCAAGGAATAGCTCGCTCCAAGTAGCAGAAAACGCTCCTCGTCTTCAGAGTGATCAGGATCATACTGCAACCTGGCAACCTCGTCGTAGAAAACTGTTCCGGCCTCGGCGAAGGAAACCCCATGCTTTCTCTGATTCTCTTCAGCTTTCTCGTCATCCCAAGCAAATCGTAGCTCTTTCATCTCCCCCGCTTCTCGGTTTGACTAAGTTGTACACTGAATCTGGCCTGCAGCTTGGGGTTCAGTTCTTGCACGAATTTGGAAAGCGAAGCGGCTTCGTCCTTATTGGGTAAGTCAGGATTGTTCTGCATTGCCTGGTACACCTCGTCTATGGTGGTCGAGATGAAGCGACTCGGGATTAGGGCCAGGTGGCTGTACCTCTACCGTTTGCTCTAATGCCTCATCGAACACCATCTACCCTCCATTCAGCACCGCCTGGAACAGCCGCGCACGAACCTCCTCCTCCGCCGCGACCTCCGCCGCCAGCGCGTCGCACAGGGCCAGCAGCGCCTCGCGGGCCTGGTTGTGCCGCCAACCCGCGTCGTCGCGGTTGGCGGGGGCGATGTGCCGCGTGCTGTCTCAGTCTATGCTTGGGGTCAATCAACTGGGGGATGCCAACCAGCGATCACCCACAGGCGACGAGCAGCAACGCTGTCAGGATGATTCATGTTAAGCGCAGCGATAGTTGCCCGACCTTTCGGTGTTTTCCCACGTATGACTGTGCCACTCTCGGTCCACTCAAAGTGGTCACCCCATTGTTCTATCCGAGGGTTGAAGAGCGGGACGGTCGCTGCACTCTCGGGATCAACCGCTTCGATCCGGTCTGCCTTGTGACTGTTGCACATCGGACACGCCAGAAACAGATTGTCCTCATCATGTGTGCCGCCCCGTGCCTGGGGAACAAGGTGATCAATCTCAAGCAGCGGTCCGATGACGCGTTGAGATGTCCGGCAGTAGCCGCAGCGAAAATGCGCAGATTCGGCCACTCGCCGGCGGAGTGCCGCTGGGATGCGCTTCGTGGGTGGACTCATGACAGCGATGCAAATTGTAGCGGGTCAGATACGTCGTACCCACGTTGCTTGAGCAGTACTGCCGCCTGAGCCCTGACGAGTAGCGTTTCACGGTAGAGCGACAGCAATGTCTGTTCCTCAGCTTGCTCATCGGGTGTCAGTCCTTCACGCTGCTGTTTGTCGTGCAATGCTTCGAGATGCTCTCGCTGTTCGGCCGTCATCGTTGCCCGGCCAGCTTGCCACAGAGCGGCGTCGTTAAGATAGGCCATCTGTGCCAGCGCCGTGCGCAGGTTTTCTGGCCCGGTTCCGATGACCGGAGCAACGGCTGCGACCGCTTCAAGCAACACCTCGTTGACTGGCCGCCCCACCTTTTCCGCTGCCTGCCGAATTTGCTTGTAGACTGCTTGTGGTAGATTTAGCGTGATTGCCTGAGCCGGGTCTCTTCGGCGCACTGTCATTCTTCACCTCTTGGGTATCCAAAAACCTCTGCTGGACGGTTACCTGTGCTTCTCGTCATCTGGCTTTCTCCAATGTGTATCTACCAATGAGGATACACCTACTTCCGTTTCTTGTCAAAAGGAATTGCCCAGGCTGGTTACAGTCCCAAGGCCCTGAGACGCTCTTCTTGACTGTGGGCTTAATGGCTGATCGGCCACCGTCTACCCCCCGTTCAGCACCGCCTGGAACAGCCGCGCCCGAACCTCTTCCGCCGCCACGACCTCCGCCGCCAGCGCGTCGCACAGGGCCTGGGCTTCCGCCTCGTTTGTCGCCTTCCCCTCGAAGATCAAGGCTCCGGTGATCGCGCCCTGCATCGGCCCGGAGGCTCGCTCCCATGCTTTGCCCTGAGGCTGACCTCGAAGCGTGATGGGCGGCCCGGCGTGCAGCAGCAGGCTATCGCGCATGTCCGGTATCACATCCCGCGCCTTGCTCAGTTCCACCAGCACCGGTCGCGCCTCCATAATTCGCTCTGTGGCTTCTGTGTTTGCTTGTTCAACATTCAAGATTACCGGTATAAATTCGGCTTTGCCGCCTTTATGCGATGAACGACATTGAATGCTTCTTCACTCCCTCCAATAGCAAGCGCTCGACCGATTTCTTGTTTCGCTTCTTTCCACCGCTTGAGGTCACAGAGCGCTGCCGCCCGTGATGTGAGCAGTGGTGGGTGTGGTTCTCTCCTAAATGCCTCAGTCTCATCAAGTGCTTTCTTGGGTCGTCCCTGTGCTCGCAAAATCGAGCAAAGAACCGCTAGAGCCGCGCGATCGCCGGGTGACAACTTGAGAGCCCGCCGGATCAGTGTCTCTGCGCGGTTATACTGCAAGGCATCGCGTGCTACGCTTGCACGGTTGACCAAAACGAATGCATCAGAGATGGCTGTGTCTTCACTTCTTAGTTCTCGTTCGAGTAGTCTGTTGAGTTTTCTTACGATGACAAGCGGGGGCGTCAGGAAAGTCTCGGCGTCACACCAGTCCGTGCCTGTCCAAATGTAGTCCTTTCCCTCGAAACTAATGCGTGTGTTTTGCGTCATCGCACGAACTCCTTTGCATAAAAGTTACATAAAGTGAGATGTTCATGCTTTCTCCTTGGACACAACGTTCCGAAAAAGCTTTGGATGGTCGGTCAAGTACTGGTGGTGACTGGGTGATATTCTGAAAGGCTCACCGTAGAGGGCATACGGCGGGCGGTAGATAATGCCTTTCGTTTGAAGCAACCCGACAACTGGATCAGTTTCATCGAACTCGATTGTTAAGGTCTTGTGCCGAATGAACTGATAAAGGTGTTGGAGCTCGCTGGAGTTCAGACTGCGAAACAGACTGCGGATGGAACGTTTGTCTCGTCTACTCCTCAGCCTTGGCGAAATCCAGCTGGCAAGATTGACTCGCAAAGCGATGAGGAGTATGATGCTCAATGTGATGACGCCCATTCCGATCAACGTGCCGTTCTTGGCTCTCCAGATGTTGAGGACTTTGACGTATGCATCATCGGGACTGGCTTGCCCCAATATCCGTAGAGGGATGACGTCTAGAAGAGCTACCAGGAGAACCAAGAGCAGGAGCGCTACCAGGACGATAAGCACTCGCTTCAGTGACGGGCGATCTGGGAAGAAGCCAGCGTTTCGTAGTAAGTCGTATGCCCAGTTCGAGATTGTACCCTGTATCAGGCTGGACAATATACCTATCAAACTTATCAACACTAACAACCACATTGCATTCGATATCCCTGCATCAGATCTTACCATCCGGACTGGGCCTTTCTCTGAACACTGGTTTGCCATTTACCAAAACCAGTACGACAAGCTGATAGGTCCGCCTAACTATAATTGTCACAGGCTCCCGTAGAATAAGGGACTGAGATCCACACTTGCATGTCGGACACCATCTACCCTCCGTTCAGCACCGCCTGGAGCAGCCGCGCACGAACCTCCTCCTCCGCCGCCGCGACCTCCGCCGCCAGCGCGTCGCACAGGGCCAGCAGCGCCTCGCGGACTTGGCTGTGCGGTCAACCCGCATCACTTATCGCAATCCTCTGCTCCCCCGCTTTTTGGTTTGACTGAACCGCACACTGAGTCTGGCTTGTAACTTGGTGTTCAGTTTTTGCACGAATTCGTCCTTGTTGGGTAGGCCAGGGTTGTTTCGCATTGCCTGGTACACCTCGTCTATGGTGGTTGAAATGAAGCGAGTTGGGGTCAGGGTCAAGCGATCATCCTTGTGAACAAGATCATACAGGGCAAAGCGAGAAGCATGTCCAGATGAAAACCCCAGGGAATGTTTAAGCGAGGCATTTAGTCCTCTCCTTTTTCAAGAACCATTTCC
>CAYWWC010000308.1:0-5193 GCA_964461615.1 uncultured Anaerolineae bacterium
GCTGTTGTCAAGCCTATGCGATTGTTAAAGTGTCAACCTATTGTGAACCATCCCACCAATACCTATGTATTTGACGGCGGTTCTGCCATCAACCTGGACGACCTGACCTTCACGGAACACGCAGAAAATGAACAGCGTTACCAGGCGGCTTCCTTGAGTGTCAACTTAACGGGCAGCGGCGATGTTACGGGCTGCGTGGCCATTAACGATACCACGGCCGGCGCCGGCGGTGCCCTGGCACTCGACTTTTCCGGTTGTGCAGCCACATCCCTGGCCGGTCAAACGCTGACCATTATTTATACCCTGACGTTGACCGACGAAGCCCTGGCTGCGTGCAATGGTACCACCTTCTACTCGTGGTCCAGCCTCGACCTGGGCTATACCGGCGGCCAGTGTGTCGGTGACGGCACTATCCACGAGACCACGGTAGTGAACGTCGTATCACCCGCTATGTCGCTGTCTATCGCCGGCCTGGGCCAGGTTTTCCACAAATGCGAGCAAAAACAAATCACCATGACCCTCACCCAGACCTCCAACACTGCCGATCCTAAGGATGTGCGGTTGGTGCTGTCTGGTCTTAATTACTATGTGGTTGATCCCGCGGCCACGGTTTGCAGTGGTGCCGTTGCCCCGACTTCCTGTACTCCTGCACTGGTGGGAGATGATTATGTATGGTATTTTGCGGACGGTTTCACCGGCAGCGGTCAGGATGCCGTCTTGCAGTTGCAAGTACAGAAATGGTGTACCGGCAGTGGTGACCTGGTAGCCACCGCCTATTTCGACGACAACTGCAACGACGACGCCACCTTCGATGATACCTGTTCCACCACAGCCACGGAAACCCCCGCACTTTTATTGAGCGGCGACTTATTGATCGAAAAAACGCCTGAAACCTACTATGCCGTAACCAACCAGGTGCAGTGGGAGATCTACCTCACCAACCGCGGCACCGGCACCGCTTACAACGTGTGGGTGGACGACGTACTGGGCAGCGGCCTGCTGTACGAACACGGCGTTAACCCGGTGGTGGTGGACAACATGACCGGTGTCACCATCAACGATTCGTTGGATCATAATGGAGGGGCCATAAACGGCGCATCCGTAGAGATTACGTCCATGGCCGCTGGAGAGCGGCGACAGATCACGTTTATCGCCAGGTTGATAGATTGCACCAACCTGACCAACGACGTCACCGCCAATTGGGGCTGCAACAGCGTGGATTGTCAGACCGATGTCACCGACAATTCCATCGTAAATGTCTCCGCCCCCAATCTAATCAACACCACCACCGTCACCCCGGCCGGGGGTGTGAATGCCTGTTCCGCCATAAGCGGCACAATCACCCTGAGAAACGCCGGCCAGATCACGGTTTACAATCTCCAGGTCACCGAGACCCTGCCGCCCAATCTACTCTACGTCTCCGGCAGCACCCGCTGGCGCTTGAACGGCGGCGGCTGGAACGGACCCAATGTGGCATACGATCCCAGTCCCACTGTCTCGCCCCTGGTGTGGACCAGCACCGAGATTCCTGGGCTGGCCACGGCCACTCCCGGCGACACCATCGAGATCGAGTTCGACATGTCCGCCGACTGTCCCTTTGCCGGTGGGGACATCACTGCGTCCACCCAGTATGAAAACCCCTGCGCCGATGTGTTCAATACCGCAAGTAGTGTGTTTACGGTGGCTTTCCGGGAACCCGATATCAACATCACCAAAACCATTGATGATGAACCCATCGGCTGCAATGATGCTGTTCAGTATATCGTAACCATCATCAATAACAGCGGTTACAACCTGCCCGTTGTCTACGTCGAAGACACCCTGGGAGACGCTTTTACCTACAACTCCCACTCCTGGGCTGCGCCTTACAATGGCATAGGCATGCAGCAAACGGGACAAAAGCTGAATTGGGAATTGACCAACCTGGGCAACGGTTCATCCGCAGTGCTCACCCTGAACGCCACGTCCGACAGCCCGGCGCTGGTATGCAGCAGTGACCTTGACAATATGGTGCAAGCCTGGTGGGGCTGCGGTACTGTTGACGGCAATGCCGCTACCAAACCCGATTCCGAGGCTGGTGTCTGTCTGTCAAGCACGTCGGTGGCCGAAACCCATACCGCCACCCGCCAGCCCGCCCTCAGTTTCCTGGAGGTGGCAGTATGGCCTGATAACATCAATACCTGTAATACCAACACCGAAATAACAGCAAAAATCGAAAACACCGGCAGTACCGATGCGTCCAACCTTGACCTGGTGGTGACTCTGCCTACAGGCCTCAGTTACAATGCCGGCACGTCCGAACTCTGTGTCGGCACCGATGATTCATGCATTACCGTTGGTATCGGCGCTCCGGCCATTGCCGGCCAGGCTCTGACCTATTACAACGTGGGAGCCAAGGGGGGAGCCGATGACCTGGCAGCCACGCTGCAGGCAAGTGGCGGGAATGATACCCTGGTGTTGAAGTTTTCCGTCCGATCCGCCTGTTACACCACCGGTGATGTGGGATTGAATCTCAGGTTCTATGACTGCTGCGGTTCGGACCAACATTCCGTGACCAGTCAAAAGCAAATTGCCGGCCTGTACCCCGACCTGGCCATCACCAAGACCCCGGCCAATGCCACCATTGCCTGCGGCAACAACCAGACCTGGGATATCATGGTCGCCAATAACGGAACAACCCAGTCCCAGATTGTGACCATTGAAGATACATTGGGCAATTGGATAGACTATGTAAGCTCCAATCCGCCAGCCACCTTTATCGGCAGCACCTATACCTGGGAACTGACTAACCTGGCCGGAGACGGCGCTTCCGCAACCGTACAGATTACGGGCAAGCTCAATCCCGATGGTCTGCCCAACCAGGCCGATTGCACCGACAGCCTGCGGCAGAATACCGCCCGCACGCGCTGGGGCTGCGGCGTGGGGGATGGCGACCCCCTCACCGATAACACTACCTGCGACAGCAGTGCCTGGGTCAATGCCACGGCAGTCGAACTGCTCATGCCCGACTTGGTGGTAGACTCCATCACGCCCACCATTACCTGCACGGCCGACGGTACTTTCGGCGGTTCCATTACGGTGCGGGTGCGCAACCAGGGAGATGGGCCCACCACCGGAAACTTCACCGTGGCCGTCACCGACGACGGTCAAGGGTGGAGCGGCTCCGGCGATTACACCGGCGATTCCATCGCCGCCAACGGCTTCGTAAACGTCACCATCGACACAACAAGCTGGAACCCGGACTGCGGCGACACGTATGATATCGAGGCCACCGTGGACAGCGAAGACGACGAATGCGAGTGCGACGAAACGGACAACGACTTCACCGATGATTCGTACACGGCCCCCATCCCGGATCTGACCGTCACGGGCATCAGCTTTGTCACGATGGATTGCGCCAACGACGATGTCTCCGGGGAGGTTCGGGTCACCATCGAAAACACCGGGGATGGGGCGGCCTCCAATTTCCAGGTGAGCCTGGGGACGGACGGCTGCTTCACCTTCGACAACGAGACCGTGGCCAACCTGGCCGCCAGTTCTTCCACCGTCGTACAGTTCAACATCAGCGGTTCCTGGACCGACTGCACCGACGGTTCCTGCGATTTCACCGCCACCGTAGACGGGCCCGATGCCGTATGCGAATGTGACGGCACCAATAACAGCCTGACGGAAACCTACACCACTGTCCTGCCCGATCTGGTGGTCACGGACATCGATTTCAGCAACCTCTCTTGCTCCGGCGACTCCCTGGCTGGTACAGTGGATGTCACCGTACAGAACCAGGGATACGGTTCGGCCAATAACTACCAAGTCACCTTAACCGGCAACTACCTTACCTTCACCCCGGTGACCGGCGCAGTGGCTTTGAGCAACGGCCAGTCCACCACCCTGACCTTGAATGTCGCCACCGCCTGGAGCGATCCCACGGCCTGTTCCTCCGACTTTACCGCCACCGTAGATGCCCTCAATACCATTTGCGAATGCGATGGCAGCAACAATACACGGGTGGAAACCTACAACAATCCCCTGCCCGATCTAACCGTCAACAGCGTTGCCGACGAGGTCACCTGCGTCAGTGACGGCAACCTAGCCGACACTACCGTCAATGTCTCCAATAACGGCTGCGTCGATGCTAGCAGCGTGGTGTTGCGGCTCACCTCCGACTGCGGGCTAACTTTCTCCGATGAATACATTGATCTGGCAGCCGGAGAAACCAAAGACATTTTCTTCCCCTTCACCTCCGGTATCACCACCTGTTCCTGCAACTTCACCGCCGAAATTGATCCGGACAACACCATCTGCGAATATGACGGCACAGACAATACCGGTGCATCCACCTCACCCATGACCATCCCGGACATTGAAGTGCAAGGTGATACCCTGGTGGTCAGTTGTGCAGGTGATGGTCAGGGCACTGTATCCGGTACCGTTACACTAGTCAACAACGGCTGTGGTCCAGACTTCACTGACAACGTGCCCCTGCGTTTCACTCTTTCTGGCAACACCGGGTGCAGCGGCAACCAAGTTGCTCAATGGACACAAATCTCTACAGGAGTCTCTATCCCCTCCGCTGGCGGCGTCCAGACTTTTACTATCCAGTCCTATAACGTAGTTATCAGCCCCTGCGTTGATTCCAGCAACCGCCAGGTTTCGGTTCTGATCGAAGCCGACTGCAACGACACCATCTGCGAATGGGATGGCACCGACAACATACTCTGCACCGATAAATCGCTAGACGTCCTCATACCCGTTGGTGGGATCATGGTACCGGTGAGTAGGCTGGAGCTTCTGGCCTCGTGGATGGGGGTGATCGGGCTGGCTGGACTCGCGGTCTTAGGGGTTGCGCTGGCCAGGAGGCGCGGGGGCTAGGGTACTGTGCATTCGTGATGTGGCCCGTCACCTCTAACAGAAAAGCCACCAGGGGTTGAGACCTCTGGTGGCTCTCTTATTGCGCCCTACTCCTCCCCCTCGCAGGGGGAGGCTGTGTGGGGGGGGGCTTCTCGACAGGGAGCTCACCCTCCCCTGGCCCCTCCCTCCGAGGGAGGGGAACATCGTACCCCTCCCCCTGGTAGGGGGAGGTTGGGAGGGGGTGGATTCTTTGACAGGGAGCCGCCCCCCCCCCGGGCCCCCCCGCGGGGGGGGGGGGGCGCGGGCGGCGCGCCGGCCTTTAAGGGGCGGGGGCGGGGGGGCGCC
>CAYWWC010000309.1:0-5171 GCA_964461615.1 uncultured Anaerolineae bacterium
TGTCAGGTCGGCCACCTGAACACCGGGGATGGATGGCGGCCCTTCCCGCAGGCCGCTCAGGTCCAAGAGACCCGCCAGGCCGATGTAGTTCAGGTCGTGACCAGCCCTCTGCTGGTAGGGGCCTTCGGGACCATAACCGGTCAGCGAGCAATAGACCAAACGGGGATTGACCTGGGCCAGTGTCTCGTATCCTAGAGTCAGCCGTTCCATCACACCGGGGCGGAAGCCTTCCAGCAACACGTCGGCTGTCTCGACCAACTGCAGCAGGATAACCCGCCCCTGGTCGGACTTCAGGTTCAGGGTGAGGCTCTTCTTGCCCCGGTTGAGGGCGCGGAAGAAGAGGCTCTCGCCTTCTTCCAGTGGCGGTATGTACCGTGCCCAGTCGCCCCCCCTCTTTCCCCCCCAACTTGGGGGGGGCTCAATCTTGATGACCTCGGCCCCAAAGTCGGCCAGGATGCGCGAGCAGTAGGGGCCGGGGAGGAGGCGAGAAAAATCGAGCACACGCATGCCCGCCAGTGGGCTATCGTTCATTGTGAATGTGTCTCCTTAACCCGCAGCCTCGAAGCGCCTATCGGATGACCAAAGCACTTCAGCCCGCCGTCGGGTTGGCACGGCATGCCCCCATCCAGGTTGAAGAAGCCATCCATGACGTCCTTGACCGCCCCACCCCGTTCGGAGATGTGCAGGTCTTCCATCGTCACTAACTCGGTACGGCACGCTTGATAGAATCATTAAACCATTGTAGCGTATTTGCAGGGCGATGTCAAGCCTGTTCGTTCCGCCCCTGGCCCCTTCGCCTATCCGCCAACGAAATCGTCAATCCATCCATTTTCTATCGCCAGGACTGTCGCCTTGCCCAGCGCCCGAACCATGTTAGCCCGTCATTAGTAGGCGGCTTTCTTATTGCCCGCAGCTTACGCCTAAAACGAGTTCTGGCGCAAGACGTGAAATCGTGGTATACTTGAGGCTCAATCGAACGAGGAGGGGCTATGATGCAAAAGCTGATCGTTGGCGTAGACCTGGGCGGCACCCAGATACGGGCGGCGCTGGCCGATGGGGAGGGGCGCATCCTCCTACGCTCCAGTTGCCTGACCCTGGCGAAAGAAGGGCTGAAGCAGGTCATGGGCCGCATCAAAGGAGCGATCTATGAGGTGATGGGATCAACGGAGCGGGGGCAGGTGCAGGGTATCGGCATCGTCGTCCCTGGACCTTTGGATCCTCGGAAAGGAATCATCATGGATGCTCCGAACTTGTCTGGCTGGAAAAATGTTCCCCTGAAGACCCTCATGGAAGAGGAGATCGGCCTGCCTGTCGTGGTGGGCAACGATGCCAACCTGGCGGCATTGGCGGAGCAGCGCTTCGGGGCCGGCCAGGGCGTAGCCGATCTGATCTACATTACTGTGAGCACCGGCATTGGCGGCGGCGTCATCGTTGATAACAGGCTGCTGTTGGGAGCCCAGGGCCTGGCGGGCGAGGTGGGCCATCAGACCATTGAGGCACACGGCCCCCATTGCAACTGCGGGAACATCGGCTGCCTGGAGGCGCTGGCTGCAGGCCCGGCCATCGCTCGCTGCGCCAGGGAGCTCATCAGAGATGGAATCGAGACGACCATCGCCGATTGGGTTGGCGGCGACCTGGACAAGATCACCGCCAAAGAGGTCAATCAGGCGGCCCAGGCGGGCGATCCAGTGGCCATTGAGCTCTTCCGCCAGGCCGGGTTCTACATTGGCGTCGGGATAGTCAACCTGCTGCACATCTTCAATCCCAGCTTGATTGTCATCGGGGGGGGCGTGACCAAAGCCGGCGATCTCCTCTTTGAGCCTATCCGGGCCGCAGTGCGCGAGCGAGCTATGGCAAGTTATTATTGGGAGCATACTCCCATTGTGCCCGCCATCCTCGGCGACGACGTAGGTCTCCTGGGCGCGGTTGCTTTGGTGCTCTTGCAGAACACTACAACGAATTGAGAATAAAACGAATCAGGGGCAAGGAAATTCGTTCCTTTCTAAATTTGACGTAGTGTTGGAAGGAGACGCGAAGGTGATTGCTCAATTGGAGATAAACACCAGGTCAACTGCAGAGTTGGTGGACATCACGGCGGCGGTGCAGCAGACTGTGAGGGAGCAGGGAGTGCAAAGCGGCGTCTGCCACGTCTTCGTGCCGCATACCACGGCTGGCCTGACCCTCAACGAGAATTGGGACCCTGACGTGCGGGCGGATATGCTGATGGAGTTGGATAAGATCGTGCCTGGGCGCGACAACTATCGTCACGCCGAGGGCAACTCTGCTGCTCACATCAAAGCCAGCCTGATGGGGTTTTCCCAAACCGTCCTGGTGGAGGATGGCTGCCTGGTGCTGGGCGCCTGGCAGGGAGTTTATCTGGCTGAGTTCGACGGGCCGCGCCGTCGCCGCATCCTGGTCAAATTGGTGAGTGACTAACGCGACATTTTTCTTTGCTACGGAGGGGCGTCCTCGCCCCGCACAAGAGGGTGAGCACGAAATCGGGGCGAGGACGCCCCTGGGTAGCATTTTTGGTGTCCTGGTCAAATTGGTGAGTGATTAAAATGAACATAACGCAGCAAGTTTTGGATCACATTCTGCCAAAAGTGGCCAAGCCCTCCCGCTACACAGGCCACGAGTGGAACAGCGTGGTCAAGGATTGGGACCAGGTTGAGGTTAAAGTAGCCCTGGCCTATCCGGACGTCTACGAAGTGGGCATGTCTAACCTGGGCCTGATGGTCCTCTACGATATTCTCAACAGGGAAGAGGGCGTCCTGGCTGAACGGGTCTATGCGCCCTGGATAGACATGGAGGAGGCCATGCGAGGCGCTGGCATCCCCCTCTACAGCCTGGAGTCGCGACGCCCACTGGCTGAATTTGATATAATAGGTTTCTCGTTGCAGTATGAGTTGAACTACACCAACGTGCTGAACATGCTGGATCTGGCCGGCATCTCGCCCCTGGCAGCGGAGCGAGGCGACGCCGATCCACTGATCATCGGCGGGGGCAGTTGCGCCTACAACGCCGAGCCTGTAGCCGACTTCTTCGACCTCTTCGTGATCGGGGAGGGGGAGGAGGTGCTGTTGGAATTGGTGCGGGCGTATCTGGAGTTTCGGGTTGCGAGTTTTGGGTTGCGAGTCTCGAAGGCAGCTTTTCTGCGGGAGGCGGCGAGGATAGAGGGGGTTTATGCGCCCAGGCTTTACGATGTTCGTTATCACGACGACGGCACGGTGGCTGCTGTGGAGCCGTTGGTTCCTGAAGCCAGTGACCGGGTGCAGAAGCGTGTAGTGGAGACACTCCCCCCTGCGCCGACCAGGCTGGTCATGCCCTATACTCAGGTGATACACGACCGGGCCATGATCGAGATCCAGCGGGGCTGTACAAAAGGTTGCCGCTTTTGCCAGGCTGGGTTCATCTATCGGCCTCTGCGGGAGCGATCTCTGGAGGAGGTGCTGGAGGCGGTGGAGGACATGGTGCAACAGACGGGCTACGAGGAGGTGGCCCTGGTCTCCCTGAGTTCCAGCGATCACAGCCAGATCAAGCCCCTGGTGCGACAGGTTACCACGGGCTATCAGCACCCGCCCCTGGCTGTTTCCTTGCCCTCTTTGCGCATTGATTCTTTTTCGGTTGAGCTGGCGGAGATGTTTCAGGGGCGGCGCAAGACTGGCCTGACCTTCGCACCTGAGGCGGGCAGCCAGCGCCTGCGGGACGTGGTCAACAAGAATGTTACCGAGGAAGACCTGCTGCGTACGGCTGAAGCGGCCTATGCCAGCGGATGGCGGCGGATCAAGCTCTACTTCATGGTGGGCCTGCCCACGGAGAGCCTGGAGGACTTGGCCGCCATCGTGGATTTGGTGAAGAAGGTGCGGGCCGTCGGGCGGCGTCATCAGGGGAAGAAGACTCAGGTCAATGTCAGCCTCGGCACCTTTGTGCCCAAGGCTTTCACGCCGTTCCAGTGGCTGCCCCTGGCCGACGAGGGGAGTTTGGAAGAGGGACAGAAGCTGTTGCGGCGGGGGCTCAGGGGGCCGGGCATCGGCTTCAGTTGGCAGGATCCCCGCACGACCCTACTGGAGGCGGCTCTCTCCCGTGGCGACCGTCGGCTGGGCCAGGTCATCTACCGCGCCTGGCAGTTGGGGGCCAAGTTCGATGCCTGGGACGAGCTACTCGACGATGGCCTTTGGTGGCGGGCCTTCGCCGACGCTGGTCTTGATCCCAACTTTTACGCTCGCAGGGAGCGCTCCCCCGACGAGGTGCTCCCCTGGGATCACATTGACGTGGGAGTCCAGAAGGAATTCCTGATTGAAGAGTACCAGCGCAGCCTGCGCGGTGAGACAACCATTGATTGTCGGGAAGGTTGCATTGACTGCGGGGTTTCGGATGTGTTTTGCTGTCACTATGGAGTTTAGGTTGATGAAACCAACTACGCAACCCTTCGACAGGCCCAGGACACCGCAGCGCTTGCGCATCACCTTCGCCAAGGGCGAGGAGATCAAATACATCTCTCACCTGGATTTGATGCGGCTGTGGGAGAGGGCTTTGCGCCGGGCGCGGGTGCCCCTGGCTTACTCCCACGGCTTCAACCCGCGGCCCAAAATGGCCGTCGCCGCTCCCTTGCCTGTGGGCTTCACCAGCCGGGGCGAGGTGATGGACGTCGTCTTGGAGCGCCGCATCTCTCCCTTCAACTTTGCCAAGGGCTTAGCGCGCCATCTGCCGCCGGGGCTGGAGGTTCTCTCTGTGGAGGAGGTTTATCCCAAGTTGCCCTCCCTGCAGTCCCAGGTGCGCGCTGCGGAGTATCGGGTGACAATGTTCTGGGATGGGTCGCAGGAGAAGATAGGGGGGAAACTGCTGGCCGAGCAAGTTCGGCAGTTGCTTGTGGCCGAGCAACTGCCTCGCCAGCGTCGGGGCAAGGATTACGACTTGCGCCCCCTGATCGAGGACTTGTGGGTTGAGGGAAAAGAGGCCGATAGTTGGGTCTTGGGGATGCGCCTTCGGGCAGGGAGTCAGGGCACTGGCCGGCCCGACGAGGTGCTGGATGCCCTGGGCCTGGCCGAAAAGCCTCATGTTGTTCGACGGGAGCGGCTCCTGGTGCTCCCCCAAGAGTCCTAGTACACGTGGGCGAAAATCCTTCGGTAGTTACAGGACAAGCGCCGGTTGAGTAACTTCGTAGCGCCAGC
>CAYWWC010000310.1:0-2975 GCA_964461615.1 uncultured Anaerolineae bacterium
TTCCGCAGCGTCTCGACGCGGGCAAGGATGTCGCTGTGTTTCCCCTCTTGGTCAGACTGCCCGACGAAGAGATTGACGCGGGATACGGGGTGCTATGGCCAGAGGCAGGGCGAGACTCGTCCTATTATGTGAACCTGGCTGAACAAACGGGTTTCGTTGTCGTTGATCAGAGGGAAGAAGAGCACCAGTTCTTCTTGAAATTGCAGAAGCCTTAGGAGCTGTATTCTGCTGCCGGACACTTTTTCAGTAGGGCGGTTTTACTAACCGCTATCTGGATTTTTCGCCACGAATTGCACGAATTCCACTAATCTCTATCTCCACCTTCGTGTTAATTCGTGAAATTCGTGGCAGAATGGAAAAGTATCCGGTGGTGAGAGCTGTATGAGAGAATGGTTCCCCGGCTAGCTTCTGCAACGGGGAGTTATCTGCGCATATGGCATACACGTTGCGGGTGCCTATCCGTCTGGATAAGCGCCCGCAACTGGTTAAGAGTTTTGATTTTGCCGCATCTTACTGTATAATTGTCATCGGGGGGACATGGAAAATGACACGTCTGCGCCTATACGCGCTTGGGCCGCCTCGCGTCGAGTGCAACGACCAGCCGATTGACATCGCTCGTCGCAAGGCCGTTGCGCTCCTCATCTACCTGGCGGTTACGGGGCAAAGCCACAGCCGCGATACACTGGCCACGTTGTTCTGGCCGGAATATGACCAGAGTCGCGCTCGCGCCGGCCTGCGCCGTGCCCTGGCGGCGCTTAAGAAAGCCCTGGGGGAAGGGCGGCTGGAGATTGATCGGGAGACCATCGGTCTGAATCCAGACGCCGACATCTGGGTGGATGTAGGCCGCTTTCACTGCCTGCTGGCGGAATGTCGGGCGCACGACCACCCGGAACGCGAGACTTGCCCTGACTGTGTACCCCTACTGACCGAGGCTGCCGCGCTATGCGGCGACGACTTCATGGCGGGGTTCACCTTGCGCGATAGCCCCGCCTTCGACGATTGGCAGTTCTTCCAAACCCAGGGCCTGCGCGATGAGTTGGCGAGTGCCCTGGAGCGGTTGGCGCGCGGCCACAGCGCCCAGGGCCAGTTCGAGCAGGCCATCGCCCACGCCCGACGCCGCCTGGCGCTGGATCCGTTGCACGAGCCGGCCCACCGCCACCTGATGCAGTTATATGCCTGGGCCGGCCAACGCGCCGCCGCCCTGCGCCAGTACCAGGAATGCGCGCGGGTTCTGGAAGAGGAATTGGCCGTACCCCCGGAAGAGGAGACCACCCAGCTTTACGAAGACATCAAACAGAAGCGGGAGTCGCCACCGCTGGTAGAGCCCCGCGTGCAGCCTCTCATCGGAAAAAAAGAAGAAGAAGAAGAAGAAGGAGAAGAGCGACAGCGGGTGGTCAACGCGCCGCCCCAGGCCGTCAGCGACCTGTTCCGCGATCGAGTGACGGAAATGGCGGCCCTGACCAATCACATCGGCGGGGAGACAGCCCGTCTCATCAGCGTAGTGGGGCGAGCGGGCATGGGCAAGACGGCCCTGGCCTGCAAGGTGCTGGATGACCTGGCAAAGAACCGCCACCCCGACGCGCCACCCATCAAGGGTCTGATTTACCTGACGGTGAGCGAGCTCAGCCTGGACCGCCTGGTGCACGACGTGGGCGAGATGTTGGGACAGCCAGCGCGGAGCCAACTAGCCCAGAGATGGGCTGCGCCAGAGGAGGAGCTAGCGACCAAGATAGATGCCGTGCTGGCGGCTCTGAGGGAAGAGGAGCGCTACGTCATCCTGCTGGACAACCTGGAAGATCTGTTGGACGCCAAGGGACGATTGCCCGACTCTGATCTGGCCTGCTTTGTGGATCGCTGCCTGCACAGCCAGAGCGGCGTCCGCCTGGTGGTCACCAGCCGAGAGCGGCCTTACGTGTCGCCCGAGGGACGGCGGCGCGCCCCACGCGTGATCTTGGATGAAGGGTTGCCGCTGGACGAGGCGCGCGAGATGCTGCGCGATCTTGATCCAGATGGTGAGCTGGGACTGCGCGACGCCTCCCAGAGCGATCTGGAGCAAGCTGCAAGGTTGGCACGGCGCATGCCGCGCGCCCTGGAACTGCTGGCCTTTGTCCTGCACCAAGCCGAGGGGACGCTGAGCCTGGATCATCTGCTGGAAGACGAGGCTTTGTTCCTGGACGACGCGCTGGTGGTGGAGAGGCTTGCAGCGGAGGTCTACCGGCGGCTCGATGACGACGAGCGGCGAGTGGTCGATGCGCTGGCCGTGCTGGAAGAGCCAGCGACGGCTCAGGCAGTGGAGTATCTGTTGACGCCGTGGCAGCCTCATCTGGACGTGACGGCGGCTCTGCGGTGGTTGATCCGCGGCCACTTTGTGTCCTACAACCGTATGACGTCTGGCGGTGGGCGCTACGCCCTGCACCCAGTGGATCGCGCTTTCGCCCTGCGGTTGATAGCTGGGGAAGACGAGGGCGTGGACGGGGCGACCATCTATACACGGACAGCGTTAGAAGACCGAGCGGCCGCGTACTATCGAGGACTGCGCAAGCCCGAAGCTGAGTGGCGCAGCATAGACGACTTGCAGCCACAATTACGCGAGTACGAACACCTTCTGCGAGCTGGCCAGGCAAATGAGGCATGCGAACTACTGAACAACATTGACCAGGACTTCCTGCAACTGTGGGGGTACGCGCGGTTGGTAGTCCGGATGCGAGAGCGTCTGTTTAGCCGGCTGAAGAGTCTACACTTGAAAGCAGTCAACCACCACAGCTTGGGCGACGCCTACAGGAATCTGGGTCGCGCCCGAGAGGCCGCGGCGCAGTACGAGGACGCGTTGGCTACTGCCCGCGAGATCGGGGAGAAAGAGACCGAAGGAGCCGCCCTGGGCGGATTGGGCAGAGCCAATTGGATGCTGGGACAGGTAGAAAAGGCCACCGGCTACTTGAAGGAGGCGCTGACCATAGCCCGCGAGATCGGCGACA
>CAYWWC010000310.1:3075-5146 GCA_964461615.1 uncultured Anaerolineae bacterium
CATAGCCCGCGAGATCGGCGACAAACGTGGTCAGAGTCAAACCCTGGCCTTCCTGGGTAGAGTCCACTACGACCTGGGACAAGTGGAAGTAGCCATCGGCTACTGCGAGTCGGCTTTGACCATCGCCCGCGAGATCGGCGACAAGCACGGCGAGGGAGCGTATCTGAACAGCCTGGGCAATTTCTGCTACGAATTCGGGCAACTGGAGAAAGCCTTCGGTTACTATGAGTCGGCGCTGGCAATTGCCCGTGAGATCGGCGACAAACGACGCGAGGCGCAATGCGCAGGAAATCTAGGCAACGTATGTTCTGACATGGGGCAAATGGAAAAAGCCTTCGACCACTACGAGGAGAGCCTTAGTATTGCTCGCGAGGTCGGGGACAAACGTACCGAGGGACTTGTCTTGGGCATCCTGGGCCACGCCAGCACGGCCCTGAAACGCCACGCTGACGCTGTGGCTTATCTGCGAGAAGGTATCAATATTCTCACGGAAATCAACCTTCCACTCGGACAATGCTGGCTGAACGGCTACCTCGGTTGGGCACTGCTAGCAAGCGGGCAGCTTGACGAGGCACAGTCAGCCTTCGGCGAAGCGGCTGTGATGGACGTGCCAGATGGTAACTATCTGGCATCTGTAGGGCTGGGGGTAACCTGCCTACGGTTGGACGACGAGACTACGGCGCGGAAGGCGTTCAGCGAGGCGGTCGAGCGGTGCGAAGCGCTGCTGGCCAAGACACCAGAGCTGCGTGAGGCGTGCTTCGCGCTGGGGCTGGCGCGGAGCGGGTTGGCCGTGCTTGGCGCTGGCGCTATGGAGGAGGCAATCGCAGCATACAAGCGAGCGAGGGACATCTGCGATGCGAGGGGCGTGCTGGACGAGGAACGACGGAAGCTGGACGAGCTAGAAGAAGCTGGGTATGGCGATCTGAGCAAGGTTCGCGCGGCGCTGACTGGTGTAGAGTGAGGGTCATGCCGGGCAGGGGGCAAGCTCATTGAGCAACGCGAATCCGCGTCCATCGCTATGGCCCTTCGCGCTGAAGTACCGCCAAGCAACGAACAGACCAGCCGCACAGACCACAATCCCAGCAATCCCTGCCAGCACCTCGGGCGTCAGCGTGAGCTCCAGACCATGCGAGCCAACCAAGGTCATCACGATCGCCCAGGGCAAGCGCCCCACTGAGTTGGCAACCAGGAACCGCCGTGGAGAGATCGAGCTCAGACCAGCCACAAAGTTCATCGTGTCGGCAGGGAAAATGGGCACCAAGTAAATGATGAAGAAGAACATGGCTCCTCGCCGCTCAGCCACTTTCATCCAGCGATCCAGTACGCTGGCGGGCACCATGCGATTCACCAACGGGTATCCAACCCGGCGAGCCAGCGCAAAGGCAAGCTGACTGGACACTGCCATGCTAACCAAGTTGAGCGCAAAGCCGCCAGCGAACCCATATACGCAGCCGGCAGCTATCATAAAAGGCTGGCACGGAATAACGGCCACGATAACCTGCAAGAACTGGATGAATGAGAGGAAAACCGGTCCCCACACGCCGCAGCCCTGCACGTAGGCGATCACTGCCTCCCGATCGTTGAGCAGCGCCATCAGGTTAGTGAGCGGTTGCCAGGCCAGGCCAATGATGAGCAAACCAATCAAGGCAATGATACCCTTCATCAAATAGCGTCCCTTGTGATCTTTGATCCTTCTAATTGCGTTTGCGGCGGCTGTCTTCATGGTTCTCCTCTTTGTTCTCTTTGCCTATATTTTACCAGACAACCGTCCCAAGAGCGTTGCAGAAAGCGTTGCAGAAAACGCGCGGCAGCGTCTCGACGCGGACAAAGATATCGTGTTTCCTTTATTGGTTATGCTGCCCCACGAGGAGTTTGATACAGGGTATGGGGTGAAATGGCCAACAGATTGGAGTATAGCCATCATGACTGAAATCGTCAACAACTCGCCGGAGATGATCCGCACCCACAACCTCACCAAGCATTTCGGCGACCTGGTCGCTGTTGACAGCCTGTCGCTTTCGATGACTTTGTTGAAAAATGCAAAGGATAAAAGCAACCCACGGTGGTCTCT
>CAYWWC010000311.1:0-5145 GCA_964461615.1 uncultured Anaerolineae bacterium
AAGCAGTATTTGTCAAATCCCGACATATGTCAACAAAAACCGCGAAAGTATAGCTCTGAATACATCCCTCAAGAGAACGAAGAGATTGAGCTTGTGGGCACCCTGGGCGATCAAGAGGAGCGGGTCTCGTTCACCAAGACCAAAGAGTTGTGCGAATAGAAGGATAGGAAAGGCCGAAGGAGAAAAGCTATGACCTTTGACGAATTGGAAAGCAAGTACTATGAACTCAATGAGGAGAGAGCCTGCGATGAGGCGCACCGCCAGGAGTTCCAGCGCGGGCTGATGATTGAGTGTATGCAATTTGTCATGCCCAAGCAAAAAAACCGCGTCTTCATCCTTTTTGACGACGGCACTTACGATATCTATATGCCATTGTAGCTTGACGAGGAGGGAGACCATCGTTTTCGAGGAAAGCGAACGCTACAAGATCTGCACCAGTAGTCCGTGTCAGTTTTCAAGCTGATATCATTATATCATTAAGAGCCGCCAATTCTCCGTGAAGTTTGGCGGCTTATCTCTATCCGGCTGGTGAATTGAGGGTGGATAACGCAGGAGAGGCGGTAGCCCTGGCCGGTTGGGTGCATCGTCGCGGGGACCATGGGTGTGGATTGTCAAACCCGAAACGGCTCGGAATTGCCAGATAATCCACTTTCTGGTATAATCTGGTGATATTGCTCAGGAGGGCTGAAGCATGACCCAACCACGAAACGTGGTCGTCGCCCAGTCGGGCGGGCCGACACCGGTGATCAACAATTCGCTGCGGGGCGTGGTGGAGACCTGCCGCGCCATGCCCGATGCGTTCGGCACGGTTTACGCCGGCTGGCACGGCGTCGAAGGGGTGCTGAAAGAGGAGTTGCTCGACCTCTCTGACCAGCCGACTGAAGAGATATGCTTGCTGCGCACCACCCCCGCCGCCGGGGCCATCGGCACCTGCCGCTACAAGCTGAAGGCCGCTCAGCAGGAAGACTTCGAACGGGTGATTGAGGTCTTCCGCGCTCATGACGTCGGCTACTTCTTCTACATCGGCGGCAACGACTCGATGGACACGGCCCACAAGATGGCGCTGCTGGCCCAGGAGCGAGGGCTGCAACTCGTTTCCACCGGTGTGCCCAAGACCATAGACAACGATGTGGGCGATAGCGAGTTCAAGCTGATAGATCATACCCCCGGCTATGGCTCGGTGGCTCGTTACTGGGCTCTCAATGTCCAGAACGCTGACCAGGAGAACGCCGGCTCGTGTCCATCTGATGCAGTGCTAGTCTTGCAGGCCATGGGCCGCAAGATCGGCTTCATTCCGGCCGCCGCTCGCCTGGCCGATCCGGAGCGGGAGATGCCGTTGCTCATCTTCATGCGGGAGGCGGGCCTGACTCTGGAGGAGTTGGCCGATCGGGTGAACGATGTGCTCAGGGAGCGCGGCCGCGCGCTGGTGGTGATAGGCGAGGGATTCGATGTGGGTGCGATTGGCGAACGAAGGGACTCCTTTGGCCATACCATGTTCTCCTCCAGCCAGATGACGGTCGAACAGACCGTGGTGAACTATCTGAACGAAGTAGGGCTGTCCGCCCGTGGGTCGGCTCGCGGCAACGTATCGGGCACCGACCAGCGCCATAACATGATCTATGCCTCGAGCGTTGACCTGGAGGAGGCCTACAAAGTCGGGCAAAAGGCGGTGCTGATAGCCCTCGATGAAGGTTCGGGCTTCATGGCCACCATCTTGCGAGAGCCGGGCTCCTTCTATCACGTCCGCTACGACAAGGTGCCATTGGAAGTGGTTGCCAACTCCGAACGGGCCTTCCCCGAAAGCTGGATCGCGTCCAGCCGAGTGGACGTCACTGACGACTTTGTGCGCTACGCTCGCCCCCTCATCGGCGATGACTGGCCCGCCATCCCGCTGATTGACGGCCGGCAGCGGTTCGCCCGCCTCCAGCCCATCTTTGCTGAGAAAAGACTGCCTGCCTATGTGCCGCAGGCGTACCGATAGAGGGCCAATGCGGAATTAGACACAGGCCCTGCTGCCGAGAAAAGGGGTGCTCAATGTCTAAGATCAAGATCACAGCCGGAGCTGTCGTCGCCTTCGCGGAGCTAAGCGAGACTGCGACGGCCGACGCTATCTGGAAAGCCTTGCCCATAGAAGCGCAGGCCAACACCTGGGGTGACGAGATCTACTTCTCCATCCCTGTCCATCTGGAGGAAGAGAATGCTCAGGCGGTAGTGGAGAAGGGCGATTTGGGTTACTGGCCTGCGGGCAATGCCTTCTGCATCTTCTTCGGTCGCACGCCCGCCAGCCGGGGTGACGAAATTCGCCCGGCCAGCCCGGTCAATGTCTTCGGGCATTTGGAGGGTGATCCCGCCATCTTCAAGAGGGTGCACAGCGGAGAGAAGGTGGTGTTGGAACGGGTGGATAGGTTAGCAAGCGAGGGAGAGAGTTGAATCTATCGTCTGTAGGTATCGCCATCATTGGGGTGGCACTGTTCTTCGATTTCATAAACGGCTTCCATGACTCGGCGAACGTCGTGGCCACCATGATCTCTTCGAGGGCCATGTCGGCGCGCAAGGCCCTGGCCTTAAGCGCAGTGGCCCATTTCTGCGGTCCCTTTCTCTTCGGCGTGGCTGTGGCCACTACCATTGGGCATGATATAGTCGACCCCAAGTCTATCACCATTGCCGTCATCTTGGCCGCTCTGTTGGCGGCCATCATCTGGAATCTCGCAACCTGGTATTTTGGCATTCCTTCCAGTTCATCCCACGCTTTGATAGGCGGATTGATTGGGGCGGTGAGCATTGATTTTGGCTTCGCTACGATCCAGATGAGGGGGTTGCTCAAGGTGATAGCTGCTCTCTTTGTATCGCCAATCCTGGGCTTGGTGGTAGGCTATCTGTTTATGAAATTGGTGCTTTTCCTGGCCCGTGGGGCCTCGCCTCGGATCAACTGGTTCTTCAAGCGTGCGCAGTTCGTAACTTCTCTGGCCCTGGCCTTGAGCCACGGCACCAACGATGCCCAGAAGACCATGGGAATCATCGCCATGACCCTAGTTACCGTAGGCTATTCCGCGGAGTTCAGCATTCCCTGGTGGGTGATACTTCTTTCGGCGGCAGCTATCTCTTTAGGGACAGCTTCGGGGGGCTGGCGGATAATAAGAACTTTGGGGGGCAAATTCTACAAGATCAAGCCGGTGCATGGGTTCACAACCCAGGTCGCTTCGACCTCTATTGTCCTGGGGGCAGCTTTCCTGGGTGGACCCGTGAGCACCACCCACGTTGTTAGTTCGGCCATCCTGGGCGTAGGCTCGGCCGAGCGCGTCTCCAGGGTGCGCTGGAACGTGGTGGGCAACATCATCACCACCTGGGTACTCACCATACCCGCCTCCGCATTGCTGGCGGCTTTGCTTCATTTGGTGATACATTTCTTGGTGCAGTCATAGGAGAGGAGGAGTAACTCATGAGAATCAGAGATTTATTTAAGCCTCGCGAGGACAAATTCATGCGTTTGCTGACTGAGCAGGCGGCCAAGACAGTGGAAGGCATGAAATTGCTGGAGAAATTCATGAAGCGCAACGACAAAAAGATAGCCGAGAAGCTCGCTCAGGTGGAGAAGGAGGCTGATGAGGTGCGGCGCATTCTCATAGATGAGCTCAACCGCTCCTTTATCACCCCCATTGATCGCGAGGACATCTTTGCCCTTTCCCTGACCATTGATGACATCATAGACTATGGCAACAGTACCGTGGACGAGATGATGATCCTGGAAGTGGAACCCAATTCCTACCTTCGACGAATGGTCTCGCTATTGCGGGAAGCGGCCTATGAGATATACATGGGGGTGGTGCGCTTGCAGGATCATCCCAACGTGGCCAACGATCACGCGGTGCGGGCCAAGGCCCTGGAGAATCGGGTGGAGACCGTTTATAGAGAAGCCTTGGCTGAGCTATTCCGCGGGCCTACAGACATGGATCATGTAATGGAAATGCTCAAGCTCAGGGAGATCTATCGCCACTTGAGCAACGCCGCCGATCGTGGTGACGAAGCGGCCAATGTGATTGGTGACATCGTGGTGAAGATGACGTAAGGGTTTCGGGTCTTGAGTTTCGAGTCTTGGGTTCTCATTCTGCAACCTGCAACTCGGAGGGGGGCTTTTGCCTGTCAAAGGGGACGGCCAACTGGCTTGTGTGCTAGTTGGCCGTTCTGTCGTTCAAAGGGGTGGCGAGGCCAGCTTCTTCAGCTTTTCCGTTGCCTCTTGCCAGGTAATCTTGGATAGTCCCATCTTCTGACGCAGTTTGTCGGATGGCATCTTTGCTTTGTAATCGCGCAGAGCGCAGGTCCAGCGCAGAATCTCGAAGGAGATGGTCTTAATGCTGGCCAGACGGGCCACGTTATCCAAGACGTACTCCAGATTGCGGGCGGTGCACTTGAAAAGCTGCTTTTGGGGCTCGTACTCGGCCAGGTACTGGCGCAGGGTGGGCACGAAATCAGCCGAAAGCCGTAGCTTGCGCTCCTTGTGTTTCATCTTGGGGTTGCTATGGCGGATATAGAGGACGGATTCTTTCGGCTGTGAGGTATCAATGTCGTTAAGCTGGATGGCCATGCACTCGCTCTTTTTGATGCCCGTCTGCAAGAGGAGAGTAACCAGCAGGTGGGGGCGGGCGTCGGGTTTTTCAGCATGCATTAGCTCCACCGTAGCCTGCAGGAGCCTCTCCACCTGGCCCTCATAGAGGATTTGGGGCAGGGGTGTGCTGGCCCGTTGGTGAATCAGCGGCGCGGCGGGATCGCTGGGTATGGTTCCCTCTTCGGCCAGCCAGGCGAAGAAAACCTTTAGCGTGGTCATGCGGCGAGAATAGGACTTGGGTTTGCAGGGCACGCCTCGCTCGTGGCGCAAGTAGGTCATGAAATCTTTGAGCTCATTAGTGCCGATCTGGCTCAGGGGGTGGTTTTCGCCCAAGTATCTGGTAAGGATGCGCAGGTCGTTGAGGAAGGCAGAGATGGTGTTCTCCGTGAAGTCCTTGTGGATCATGTGCTGGTGGAAGCCGCTGATGGCGGCATTGAGAGGCAATTCCTTGCTCACTGCAAAAAGCGGCAATTGCTCGACAGACATTGATACCTCCTGACGACACCTTTTCGTATTGCCCTTTCTTTTGACATAATTTTACT
>CAYWWC010000312.1:0-5141 GCA_964461615.1 uncultured Anaerolineae bacterium
ACTCTTAGGAGATAGGCATCAAATGTGATTCAAAACAAGGAGGCAGCTCTCTGAGTCATGCTTCGCTCATTCCCTGCTCAGCATGGTGAACCCGGCGGTGGCCAAAGGCTCACCCAGACTCCAGTATTCGTTGCCCAAATAGGCAACCGCCTGGGCCTCGGAGTAGTCAATGAACTCCCTCTCGTCCAGCAGCTCCTCATCCACGTGCACGGCCAGGATTTGGCCCACGAACAGAGTGTGCGAGCCCAACTAACTCCAGGGAGTGGATCAACTTGCACTCGATGTTGACCGGGCACTCAGCGATGAGGGGAGACGCCACCTGCGAGGCCGCCGCCGGGGTCAGCCCCGTCTCGGCGAACTTGTCGGATGTGCGGTGGCGGGACACCCGTCCGCAGTAGTCCACAGCGCTCAACAGTTCCCGGTTGGGGATGTTGACCACGAACTCTCCTTGCTCCTGGATGGCGGCGTGGGAAAAGCGGTGGGGGCGAAAGCCAATAGTCAGGCTGGGCGGGGTCGAGTTCACGGCGCCAACCAGGAAACGGTGATGACATTCGGCTGGCCCGCCTTATCCAGGCAGGTGACCAGAACCACCGGCACCGGATACAGGGCGCAGAAAGGCTCTTTGATGACCTTCGCCACGATGTCCCTCCTCGGACTGAATTCTTACACAGCTACGCTTAATCAGATGGCTCCGACTGGGTAATGTGGGAATCGGCGCGTCCCCCGCAATCCACGCTGCGCCGCGCTTCGAAGGCACAAGCCTCACAGCAATAGACCTTCTCGCCACGTCGTACCAGATTGGGTCCCAAATCCTCGCCGCAGTTGTTGCATTTTTGTTCTGTGTTCATCTCTTCGACCTCCTTATTCTCCCTCGTCCGGCTGCTCGAGTACCCGGCTGCTTCGGCAGAGGGTTGGTCTATGGCGTAGAGAATCACGCGCCCTCCCCCGCCCTATATGAACAACGTGATCGCGGACTCGCGTGCTTCCTGGATGTAGGTCCCCACGGCGCCGTACTCGTCAATCAATTCCTCGCGCAGATCCTCCCGGCTGATGCCCATGATCTCCATGGTCATCTCGCAGGCAATGATCTTGCCGCCCAGCTCCTTGAAGTCGGCCATCAGCCTTTCCAGCGAGGCCACGTTGGCTTTATCCATGCGCTGCTCGATCATCAGCTTCCCCAGACCCAGCATGTGCATCTTGGAGAGCGGGCCTTTTTCCAACCCGCCCTTCGGCAGGCTGAGGACGCTGTTCTTTCGCAGTCGCTGGAGTCCCCAGAAGGTGAAGAAAATCGTCGCTTCCATACCCATCGCCAGCGCCCCGTTGCCGATGATCAGCGCGCTGTAGATTTTATCCATGTCGCCACTGTGAACGATTAGAGTAGTTTTATCCGACATTGCCCTCTCCTATCTCCGGATGCGGATCGTCCAGTCAGTGTCCGCCCCCTCGACGCTCAGCAATTCCAATTCCAGGGCCTCGACTGCCATCGGGATTTCCTTTTTCGAGACCGGGTGCGTGCCGATCACTTCGATCACGTCGCCCGGCGACGCCCTCCGCAGCGCCTTGCGGGTCTCCACCAGTGGCACGGGGCAGGTCTCACCCCGGCAATCCACGGTGATGCTTGCCTCAGTCACTGGGCATTTCGCTTCTCGGGTGTCTACCTTGATCTCAGTCATAGTTTCACCTCACTCCGTAAACTCTATCGCCACTCTCTCCACATCCCACAAAGGCTCGATCTTTTCGGTGATCTCCTCGCGGATGTTGGCGGCGAACTGGTGGTCAGAGGGCAGGTCGAGCACCACGCGCACCGTCCCGTCGCTGACCCCGATGTCTGTGACCACCTTGGTGCGCACCAGGTCGAGCCCGACCAGCGGGTTCATCACGCGCTTCAGGCGTTTGCGCACCACCTCGACCGTGGTTGGCACGCGCTCCTTGACCAGCCCATGGCGCTCCTCGTAGTTCTGAATGGCCGCCCGCAGCCCGTCCACGGCCAGCACGGAACAGTGCGTCTTGATGGGCGGCAGGCCACCCAGCGCATCCGACGCCTGCTTCCAGGTGACCTCCTTTGCCTCTTCCAGCGTCTTCCCTTTGGCCATCTCGGTGATGATGGAGCCGGTGGCGATGTTGGAGGCGCAGCCGTAGGACTCGAACTTGATGTCGGTGATGCGCAGCTTTTCTGCGTCCACCTTCAGATAGACAGCCACCATGTCGCCGCAGGCAGGGCTGCCCTCGATTGATTTGGCGTCTGGGTTCTCTATACGACCCACATTGTGCGGGTGACGAAAATGTTCCATCACGGTCTCACTATATGGTAAAGGCATTACATTCACCTCCCGGAATCTTGTTCCGCAGGACTAAACACTCGCTGACCGAGCTCCCTATCCAGCATGATGAGCGACTGGGTCTCGTCTCCGATCATCTGGAGCATCCCCACGATCTGCTCGGCGCTGGCCTCCTCCTCGACCTGCTCCTCAATGAACCACTGCAGCATCACCTGGCTTGAATAGTCACTCTCTTCGAGTGCAAGCTTGTAGAGCCGGCCGATCATGGCGGTCACTTTGCGCTCGTGTTCGAGAGTCTGCTCGAAAATGCCGAGCGGCGACTCGAACTCCACTGGCGGCTGGTCAATGGGCTGCAGCACCACGCGACTGTTCCGGTTGTTGACAAAATCGAAGAACTTCATGGCGTGGAATACTTCTTCCTGGCCTTGCAGCCGCATCCAGTGAGCAAAGCCCGACAGATTGGCTGCCTCGAAGTGGGCCGACATCGAAAGATACAGATAGGCCGAATACAGTTCATTCTTGATCTGTTCGTTGATCTTGTCTTGCATAACCTTGCTGAGCATTATGTTTTCCTCCTTAGTATTTGATGATGCGTTATTCTTTCCCTAGCGGGCTGATGGCCCGTAACTTCTCGATTACGTCCGCTATGGCATCCGCCACTGCGTCCACGTCCTCGGGCTGGTTGAAGCGGCCGAAGGTGAAGCGCACCGAGCCGTGGGCCCGCTCGTGGTTGCCGCCGATGCCCCGGATGACGTGGCTGGCCTCTAAAGAACGGCTGAAGCAGGCCGAGCCGGTGCTGACGGCGAAACCCCGCATGTCCAGGTGCAGCAGGATGGACTCGCCCTCGACGAAGCGGAAGGAGATGTTGGCGTTGTGGGGCAGTCGCAGCGAAGGATGGCCGTTGAGGCGCGAGTGCGGAATCCGCAGCAACCGCTCGATCAGTCGGTCGCGCATATCCTGCAGCCGGGCCGTCTCCTCTGGCGTCACCAGCTCCACCGCCCTGGCGAATCCGACCGCGCCGGGGATGTTCTCCGCCCCAGCCCGCATGTTAAACTCCTGAAAGCCGCCGTCCATCCACTTGGCCAACGGCGTGCCTTTGCGCACGTACAATCCGCCCACGCCCTTGGGGCCGTGGATCAGATGCGCCGTCACGGTGACCAGGTCAACCGGCACCTCCCGCACGTCCAGCGGCACGCGGGGGAAACTGTGGGTGGCATCGGTGTGGAACAACACGCCATGTTCTCGACAGAGCGCGCCGATGGCAGCCAGGTCTTGCAGCGTGCCGATTTCCTGGTTGGCCGCCTGGATCGAGACCAGAACCGTCTGCGGCGCGATGGCCTCGCGCAATTGGTCCAGGTCCACCCGCCCGTACTCGTCCACGTCGAGATAGGTCACCCGGAAGCCTTGCTTGGAAGCGGAAGCGGCCTTTTCCAGAGCCCTGGCGCTGTGGAGGACGGCGAAGTCTTCGATTTTGGAAGTGATGATGTGCCTGCCCTTCTTCTCGCCCAAGGACAGGGCTACGCCTTTCAAGGCCATATTGCTGGACTCAGTGCTCCCGGAGGTGAAGATGAACTCCTCGGGCTCAGCTCCCAGCGCTCCGGCAATCGCTGTCCGGGCAGCGTCCAGGGTATCCCTGGCCTCGATGCCCGGCGAGTAGCCGAACTGGGAGGTAGCCACCGCGTAAGTCTCAAACAAGTATGGCTTCATCGCCTCCAACACGCGCTCGTCCAGGCGGGTAGCGGCGGCGTTATCCAGATAAACGCATTCACCGAACATGGTCATGTTTCACGTCTCCAGTCTCCAGGACAATCTCGAAGGCACAAGTGATGGCGCCGGTAGGGCAGACGTCTTCGCACATACGACAGCCGTTTGCACTCGCAATACAGGTGTCAGGAGCGGGGCATATTGCCGGGCAGGAGAATATCGGCCCTTGTTCCCCCAGCTCCACGGCGTGGCAGGGGCAGACCTCCACACACAGCTCGCAAAGCGTGCAGCGAGTCTCGTCAACCTGAGGCAAAGCCCATGTCCTACTCATCCCCACCTCCTACATCAAAGAACGACTGCCCTTATTATACCACCAGGGCAGCCGTCTGTCTATGACAAAAGTCACTTTTTTTCCTTACCCGCCTGCCGCCTCCCGCTCCAGTCCCTCTCGATCCACCACCACGACCCGCCCGCGCTCCCGGCGGATCAGGCCATCGTCGGCAAAGGCCCTCAGCGTGCGCCCCACCACATCGCGCACAGTGCCGATGTGCGCGGCGATTTCCTCTTGCGTCCAGCGTTTGGGATGTCGCGTGCCCTCGGCCTGGGTCAGCAGGAAACGCGCCAGGCGGGTGCGCACTGTGTGCAAGGCCAGGCCCTCCACCATGTCGCTCAGATGTCGCACCTCCGCCGCCAAGTGCTCCAAGACGGCCAGGGCCACCTCGTGGTGGTCGCGCATGATCTGACGGAAACGCTGGCAGGAGATGGTGTAGAGCGAGGCCTCAGTCAAAGCGTCCACGGTGGCCAGATTGGGTCTGCCGTCGAGCACTGGGACGAGGTTGAAAGGCTCGCCAGGGCCGAGATAGGCCAACACCTGCTCGCGGCCTTCTAGCGACAGCCGGAGGGCCCGCACCACCCCGCGGGCGACAAAGTACACCGCCTGGCAGGGCTCGCCTTCCGAGACGATCATCTGCCCAGGCGAGAACGTGCGCTCGTGGACGTAGGTCGCGATCTCTAGCAAGTCGCCTTCGCCAAGCCCGGCGAAGAACAGTAATTGAGCCAGAACTTCAACTGTGATGGCCATCAGCATCCCGCTATTTAAGTAGTTTGACAATGTCAGATTTGCCCAAAAGAATGAGCTGATGTTCGTAGTCAGGCACG
>CAYWWC010000313.1:0-5127 GCA_964461615.1 uncultured Anaerolineae bacterium
TTATTTCAAAACTGTGTCGCTTATATCAATTTGTAAACTGTTTCTGAAAGATGCCGAAAATTGGGCATCTTTTCTGGTGCCGGTCTTGTTCCAACCTCAGCATCCTTTTCCTGTTTTTCTGACTTGATTTTCTCTTCTCCTCCTGTATTATTTTCAGTGAGGGATTGAAACGATATGTTGCTGTGAACCTTGTCACTGCGGCTTGGGCCGTTTGCCATATCACTTTCATTCCCTCTTTCTGTTTGCTCGACTGTATCTGATTCATCGAGCTCAACTGCCAAAGATAATTCTCTAAAGAATACCCGAACAAGAGCTCGGGCAACACGCTTGCGCGCTTCGGTCTTCTTCATGCCACTTTTGACCAGGTTTTTGTAGTAGCCGGCCAGATGCGTGTTGGGATTAAACTGGACATAATTTCCGGCAGCGCTCATGAAAGCATTTTTCAGTCTGTGATTGAAATAGCGGCTCGGAATCTCCTTATCATTCTTCCCGGTTTTGTGTTCACGATGGACCAAACCGGAATAGGAAGCAAGATTATCGTTTTTTGCGAATCTTCTGATATCGACGATCTCTGCCGTGAGAGTAACGGCAGTTAGTGTCCCGATCCCCCTGTGCTGTTCAAGAGTTTTAACGATCTTATTTTCCTTTGTTATGCACTCAAGCATCTTCTTAATCGCAGTCAACTGCCGCCTTAAAAGTATGATTTGTTCGGCAGTGTTCTGGATCATCAAGCTTGCAGCCAGTGATACCGGCCGAAAGCTCTTTGAAACTTTCTGGATCTCTTTGAGAAGTTGCTTACGGCCCTTACAATTCCGATTGCCCATCGCTTGCATAAAATCGGCCTCAGAGAGTACTTTCCACTCATTTATGTCCGGCTTTGCAGCTAAAAGTGCCAGAATCCCCTCATTTTGCACGACATTCTCGCTTATTTCGATTTCTGGGTGCCGACCGCCAAGAGCCAAATACAGATCCACCGAGACAGCTCTCAGCAGTTTCCAGAGCCTATTCACCTCCCTGGTTGTTTCCTTTCGCTTCTGTTCATACGAACGAGTCAAACCCTGTAATTCTTCATCTGCTTTCCATACGCGCCTGCATTTGTCCAGTTTCCCCTGGCTTTCCAACGCCATGGCATAGCGTGCCGTTGATTCAGCATCCTTCTTGTTGTTCTTATTCTGCCCGAGCACTGCTTTGCGAAACTTGTCAACATCACTGGGTTTGAACGAGTAGAAAACAATCTCCGCATCTCTAAGAGCTTTTTCTATCGGTGCGCTCAGACCATTGCTGCCCTCGATCGCGACGATAGCATCATCCTGTCTCTTCACCCACCGGATGAAGCTCTCCATGCCTTCTTCGGTTGCCAGATACTCTCGCTGCTGTACCTGAGATCCATCGAGCTTTACGAAAGCACGTTGGCATCCGCTTGAGTCAGGATCGATCCCAATTGCATTTCTCAATTTCATTCGCATCTCCTGTAGATCAAAATAATGGACCGTCCATTCTGGCATCCTTGTAAAAAGCTACAACTCCATTTTAGAGCAGGCATGTGTTTTACGAGTCCAGAACGGTCCCTGTGGAGTTGGCAGTCTTCTCGTGAGATCTCCCTTGGAGGCAGGCGTCATAACGAGCAACAACTTCCACAAGGTGTCCTGTACTCAGACCTCAGTAAATTCGCGGGATTTTAGGAAAGCTCTCGCAAGTTGAATGCTCTCTTTTTTTGTCCCTCCGCACAGTCTGACTTCAGTTTCGCCCCTCATTCTCTCGCTCTTTGTACGAACGTCAGGGGCTGATTTGCTGCCAGCTCTATGCGTATCGGCAAATACCTGCCGACAAAGTACCGATTGATTTGTCCACTCATCACCTTCAGAAAGTCCTCTATGATCCGTCTCATCTTCGGTGAAAACTCCATCGCAGGAAGCAACTGTACAATCACCTGCCCATCCTGTTTCTCAACGATCCCCATCGATCGCGTCAGCTGCCGCAATATGACGTGGTCGTCACGATAGTTGTTGTACATCGGTTTGAAAATGTCCAGTAGACGGTAAAATATGTTCCGACAGCTCAACCGTATCGCATCCATGAACGCTTTCCGGCGGGCGTCCAAGCAAAAGTATTGCTCTTCAATCAATGCCTGCAGTCGTGATTCCTCCCGTATCGTTTCCAGCAATTTCTCCTCTGCCTCCTCAAGTTCTCTCTTCTTTTCCCGAATCTCTTCCTGCAATTCTTCCCGCTTCTTCTTGGCTGTCTCTTGCTCTTTGACCGCTTTCGCGCTGATCCTCTTCAACGCCCTCTCACTCTGCTGCCTCTTGCCCCTTATCTCCTGATATCGTTTGTCGCTACTGCCCCCGCCGGCCGGCGCAGCTGCCAACTGTTCCTCCAGCTCTCGACACTCTGCCTCCAAACACTCACGGTTCTGCTCCACCGCTTTTCGCTTCTTCTCTGCCTGCATCTGCTGCTTCTCTTGCTTCAACAGCAATCGAGCCAATTTCGACTCTACCTTCCGCTTCTCCTGCATTACTTCCTTGTGCTGCCGGCTCTCTACTTGCCGATCTGTCAATTGCGTCGCCAAAACATCATATCTCCGGTGTGCCCGACTGGTGAGTTCATTCACTCCAAAATGTGTATCCAAATACCAGAAATCATTCTCCTGAAGCCACCGGCTGAACATCTGACCAATAATTTCTTCCACATTTTGTTCCCGATCACTCGCCAAAATCGCCACCTCAATCTCGTTTCCTTTCGGATTCACCGCGCGCACCACAATTCGCCGTATCTGAGCATCCCGGGCCCATTCACTTTCCTGCCACTGAAATCGATATGCCAACAGGTCGTTCGCATGGTTGCGCCGTCTCAGCTTCACAAACGACCCACTCTTCTTTCCCTCATCCCACCCATCCCCTCCGTAGCCTTTCTCCCACGTGATGATCTGATCGCCGGTCTCTATCAGCTGTTGTAAGGCTGGAAGCGAATACAACCCTCGATCCACTATCCACGTCAGTGAACCCGGCTTGTCTCCAAGAATCCGCCTGAATGCCGCCCGGCATATGAAAAACCTCTCGCGCAGGTCGTAGTAGTTGTCATAGTGCTGTACAAAACAGGGCGCCCCCTTCTGAGTGTGTATGAAATCCATATTCATCACCTTGCTGATTCCCCCGATTCCTCCACACCAGCCCTTCAGTATCTTCAACACCCCCGTGTACTGCTTTACATGCGGATCGTAGTAAAAGATGCGCTCATCGGTCAGGTTCAACAGCCGCCCGTTGCGCTTCAACATTCCCAAGGTCCCCTCGTGAGTCGCTATACCCTTCAAAAGATGTCGCTGGTAGTTGATCGATCGAACCGAAGGACCGACCAAGAAATCCAACGATGAAAACCCAAGAGTTTTACTCCGTTCATGATTCACCGCTCCCTGTAATACCTGCCCAAACCACTGCCGTATGATGTCATGATGTTCTGTCAAATCCCCCGTCAGCTCATCCAACCACGGGCTAAGCAGCACCATACCCACGTGATGATACAGCTTCGGATGCTCCGATACTTTTCGTCCGCTGTACACCATTTCGCCTCTTCGGAGCGAATTGTTGCGAGTATCCGTGCTAATTCCTTGTATCTCAAGGTCCTCTTGCCGGCTTTCCCAACTATTCGCTCTGTTCTCAATATCCGGCTTCGCCTTCTCAGACTCACCTTCGCAATCCTCTCCCCCTTGTCTTTCTGCCGCCTTATCTCGCTCCTCTTTGAATATCCAACGCAGCCTTTCCGCCGATACTCCAACCTTGAAGTACCTTCCTACCTCCTGGCGAATCCGTTTATTGTAGTTGCGGTATTCCGTATGCAGCTCATGAAACCGATCTCGCACGTACTGCTCGATCTCCGGGGTGATCTTCCTTCGCCCTCCCTGACCCGAAAAAGCTTCTGTGATCCTCTCCGGATCACCGCTTTTCAGTGCCAACCCCCAGCGACGAAGTGTTGTGTGCGCAACCCCAAAACACTTTACCAACAGTCCAACCCGAACCCCCGCGTTATATAACCGGGCCAAAAGCATCTTTAAGCCAATATGATCTTTCGATCGCGGTACTCGCTCCAACAGTGCCATGCCTAGAAATACAAACAGCTCCTCAGGAAACTTCGGGGTAGTCGATATGACAAAGTCGGGAGTGCCCTTGACAGAGGCCAAGATAGGTTGCAGAGTGAAACTCATCCTTTGTCCTCCTGCTGTGGTGTTGGCAAATTGTACTGTAGCAGGAGGCTTTTTTGATTTCAACGACGGTCATCACTGACCGGAGAGCTTTTTTTAGAGCATTCAACTTGGGAGTAAATTCGCGATTTCCTGAGGTCTGGAGCAAAGCGATCGTCATTGAATGCCCCGAGATTTCCCACCAGCAACCCAAAACAGTTTGGATCGATACCGCCCACCCACTGTCCCAGCTCGTACAGGGGCTGTCTACCCAGGGTGATATTGCACAGAAGCAGCATCAAAGTGTCTACGACAGGAATTGTTTCGTTTCCATAGGTAGGAGGAAGATGAGCCGACAAGATAGCTTTTAAGCTCAACCTTCGTGATACAGAAGTGATCAGAGGGATTCCGGCGACGGAAAATCGGGTTAAATTCTCATCACTGGGGCTTGACATCTTAACCTTTATTATATACTATTGCGTTAAGATGTCAACCCTCGATCGTATAAAAGAGCTGGAAAAACAAAGAGCCCGGATTCTCAAGCAGATACTATCTATTGGCTTGATACTCCCCGGAGCGTACAAAGAGGTGTACTGCAAATGTGGAAAGCCCAATTGCTGGTGCTACAAAAAGGGAGGGCATCTGTTCAGGCGGATCACCTGGTCAGAGAATGGCCGATCGAGGACAAAAGCTATACCCAAAGAGGACATCAGCTGGATAAAGAAGCTTACCGGTAACTATAGAGATTTTCAGAAAAAACGCAGGCAGATCAAAGAACTGGAAGGCATTTTGAAAGGTCTCCTTGCTGAACATGCGAGGGCTGTAATTGAAAAAAGCCGACAGTTAAGAGACTACTTGTACCAAAAATGAAAAATCGAAAATTGATAAATCAAAATAATTTCCATCAGGATAGGTACTTAGAAGATCAATAATTCGAGAAAACTATGTTTTTAACT
>CAYWWC010000314.1:0-5112 GCA_964461615.1 uncultured Anaerolineae bacterium
AATTTTCAAGGTGCCAAAAGTGTCAACCTATTTCAACTCATAATTGAACCATCCCCATTTTCGTTTATGAAAAACGCACGAGCCCCTCTCCGCACAGAAGAGGGGCTCGTGCTACGTCTTTATCCAGGCCAGCGAGCTCCGGGCTCACTCCACCACCATCTCCACCGGCGCTACGACGCCGCGACTGTCGGGGGTGTAGTAGTCGTAGGCCACGGAGCGGGGCACTTTGGCCCGCAGCGGGAAGCGAGCCCGCAGGCGATAGCCGAATTCTACCAGCCGCCCCGATTCCAGGTCCTCCAGGTAGACGATGATCTGCCGGCCGGTCAGCTCGTAGCGGGAGATGACGCCTTTCTCGACCAGGGCGTCCAGGTCTTCGCTCAGCACGGCGAACCCAGGCGGCAACCCCAGGTCCACCAGCACCATGCGCGCCATCCCCGGTGTCTGCAACGTCACCCGCACCTGCACACCGACCTCCTCGTTAACCTCCAACTGGGTCTGGTCGTAGCGCACACGGATGTCCAGCGCCTCCTTGCCCGGCGTCGGCTCAGGGATCAGCTCCCAGGGGAGGTAGTAGCGAGCGGTTATCTGGTACATCACTGCCCCCTCCCCTTCTATCTCCAGGGCCACGGTGTTGTCGCCGGGGCGGGTGCCGTCAGTGAAGGTGCGCAGGTGCACTACATCGGCGTTCTCAGGAGTGATGTGCACCGGATCGGTTTCTTCGCCGTTCAGCGAGACGCGCACCGTCGCCTCGCCTCCGCTGGGTGCCTCGGCCGCCAGGAGCATGGCCTTCAGCGACAGGATGGTGGCTTGGGTGGTCTGCCAGGTGCCAAAGCTGTCCTTCTGGGACACCAGGTAGTTGATGGCCCCTTGCACCACGTCGGGGTAGGCTTGGGCCCGCAGCATGGCGTAGGCCACCAGGGCGGTGGTCTCGATGCTGGCCACGTTCCCTTGTCCTCCCATGAACGAGGGAACGTCGCTGATCCAGTAGATCTGGTCCCCCTCCACCACTTTGCTCGCTTCCAGTTGGGCCAGTACCTGGCGGGTGAAGGGCCCCTGGGGATCGCCCGCGGCCAGGGCATTGGCTGCCAGCGCCAGGGAGTAGGCGTCATCGGAAAGGCTCAAGTACTCGCGGACGTAGGTCAGCCCTCGCGCCACTTCCGGTCGGTCTTCGTAGCCAGCCTCGGCCAAGGCCCAGGCCACATAGGCGGTGACCGGCATCTGGCTGTCCATCAACCGCTCCCAGCCGCTCTCAATGGTCAGTCCCTCCAGAGGCCAGGAGCCGTCGGACTGCTGACGAGCCATCAGCCATTCGGCTGTCCGTTCGATGAGGGCCGGGTCCACGTAATGAACGCGGGCCATGTCGCTGAATTCCATCAGGCCGTAGGCGGTGAGCATGAGCTGGGCCGGGGGACCGCCGAACAGGGAGAAGCCGCCGCCGTCCACCTCGAAAGTCAGCAGCCGCTGGTATCCAGCAGCTATGTATCGCTCCGCCTCCATCTGAATCTCCGGGGTAGTCTGATCCGTGCGCTTCAGGTAGTCCAGGACGAGAACATTGGGGTACGTCACCGACGTACTTTGCTCAAATCAGCCGAATGGCATTCGTAGCAGCCCCCCTATCCCTTCGATCACCTGGCTGACGAAGCCGGGATAGACCTTGACCTCGATGCGGGCCGTGCCGGGGATGACGTCTGTGGGAAGGCTGACCACTTGGCGCGTGGACTCCTCCAGTGTATCGGTGAGGGCGAACTGGAACTCCTTGCCGTCTGGCATCACCCGCACCTCGCGGCGGATAGCGTCGCTCATTTGCTCGCCCCAGGCCGTCACCTGCAACGCCTGGGCGCCGAACTGCAGCGCCTTGATGCGGAAGTAGACCACCTCCACATCGTTCTCGCCGATGATGATCTCTTTCTCGTTGGGGCGAGCGGGCTGCACCGCCCGCTCGTCAATTTCCTGCAGCTCGTACCAGTCGGCCAACTCCAGCTCCAACAACACCCGCTGCGGTTCGGGCAGGTAGTTGTAGACCGCCACTGGCACCGCCACCTCGTCGTTCTGGGTCAGGTAGAGGGGCAGGTCCAGGTCCACGAAGAAGTCCTGGAACACCCGCAGGCCGGCGGTGACGCTCCCCAGGTCGCCGGCTTGCGACGAAGCCAGCGCCGACAGCCGCCAGGTGGTGATGGAATCGGCCATCGGGATTTCCAGCTCCACGAACCCGCTTCCATCGGTGATGGCCTGGGGGTTCCAGTAGAGGGTTTCGGGGAAGAACTGGCGCAGCCGCGGCGCTTCCTGGGCCTGGAGCCCGCCGGCTTCACCTGGCGGCGCGGGCATCGGCGTCGGCATCACTGCCTTCTCAACCACCACCTCCTTTTCAACCACGACCTGTCGTACTTCCATGTCAAACAGGGCGGCGGGCATGGGTTGGGGGGCGGCGGCGCTCATCCCTCCTACGGCCAGCATCGGGAACAGGAGCAGCGGCATGAAAAGCAGCAGCCCGGCGCCGACTCCTGCCGCCGCCAGCCCGCCCCGCCGCTCCATGCCCAAGCCGATGCCTCGCAGCAGGAACGAGACGGGAATCAGCAGAAGCGATAGGCCCAGAGCCAGCACCCACGCATCGCTCGGCGACCAGTCTCCCCGGCTGGCGGCGTTGATGGTAAGCGGCAGCAGCACACCGCAGGCCAGCACCAGCAGGAAAGCGTACTTCAGGCCCTCGTCCCGGCTCCGCCAGGCGTGGACGATCAGCCCGATCAGCGCCGCCAGCCCCAGCGGGATAATGAGGAGCAGCAGCCAACTGCCCACCCCTTCGCTCAAGTAGTACCATAGCTTGTCCAGCAGCGAAGCGCTGCCGCGCCAGGGTGGGCCAGGCAGCAGCGACAGCAGGCCGATCAGGGCCAAAACGATCAGCGCCGTCAACAGCAGCGTGCGCCCCAGCATCCGCCGTCGCCAGAGCACGCTCAGGGCAATGACTCCTATCACCAGCGAGACGAGGACCAGCACCCCGCTGAACCCTTGGGCCAGGGTCTGGAAGTAGCTTTTCTGGCGGCTCTTCACCGCCTGTATCTTCTGGGGACGTGAGTTGATCACGGAGCGGCTGTCGGTGGGCAGTGATTGGGACAGAGCAGCTTTGGCAGTGCGATCCTGCGCTTCCCGCACCTCGGCCTCGACGGGCGGGGGCAGGGTCAGGTCCGGCAGGGTCAGTCCTCTGATCTGGTAGCGAGGCTCCAGCAGTTCCTTCTCCAGCAGGAAATACAGCCGGGCGAACCCCGCCTCCTGCTCCGCCAGGGCGAACAGCGATTCATCCACGATGCTGACGCCGATCGCGCTCTGCAACGGCTGGCCATCCTTCGTGGCCTGGAATGCGACCGTAGCCAAATCGCCCGGCCGGTAGGTTTCTTGGTCGGACGTCACCGCCAGCTCGATCCCCTCGGCCGGCGTCACCACCACCAGCCGGGTATCGCGCACGATGGAGCCGTCGGAAAGTATCTTGTAGGCGTGGAGGGTCAGCGTGCCGAACAACGTCTCGTCCAGGTCCACGTCGGCCTGCGCCCGACCAGCCTGCACCTCCAGCGCGCGGGTGGAGATGGTTTGCCCTTCCTTGATGATGTCCAGATAGACAGCGCCTCCCCCCCTTTCCTCCCCCCTACCAGGGGGGACAGAGGGGGGGAGGTGAAGGCGTCCAGGTGCATCGTCTCGCCGATCTGGTAGGCCGCCCGCTCTGGCCGCAGCAACACCGTCTCGGCCGCCCATTCGCTCTGCAGCTCCAGGGTGCGGGAGGCATTGTTCCCCTGCGCGTCCTGGGCGGCGATTGAGAGACGAGCGGTTCCCTGTTGCGGGGTGAAGCGCAACTCCGCCAAGCCGTGGCGACCACTGGTTAGCTCGGCCCGCTGGCCGTTGACCTCCACCGTCAGCGCACATTCGGCCGGCGCGCCGTCGGGGTAGGCGGTCAGCAGGTAGACGATGTTCTCGACCCCCGGCCGCAGCGTCCCGCTCTCGGCCACGGCCTCGATGAGGATGGGCTCCTGGGCCACGGGCAGCGTCTGGGCGATGGCCTCGGCGTGCTCAGCCTGGTCAATTACCGTCACCTCCAGCCCGAAGGTGGCCTGCTCGCTTTCCAGTTGCCCGCCCACGAAGAACTGCGGCAGGTCAAACTCGAACTCGTAGCGGCCATCCTCGTCCGTCTCTCCCCGCAGGTCCAGCACCTCCTCCCGCTCCACGGCGTAGATGTATCCCCGCATCCGCACCTCGCCGCCGGCCACCGGCTTGCCGAAGAAATAGTCGACGCGCACCGTGCCCCGCACCGTCTGGCCGGGGAGGTAGTAGGCTCGCTCGGTCTCCAGCGCCACCTGGAATTTGGGGAGCACGTAGGGTTTGACGGTGACCGTGCGCTCGGATTCGGTCTCGCCCATAAGGGCGACGATCTTGTAGCGGCCGCTGTTCACCGTGTCGGCCAGGGTGAAATCGAGGGCGGAGATGCCGTATTCCGACGGCGTGGCCGTCTCCCGAAGCAGCTTGTTCCCCTTCGGGTCCTCGATGGTGTACTCGACCGGCGGGCAATTGCTATCGTGGCCGCTGCACGCTGCTCGCAGGTCAGCCGTGCTCAATGCCAGGCCGCGGATGTGGATGGTCTGCTCCGGCTGGTAGAGCGGCTTGTCGGTGGTGAGGAGCAGCTTGTAGTCCCGTTCCACCCGCACCGCCTGCTCGACCCTGTCCTTCCCCTTGTCGGAGCGGGTCTCCACCACCAGAGTCTGCTCTGGCTCCACCCCATCTGGCACGGTGAACTGCACCTGGGCGGTGCCGGCGGCGTCGGTGCGCCCTTCGTAGAGGGTGAGTGCTTTGCCGCCAGCCTGGGGCTGCATCTTGACGGCCACCGTGGCGTTGGCCACCGGCTGTGCCGTTTTGAAGTCCCGCACCACCACTCGCAGCGCGGCTGGTGCGCCGGGCGAGAATTCCGTCTGCCCCAGCACCAGCGTCTCCTGGTCGCTCACCTGCCCGGCGGCGGTTCCCGTGTACACGCTGGCTGCAATGGCCAGCATCACCAGGGCCACGATGAGCACCTTGCCCCACGCCAGGCGTTTCTGCCAAATCTGTTCAAACATTAGAGGACTCCTTTCGCTCTTT
>CAYWWC010000315.1:0-5100 GCA_964461615.1 uncultured Anaerolineae bacterium
TCGACTTTTGGGAGACGGCTAGCCCTGCAAGGGGCTTCTAAACATTCCCTGATATTATAATGGTAGCTTTTTTGCCGCCTTGCTGTTCATTTGGGATGTGTTCCAGTGTTCTCTTGCTGTTCTTGGCGCAGTCATTTCTGCTTCGAACATCCCACTTTATGGTATTTGCCTTTTGTAAAAATCCATAGTATAATCACTTCAATCACGATTTCTTTTCCTTATGTACGCTATCCATCCCCATATTTCTCCAGATTCTATAAGATAGCCACGCAACTTGTTGGGGGAAGCGGTGCTTGGCGCTTGGACTGGTACTCTGGCAGTGGGGAAGATGCGAGACAGCGAATTATTAGCCGTTTCTTTTGAAGCCCTTAGAAAGGGGGAGCCATGCGTAACAAACTCTCAGTAAGAAGGCCGGTTGTACAAGTAGTTCTGATTGTCTTGCTTTTGGCGGTATTCGCGGTAGTGTTTACCAGGGCACAGGATGACTCCTGGGTAACCGAGGTCGAGAGCCTGTCCGAGGAGAGCAAGTGGGCTGCAGAGCGCTATCACACCTTGCCGTACACGTACACCGAGCTGTCTCTGCCCGCTGACCAGTACTACTTGCTGACCAGTGACTGGCAATCGGACCAGAGCTGGGTCCACTACTACGGGTATGATCCGGATACGCTAGGAACGATCACACAGACTATGTTAGCAGAATACTCGGGTGGGATCATTCCCATGACAAACACGGTCATCGTACACCCTGATGTCAGCGGCGCTCCGCTAGCGCCTTTCTTCAAGGCGAGTGCCGATGATAGGCTTAGGGCGAAGTTCTGGTACAGTCCTACCTCGGAGACCGACATCTACGTCAACTACTTGCCTACGGATCCATTCACCAATACCCTCAGGGTCTATGGGGGGCCAGGGTGGCCCGATCTGCTGGGCAATATGGGGGCTGGCTCTGGTGTTGCCACCGATCCGGAAACTGGACTTCTGGCCGAAGCCCAGCCCTACACAGACCTGATCGCGATCTTCAATCCCCAGCGGCCCCAGGCCCCGCGCAAGGACTCCATCACCTGGAACCCGGCTTTCATGTCGGCGACGTTTACTGCAACAGATGAAAATCAAGGGCTGTACCCATACATCCTTGGGCCAGGCGACTATGCAGAGAAGGTGTGGTTCCGGATGTGGTACGAACCGGAGCATTGGGACAAGGATCTCAACGCCAACGGTAAGCTCGACCGCGATGCAGCAGGGAGGCCGGAGGCGCCGGTCAACCCCACATCCACTCCCATTGATGAATGGTATCCGGCCATCATGCAGGAATTTACCTACCTGCTGACCCGGCGGGGACTGGAGGATGGTGTGCATCCGCCTGCCTACGGGCCAGTGGGAGGGACAAGCTTTGTCTTCCCTGTGGGGATGGCACTCACGAACGTGATTACTGATACTGCGGGAGGGTTTGGCCTGACCAGCTTTGACGGAAACTTCGATGGAGTGCTGGATATCTACGACATTGTCCACGTTGAGAGCGAGGCCAGCTTGGCCGGATTGACTGGCGTTAACGCGGACTTCGATGGCGACGGAGTTCTCGATCCGCTGGACACGGATGGGGACGAGCTAAGCGGGGACGAGTTGGTCGTGTTCTGCTTGGAAGATGTGCCCATCTCTCAAGGCGGCTATTTCCAGTTTCTCGATCACGTCCTTCGGGTTGAGAACGTCGGAGACACGCAGGTAACAATCCGATTGTGGCATACCGGGAGTTTGGTTCCCAACCAGGTATGGAATTCGACCCTTGGGATTGATGAGATGGTCCTGGCCGGCCATTCAGCCGCTGCCAAGGTTCCTGCCGGCGGGAACCTGGGCGTAGTTCCATCCGGCCCATTCTTTGTCTGGGTAAGCAGTCTGGATCCGGACGAGGACAAGGCTTACCTCTGGATCGGAAGGGCATTGGGCGCCCCGTTTAGTGGTATGGAGGACGTGTCCGCCTCCCTGGACGATCAGCCTGGCGACCCCTGGTTCCTGAAGCGATTCTACGTTGACGGCCACGAATACAACGTAGTGGCTATCGGGACTCGGGATCACGTTGAATTCGGGTTCATCACCATTCGCACCCCGGTGCCGAAGGTGCCGGTCAACATTGAACAGCATTCGGTCTGGCTGCAAGACTACGATATCTCGGAACCGTTGTCCGTGATGCCCCCCTTTAACCGTGAGCACCACATCATCGTGGACGTGCAATCAGGCCATAGTGAGGAGTTCGAGGGGGAAATCGTCGGCCCCGTGCCGCCTATCTTGCAAGACAATGTTACCCTACCCTACACGGGCGTGGGCTACTACAGTCCCTACACTTACACGGCGGAGGTGTACCTCACCTACGTCGAAGAGGATAAGAACCCACAGTTCCTGGGCGAGCTGAAGGAGCAGTACGGAGAGGACGGGGATGATGAGAAAGAGTTCTGGTACGTTGAACAGTGGTGGACCCGGCCCTGGGAATACACCGAGTTCGTGCTGCCGGATATCCGTGTGGACATCACGGGGGTATATACAGACCGGTACCTGCTAGCCAGCGCCTTCTTTGCTCCCCAGGCGCGGACCATTCTTGATGTCCAGGATGGCGACACAACTGAGACCACAGGGACGAGGGTCAAGTTCTGGTTTGAGCCCACTGAGGGAGGCAAGAAGTATAAGGGGCAAGATGATCTGGATGACACGAGCGGCCTGAGAATCTACAGTGGGAATGCCGGGAACTACGTGGGCTCAGGCGACACGGGCGTTGTCACGGACACCGTGGTACTCTGGCCGAGCCTGACGACGCAGGATGTTAACGTGGAAGTGAAGCCCTATACGGATCCCTGGGCTCCTTTCAATCCCCAGTTTCCTCAGGCGCCGAGAAAAGACTCTCTAACCTTCAATCCCGCTTACCTCGACCACAACAACCACGGCAGTGAACCGCTGGCGGTTCCCTTCTACAGCAGTATCCTTGCCAACGGCACCAACGCCTACGAGAAGGTCTTCTTCCGCATGTGGTACGAGCCGGAGTACCTGGACAAGGTCTGGAAGGGAGTCATTGAGCCAAGAACTACTGAGGAATCAGAGTCTGAGCCCAACGACAGTTGCGCAACCGCCGACGCTATCGGGCTTGATACGATCATGGTGGGCTCGTTGTCGGCGGGCGATGAAGATTACTATAAGTTCACTCTCACTTCAGGGGACACCGTCCGCATTGAGACCGGAGCAGGCACTATGGGAGACGAGTGGACAGACGATACTCACCTCACCCTGTGGCGTGATTATCCCTGCCCCGCCATCCCGATGCATGAGGCTACCCATGGCGGGCCTGGCAAGCTGGCGGTGATCGAAGAGGATCTGCCGGCCGATGAGTACTACCTGCGCGTAAAAGCGGGTGGAGGGTCCGCCATTGAGGACTATACGGTGGCCATCTACGTAGGAGACGATAGGCACATCGTGAGTGCCTGGTGGCGCTCGGCGCTTATGCAAGAGTTCACCTACCTGTTTGTGCACAGCGATGGACGGCCCACCAGCGGGCAGCCGGAGTTCAGCAAGCTGGCCTTTCCCATGTCAACGATGGGTGCCACTTACGATGACCAACTGCCAGCACCCGATCCGATCACAGGGAATCTCCCTGCTCTCGGTGATAACCGATTCGGGTTTGGACTGACCAGTTTCGACGCTGACTTCGATGGCGACTACGATATTGTCACCATCCACAGTGAGAACACATTGTCGGAGACCCTGAGCATTGGGGTGGATTTTGATGGTGATAGCCTGATTGACTACCTGGATCAAGACGGGGATGACCTGACCGGAGACGAGTTGGTTGTCTTCACGGTGGAAGGTCTGGACGCGCTGGAGACAAACCACAGCGCCCAGTTCCTGGATCACATGGCCACTCTGGAAAACACCACCGAGGTGCTCGAGGAGGGACAGACCGTGCGACGTGCCACGTTTAGGATCTGGTACACGGGCGGGGCCCAAACCAACATGAACATTCCTTGGGACCTGGGTCTCACGCAAGGTCTGGCTGAAGGCGATATGGTTCTGGTCTACAAGAACTCCATAAGAAAGTTGGCTGCGGGCGAGAGCAACCTCGGCTGGCCAACGTATTTGGCAGATGGGCGGGAGTGGGGACCCTGGTTCCTATATGTCGCAGCTGTGGACACCACGGCCCCGGAAAATGCAACTATCATAATTGGTCGCGCTCTGGGAGCAACCCACTCAGCCATTGATGACGGCACCGGGACCAAAGCGCACGATGTGACGCCAGGATGGTCCCTGCCGGATCCAGTGCCGGACGGTCATCATCGAGAGGGCGAGCCATGGTTCCTCAAGCGCTTCTTCGTGGATGGGCACGAGTACAACGTGGTGGCCATCAAGACGGTCGAGAATCCTTCTCCTCTGCCCGGCTGGGAGCCCTATGAGTTCAAGTACATCACCATCCGCACCCCCGTGTTTAAAGAGTACTTCTACAATGACGAGGACTCCCTGCTTCTACAGCAGTATCATCAGGAACCGGACGCGCACTTCGGACAGAATACCGAGGTCATCTCCGTGATGCCGCCCTTCAACTATACTCACACCATAAGGAGTGACATTCAAGTCCTGACCGAAACGCTTGACTCCCCGGTGGATGGTGTTGAGCCCGTCTTCGCGAATCCCGACTTCTACGTTACTGGCTGCCAGGGCGATGTGGTCGGAGGTGTATCTCCTTTGACCATCACAATCTTGCATGAGGCTGCGGAACCTCAATTCCTTGGGGAACTGAAGGAGAAACTCTGGCGGGAAGGGGAGCCTACATGCGCAGCCACTGCCTCCAGCAACTCCCCAGTGTGTGAGGGGGGGACCATCGAGTTGTCCGGTGGGCCTTCTGGCATGGCCAGTTACAGTTGGACGGGGCCCAGCGGTTGGACGAGCAGTGCTCAGAATCCGACTCGTGCTGGCGCCACTGTGGCTATGGCCGGAACCTATAGCCTAACGGTGACCGAGGGTGCTTGCACCAGTACTCCGGCCACCACTGCTGTAACCGTTGACACCAAGCCAGTAGCCACTGCCTCCAGCAACTCCCCGGTGTGCGAGGGGGCGACCATTGTGTTGTCC
>CAYWWC010000316.1:0-5098 GCA_964461615.1 uncultured Anaerolineae bacterium
CAGCCATCATGATAGTGAGAATGGGTGCCAGGAGATGCACCCAGTAGTCGGCTCCCGTGGGAACGATGTCTTCCTTGGTCAACATCTTGATGCCATCGGCAACGGGGGTGAAGATGCCCCAGGGTCCCCAGCGATTGGGGCCAAGGCGATCCTGGAACCGACCGATGACCTTGCGCTCGCTCAGGGGGAGGGCCAGCACCGACAGCAGAGCCATCACAACGAGAATGATACCTACTAATAGGTGCACCACGGCATCTGCAGCCCACATCGGCAGGAACCCGGCCAGCCAGGTGGTGATGGCCTCACGAAGATTGACGAACAAGAGATTCAGTGCATCCATGAACTATCCCCTAACGATCCAAGTCTGCCATAGTCAGGTTGATGCTGCCCAGGATGATCACAATGTCCTGTAGCTTGTGCCCCTCGCACATCTCCTTCAGGGCGCTGAGGTTGATCTGCGACGGCGGGCGGATTCGGACCCGATAGGGCTTGGCCGAGCCATCGCTTACGATGTAGAAGCCCAGCTCTCCCTTGGGGGACTCGATGCGTCCGTAGGTCTCGCCCTGGGGTGGACGGCGCAAGGCTTTCTTCGCCTTAGCGTCCATCACTTCGCCCTCTGGAATGTCCTCCAGCGCCTGATCAATGATCCGCACGCTCTGGCGCATCTCTTTGATGTGCTGCAAGTAACGGTCGTAGACATCGCCGTTGGAGCAGGTGGGCACTTCAAAATCGAAGCGGTCGTAGATGGAGTAGTGGTCCACTTTGCGGATGTCGTAGCCCACGCCGGAGGCGCGCAGCATGGGGCCGGTGATGCTGGCGTTGATAGCCACGTCGCCAGGCAGCACCCCGACATCCACAGCACGAGCCAGGAAGATCTCGTTCCCACTGAGGAAGGTATCCAACTGATCAATGAAGCTTTTGAAGTGATCGTTGAACTTCTTGGCTGCCGGCAGGAAGTCCTCGGGCAGGTCGGCCGACACGCCGCCTGGCCGCATGTAGTTGCACATCATCCGCGAGCCACAAGCCCTCTCGAAGAGGTCGAGAATGTGCTCGCGGGCTCGGAAGCAATAGAGGACCGGCGTGAAGTACGCGCCCAACTCATTCCACAGAAAGCCAATGGCCATCATGTGGTTGATGAAGCGGGTCAGCTCAGCCATGATAACACGGATGTATTCTGCCCGCTCAGGCACCTCAAGCCCCAGGAGTTTCTCCACGGCCGTCACATACGCCTGGTTGTTGGTCATTGAGCAGACATAGTCCAGGCGGTCGGTCAATGACACCACCTGCACGTAGGTTTTATCCTCGCAGATCTTCTCAATACCCCGATGCAGGTAGCCCATAACCGGTTCAATGCCCACCACGGTTTCGCCGTCCAGTTGCAATTTCAATCTGAACACCCCGTGAGTACTAGGGTGTTGGGGGCCCATGTTGAGGGCGATTGTCTCTGTTCTTAGCATACGCCGCTCTGCTCCTGCGCGTTGTCCAGTTGGCTTATCGCTCATGGTTTGTTGTCCGCTTGGTATCGCCCTGTTCACCTTTAGCCAAGAGATTGTTGAATAGCTTCAATGAGTTTCTTAGGCTCATCAGTACCAATACGATATTTCTTGCCGCTTTTCATTTGAATTTCAACTGCAAGAAAGCCAGAAATGTTATACAACCAACCATGTGGTGTTAAATGAATTCCCCATCCATAGTACCAATGATTTTTAACCATTCTACATGATTCAATATCTCTTAGTAGAAAATTCTTTTTAATGATTCCTGGGCCAAATCGAATTTTAAGATTATTTTCATTTATCTCAATAGATAGAGTGGGAAATAATGCCAGACAGATTGCAAAGGTAACGAAGAGTATAATCAAAATAATCAAAAACGGGTCGAATCCTATTAAGATTATAAAGTAGCTTGTATAAATCAACATAGCTACCAGTGAAATTATCCATACGTAGCCAATTTGGGTGTGTTTATATCTTGGAGTCATAAGCAACAAGCCGATCTCACGTATCACCACTCCGCCCCTGTGGGTCGCGTTGGCTCTAACTCCTCGAAAGTGTAGGTCCGATTCTCGAAATCCTTGCGCAGAGGGTGGCCGGGGAATCCCTCCCAAAGCAAAATGCGCTTGAGATTGGGGTGGCCCTCGAAGCGAATGCCCATGAGATCATAGGCCTCGCGCTCCTGGTAGTTGGCCCCTCGCCACAAGGGAGTCACCGACGGAACCGTCGGGTTCTCCTTGTCCTCAATATAGGCTTTCAGCACAAAGGGTGCGGTCGTCCGATCCTTGATGGACCACAGGTGATAAACCACCTCGAACCGCTCCGGCTGGTCCACGGCGGTCAGCAAGGCCAGGTAATCCAGCCCGCATTCGTCGTGCAGGAACCGTGCTACATCCGTCACCGCCTCCGGTTTGATGGCTACCGTGAAATCAATCAACTCCGGCACATCAACCACGGCCTCAGGGAATATCTCTTTGAGCTTGCTCAGAATCTCCTCGTTGGTCACTCCGCTTCCTCACTGAAAACTGATCACTGAATAGTGGTTACTTCTGATACCACGATACCGTCTTTATGGACTGCTTCATCACCATATCGTGCAGTTTCATGAATCCCTCAAGCAGAGCCTCGGGGCGTGGGGGGCAGCCTGGCACGTAGACATCCACTGGCAGAATCTCATTGGCTCCTTGCAACACAGCATAAGACGGGAAAGGGCCGCCCGATATGGAACAGTTGCCCATCGCCAGCACGTACTTGGGTTCCGGCATCTGGTTGTAGATGCGCAGCACCTGGGGGGCCATCTTATGAGTAACGGTGCCAGCCACGATCATCAAGTCGGCTTGCCTGGGCGAGGGACGCATGATCTCCATCCCGAAGCGCGACATGTCATAGCGAGCAGACGCCGCGGCGATCATCTCAATAGCACAGCAGGCCAACCCAAAACTCACCGGCCACATGCTCGACTTGCGCCCCCAATTGTAGATATTATCTACAGTGGTAAGAAAGATATTGCGTTTGAGTTGCTCTTCAATCAATTCTTCTTCAGACATGGATTCCTCGTCTCAGGACACAGGATGCAAGATTCCAGCACGCTACATCCTGTTTCATGTATCTTGCTATACCCACTCTAGCGCGCCCTTCCGCCACGCGTAGGCCAGCCCACCGACCAAGATGCCCAGAAAAATGAACATCTCCACCAGGGCGAATAGTCCCAACTTATTGTAGGCAACTGCCCAGGGGTAAAGAAAAACGGTCTCGACATCGAAGACGACAAAGACGAGGGCGTAGATGTAATACTGCACCCTGAATTGCACCCACGTCTCACCGATGGTCTCAAGACCGCATTCGTAGGTAGAGGATTTAATTGGGTTTGGCTTTTTGGGGCGGACAACAAAAGCTAAGCCTAAAGCGATAACTGGGAAGAGAATGGCGATGATGGCAAAAATGCCAATGAAGACATACTGGTTCAGCAAAGCCCCAACTCCTTCGTTGATACTGTCACGAACGGAGGATATTATAACATACTTCTCGCAAAAGGGCAAACCCCAATCTGAGCATACGAGGATTCAATACCAAACGGGCGATATTATAACATACTTCTCGCAAAAGGGCAAACCCCAATCTGAGCATACGAGGATTCAATACCAAACGGGCGATATTATAACATACTTCCTGCAAATGCGCAAATGACGGAAAAGTGACTCCTGATGCAAGATGTGGTATAATACAGTCATCAGCTAGGAAAGGATGATCCATTTTTGCGCGTTCACTCAACCAGCGATATAAGCGAAAGTGCCTGGAACTCCTTTGCAGAAGAGTCTCCTCAGAGCCACGTCCTGCAATCGAGCCAGTGGGGGCAACTGAAGGAGCGATTCGGTTGGCAGGTAGCGCGCGTAGCTATTGAGGACCAAGGTCAATGGCTGGCCGGCACCCAGGTGCTATCCCGCTCCCTGGGGCCAAAGACCATCGCCTATGTGCCCAAAGGGCCCATCACGGACTGGGCCGATGCAGAGGCGACCCAGGCTCTGCTGGAGGCCCTGCACCGTCTGTGCCGACAGCGCCGCGCCATCTTGCTAAAGATCGAGCCCGATTTGGCCGATGACCCAACACTGGCCCAGAAGCTCACAACTCTAGGTTTTCGCCCCAGCCCGCAGACCATCCAGCCGCAGTGCACCATCCTGCTGGATCTGACACCTGCCTCCGAAGATATTCTGGCCCGCATGAAGTCCAAGACCCGCTACAACATCCGGTTGGCGGCGCGCAAAGGAGTGACGGTGCGCGAAGGTACGGCTGAGGACTTACCAGACTTCTACCGCCTGATGCAGACTACTGGCGAACGCGACGGTTTCGGAATTCATAGCGAGTCATACTACGAGACTGCTTATCAGCTCTTCGTACCCCAGGGCTTCGCCAAGCTCTTCCTAGCGACTTTTGAAGACAGAATTCTAGGTGGGATAATGGCTTTTGCCTTCGGGCAAAGAGCGTGGTACATGTACGGGGCCTCGTCGGGCGAACATCGCAACCTCATGCCCAACTATCTACTCCAGTGGGAGGCCATCAAATGGGCCAAGGAACGCGGCTGCCTGACCTACGATCTGTGGGGCATCCCCGATGAAGAAAAGGCCACGCTGGAGAGAGAGTTCCTGAAACGAAGCGATGGACTGTGGGGAGTCTATCGCTTCAAGCGAGGCTTTGGTGGCCAGGTGGTGCGCTACCTGGGCGCTTACGACTACGTTTATTCACCATTACTGTACTGGCTTTACAACAAGCTAGTACTCTGTCAAGCGTGATTTGATGGGTGAGAGTTTTGGTGGTATCCTATCTCCCAAAAAAGGAGATAGGCGTGGCTAAGAAATATGTCGTCACTCTGGCTGTTGAAGAACGAGAGTTGTTGAAAGCGATGATTGGCTCTGGCATAGACCGAGCTCGCAAATTGACCCGGGCGCGTGTTCTTCTGAAAGCCAACGAGTGCTGGCCGGACAAAGAGATTAGGAGAGCACTGGATGTAGGTACTGCTACCATCGAACGGGTGCGTCGGCGTTATGTCGAAGAAAGTGTACTGAACCCCTGAGATTGGACACTTTTTTGGCGGTTTTTAGTTCAAATCG
>CAYWWC010000317.1:0-5059 GCA_964461615.1 uncultured Anaerolineae bacterium
TAGAGGGAAAATTGGCTCAAGTTGCGTTCATCAGGGGAAATCCGATAGGTATAGACCCCGCTGGGAGCTACTTCCCAACCATATTGCGGGAGTTGCCCGCTTGGGGTGATATGATACAAAATTGCCTTAAGCGGCAGCGGCGTTCCCCCTGAGCTATTCCATTCTAACACGATGGTATCGCCTGGATCCGCTTCCTCCACATTGGCCCGGAAGTAGTGGATGACAGAGTTTGCATTTGCCTCTGCCGTTGCCGTTGGCTGGGGCGTAGAGGTATTGGTTGGCGCAGGTGATGGGGTTGGCGATGGAGAGGGCATCGGCGATGCAGCGCCAGCCGTTGGCGTTGGGGAAGGCGTCGGCTGGCCGCCAACCTCAATGCTCAAACTGGAGCCTCCCTCGACTGAGATGACGTGAGTGCCGGGAAGGGCATCTACGGGGACAGTCAGGTCGGTGACGCACATGTTGGCGTAGCAGGTGATGAAACCCGCTGGCTCACCGTCGAAGAAAAGCTGGAAATCTCTGGCTGACTCAAGCCAGAATTCGCCACACTCGTTATCCCAGTACAAATGGCCGCCCACACCCAGGATTTCGACCTCATCTCCAGGCACTACCCTATCAGGCTGGACTTCACGCAGTTCGGGCCAGATGAGTTCGGCTTCCTCGATGGGGAATGCGTTTGGGCCAGAACAAGTGGATGGCTCGATCTCAAGCTCTATGCCTCGTTGCTCACAATAGGCCTGGACCTGCTCAACCACATCGTCCGGCGGCAGGACCACATTTGGCACTCGCTGTGCTGACCAGAAAACCCGCTCCCCACTTGCCAGTTGATCCAATTGCACTTCCAGGGCTTCAATCCCCCGAACACGCACCTCTGGCGCCACGATTTCATCGAATGTTTTGATGCGATTCGTGCCAACCACCAAGGCGAAGTACCAACCTTCCCCCTCCTGCCAACTGTACAGCTCGTATCCTTTCATAGAATGTGTGACGGTCACCGTCGTCACCTGGCTCAAAGTAGGGCCGCTACGCAGCGTGCGCCACCGACCAGCCTGGTACACGCTGAGACCTCGATCTGAGCCAGCGGCGATGGTGCCGTCCGGCACCACAGCCACGGCGGTCACGTCGTTGTCAACCAGGGCATCCTCGGCGGTGGCATAGGTCCAAGTGCCTCCGTCAAAATGGGCCAAGCCAGCGCCGTAGGCATGATAGCCGCCACAGGTGGCGATCCAGGGCAACCCGCCGGCATCAAAAGCGATGTCGCACACCCACTGGCCGCCTCCGGGCTCGTAAGCCACCTCCCAGGTTGCGCCATCGAAGCGATAGACGTGATCGTAGCCAATGTGCAGCCAGGGCGCTCCGTTCGGCCCTATGGCAAGAAAGCGGGCATTGGGTAGAGGCAAGCCATGTTCGGTGCTGTAAGTCGTCCAGGCATTCTGGCCTGGGTCGTAGCGACTGACCCCACCTGAGTGGGTGCTGAACCAGACATTCCCGTCGGGAGCGACAGCCACGTACCAGACGACGTTGTCAGCCAGGCCATCGGCCATGGTGTAGCTGGTCCAAACCGCTCCATTGAAGTGGCTGGCCCCGTTTGGGGTGCCCATCCACACCGAACCGTCAGGAGCTACGGCTATGGCGTAAACGATGTTGCTGATCAATCCATCCGCTTCCGTAAAGGCTCTCCAGCTTGTGCCGTCAAAGTGGCTCACCCCACCCCGCGCCGCTACCCACAGCGTGCCATCAGGGGCAAAGGCAAGGTCGGTGACGTCATCCGACACCAGGCCGTCGGTGGTGCTGTAGCGGATGTGGGTATCGGTGGCGAGATCCCAACGCACGACGCCGCTGCCAGTTCCGGCCCACAGAGATCCATCAGACGCAAAAGCCAGGCTGCGGATGTCGTTGAGGCTGGGGTAGCTGACCCAGTCTTCTGTGGTATGCACCCCCGTCGAAGGAAAAGGAGTAGGGAACTGCGTGACCTGGGTCGTCGGATTGGCGGTGATAGGCATATCGGTTGGAGAGGGAGGAGAGGGGAAGCGAGTGATTCGCATCGTTGGGCTGGCTTTGATAGGCGTTGGCGCCGCTGCTTTGTCGGTACCACAGGCTACCAAGCCAAACAGAATGAACAGAGCGACCCAGGCGGTGAATATAGAGGCTAGGGGGTGTTTGTGTCGAGTATCGGGGATGTTCAACTGTCTTCCCTCCTAACAGAGGCGCGTCTTTCGTACACGCGGCCAAAGGCATCCCTGACCAGAGCCACATTCTCGATCTCCCCATCCGCAAGCGCGCGTGTAAGCGAAGCGGCGTCGTCCACACGCACCTGGAAGGACACAGCGACGGACAGACCCTGAGGCACGGCGCCTGCCCACGTGATGCGGTCGGCAGCGGCATCGTAATGCGCGCCACTGCTGGCCGTGCCGCTGATGTACGTCGTATGGGCAGGGATGTCGTCCGTGAGAACGACGGAGGTGCCGGGATCTGCCCCGCCCAACTTGTCGTTCATCACTACGATGGTGTAGGTAACCACATCGCTGGGAGCGACAGCCTCCGGCTTGGCCATCTTGTGCACCATCAGGGAAGCCGTGACTTCCGCCGGCGTCACCGATAGCGTCGGCGTGACTGGTTCTGGGGTTGGCTTCGGTTTTTGGTTGTGGGTGGCTGGGTCTTTGGCAGGCGTCTGGGTTTGGGTCGGGGTGGCAGGCACTACGGCAGGCGTCGGAGTTGGAGTGGCGGTGGCAGGCGCTACGGCAGGTGTCGGCGTTGCTGTCGCGAAACATGGCGTTGGTGATGATGACGCAGCAGCAGGCACCACCGTGATCGTCAGCGGATCGGAACTGCTGCCACCCCAGTAGGCCGACCTTGGGTAACCCAGGTGAACCTCGAAGCTAGCGCCGGCGCTGAGCGTGGCCCCGCCAGGTCCGACTGCCTGTAGGACAAACTCCGCTGCGTCGGACTCGCCGGGATGAACGCCCAGTAGATGCAGAATCGGCGCGTGGCGATTCGGTTCAAAGATGGGCTGCTCATTCTCGGGCCGCACATACAACCGATACTGGGGCATCCCCAGATCAATGCAGCCCACATTGGCTATTGTCGCCGTCACCGTGATCACCTCGCCGACCTCCAGGACGGTGGCTGTGGTAGACAGAGCCATGGCGGCAGTATGCGTCTCACATCCGGCGCTTGACACAAGTGGCAAGAAGGCGCGAGATATTGGCAGCGTATCCTGTGGCATGCTGGTCATGTCAGCCAGGGACGCAGGAATCGGAGCAGAGACGGAAGGTAAAGACAGCACGAAGAGCAAGGCGACTAGAACGGACAGGAAGCGAATTCTATCTTTCATAATTCGGTGTGCCTCGATAGCGAGAAACGTGATTGCAGGGTCATTCTCTCAGATGCGCGTTTTCCCAGAGAGTGAGCCGTATCCACTTCCAAGATGGACTAATCAGGCGAAAAATGTATTCGTACCACGCGGCCGTCCTCAAAAGCGACTGTCCCCCAATCCGAATTACCCCAACCTTCTTCTGTATGCCGATAGGTCACCCAACCCGTGACAATCTCTCCCCGGTCGTTGAACTCATATCGCATGTCGGTGAGAGAAAGAGGAAGGCCTCCGTAATTCCCTCCCGTGTAGCCGCCCATGATCTCGTCTACCTGCGCCGGCGTCATCCCCTCTTCGATGCGGTAGAGATCCTTGAGAAACGGCTTGCGGCTGTTCCAGTTGACGAAGCGAATCGAGGCAACCTGTGCCACAAAGACGATCAGAAGCATGAGCCTGAGGCGCACAGGGATGCCCCGAAGCAGCAGCCCGCCGATCAGAACCCAGAAGGCAGTGTAGGCGGCGACGAAGCGGGGATAGAGGGATACCGCTGCAAAGAGGTCTAGGGCGACCAGGACGCCAAGGGCCGTGACAAAGAGAATCGCCACCAGCGCGTACCTCCATCCGACCAGGGTTACGAGAGGAAGCACGACAACCAAGCCTATCAATGAAACGCCGAGCCAGACGCCGACCCATGTCACCCCCTCTATTCCGGCCACGTCGAAGAAGAAGTGCTGGCCACGGACGAAGGTCAATTGGTCTGACCGGGGGTCGCTTTCAAACGCCAACTCGTAGTACGGATAGTGGTCGTTCGACACCTGCCCCCCGGTAGCGCTCAGGAAGACAAGCTCCGAACCGGTTCGACTGCGCGCTTCCACTATGACGCCTCTGAGTAGCCCGGCAGACGTGTAGCCGTCCTGCGCTTTGGCCAGCAGACCTGTCTCCGGCAAGAGGTCATAGAGACCCGCATAGGGACCAAGTGACGACGCCATCTTGTCAGGCAGGAGATGATTCTGGTCCAGATAGACCAGGATTCGTTGATGCTGATTGTAGTAGGGGTCCTTCTCGGCCCAGGCGAGGCTCTCGGCAATGGAGAAGCCGGAGTTGACGGCAAAGCGATACTCACCCGCTGAGGTTTGCTCTGTGGTCACCGGGATGATGCTGCTGACCTCCGCTATCTCCTCTAGCTCTGCCAGTACAGGTGGTCGGTGGAAGAAGTAACCCCAGTAGATCTTGGAAAAAGCAATGGAGAAAACGAAGGCAAGAGAGGCGACAACAAGGACTGCTCCCCCATAGAGGGGAAGTGCGTTCTCTAGTCCGGTTGCCCTTCTCAGCAGGGCGACAGATGTAGCGGAAACCAGATAGGACAAGGTGAGATTGGCGATCAGCGCGATCCAGTGTATGCTAATATCCTGTCTGACCCCATCGCTGTACGAAACCTCGATCGGATGCCCAAGCCCATATTGCCATGTGGACTGACCAGGCACGTTGAAGTGTGCGCGGGGACAGAACATGAGTTGTGCGAGTACGACCAGAATCAAGCACAACCACGTCAATCGTGACGGTCTGAAGACTCGAAGGATCCTGGTTTTCATATCTGTTTCTCCTTTTTCGCCCAGGCAAAGCACGTTTGTGCTATGAGAGCACGATTCGATGGTCGAAAGTCGTCAGGTGTCCCGTGCTTGGAAGAAACTGTCGTATGCCCAATTGTAGATCAGTAAGCGATCATGCCAAACATCAGTGGCATGATGG
>CAYWWC010000318.1:0-5045 GCA_964461615.1 uncultured Anaerolineae bacterium
ACACCGATGGCTACGGCTACCGCTATGCCTGCACCGACCCACACTCCTGAGCCTGCACTCACTCCTGAGCCTACCTTCACTCCTGAACCCACTTCCACTCCTGAACCCACTTCTACTCCCGGCCCTACTCCCACTCCCTTGCCTCCCGTATCACCGCAGGTGCTGGAGCGGGCACCGGCCCCAGGCGAGGAGCTGGGCTTGACGACGCCGGTGCTCCTGGTCTTCGACCAAGCGATGGATCGGCCCTCGACGGAGGGGGCGTTCGTGATCCAGCCGGTCGTGGCGGGGAGCTTCAACTGGCCCAACGACACCACCCTGGCCTTCGCTCCGACGGCGCCCTTTGGGCGGGGGGAGAGCTACAAGGTGAGCGTGGCCGGGGAGGCCAAGAGCACCGCGGGCCTGGCCCTGAAGGAACCCATCAGCTTTCGCTTCAGCACGGTGGGCCACCTGGAGGTCACCCAGGTCCAGCCCGCCCCCGACACCACCGAGGCGGGCACCGCTGCTCTGGTGACGGTGATGTTCAACCGCCCCGTAGTGGCCCTCACTGCCATTTCCGAGCAGGCGGGCCTGCCCCAACCCCTGACCTTCATCCCGCCGGTGACGGGCGAGGGCCAGTGGCTCAATACTTCCATCTACACCTTCCGCCCCGCAGAGGGCTTCGACCCAGCCACAACTTACCAGGCGCGGGTGGCGGCCGGGCTAGAGGATACCACCGGCGGCGTCCTGGCCGAGGACTACCTTTGGTACTTCACCACGGCCATGCCTGCTGTGGTCTGGACAGCGCCGGCCGATGGCGAGCTGATGGTGGCAGCCACTCAAGCCATCAGCATCACCTTCAACCAGCCCATGGACCACGCTTCGGTCGAGGAGCGGTTCTCGTTAGCAACAGAGACCGGTGCGGCTGTGCAGGGCGATTTCCGCTGGTCAGAAACGGAGATGGCCTTCATGCCCTCCGCACCTCTGGCGCTGGAGACTGGCTACGCGGCCACCCTGGAGGCAAGAGCCAGGGCGGCGAAGGGGGAGGGACGCATAGTTGAGCCCTACTCCTGGCGCTTCGCCACCGTCCCCTATCCCCGCATCGTTGAAACCTATCCGTCCGACGGCGATCTGGAAGCGGACGCCTACGGTGGCATGGAGGTGCTCTTCGCCAGCCCCATGAACATTGCCACCATCATGCCCAACACCATCATCATTCCTGAGCCGACCGAGGTCTACACTTACTGGAACAGCTACAACAACAGTTTCTTCATCTCCTTCGACATCCAGCCTTCCACCAGCTACGTCTTCACCTTCGGGAAGGATATAGCCGACCTCAGTGGGAACACTCTGGGAGAAGAGAAGGTGGTCAACTTTACCACCCGTGGCCTGGATCCCAGGGCCTATCTCGCTAGCTCTGACAACGTGGGCACATACAACGCCTACACCGAGACCATCGTCTACGCTAGCTATCGCAACGTCTCCCGCCTGGACTTCAGCCTCTATCGCCTGGATAAGGAGGACTTCATGGGCCTCAACGGGCGCGACTCATGGCAGTATCGGGACGAGTTCAGCCCCGACCCGGCGGCCCTGGTGCGCCAGTGGTCGGAAGACGCCGCTTCGCTTACAGGCGTCGCTTCGCTTACAGACGCCTCCCTCAACCAGATGGGCATGTTGAGCACCAAGGTAGCCAGCGATGAGGGGGGAACCATGGCCCCAGGCCTCTACTATCTTGAAGTCACCGCCCCCGAGGCGCTAGAGCTGTCTTATGGGCGACCCTCAAGTCAGATCATGGTGGTTTCCAAGCTCAATCTGACCCTCAAACAGGGCGAGACGGAGAGCCTGGTCTGGGCCACCGACCTGGCCAGCGGACAGGTTGTCCCAGGTCTCCCAGTGAGCTTGCAGAGCGAATCCGCTGTAAGCGAAGCGACCGAAGCGACGCTCGCTGAGGGACGGACGGATGGAGACGGCGTCTTCAAGGCCGAGTTCCCGCCCCAGGAGATGTGGGAGCCCTTCTTCGTCTTCGCTGGCGAGGGCGATAGTTTCGCGGCGACCCTCAACCGTTGGAGTCAGGGCATTACTCCCTGGCAGTTCGACATCCCAACTCAGTTCTACAGCCAGCCCTACTCTGGCTATTTCTACACCGACCGACCCATCTACCGTCCGGGGCAGACAGTCCGCTTCAAAGGCATCCTGCGCACCGACGACGACGCCCGCTACAGCTTGCCCCAGGGTGTGGAGAGCCTGGCGGTGACCGTCAGCGACGACCAGGGCAAGGAGATTTATCGTGAGGATCTGCCCCTCAGCGATATGGGCGCCCTCCACGGCGAGTTCACCCTGGACGAGGAGGCCATCCTGGGCTACTACTTCATCAACGCCCAAATGGATGACCAGAGCTTTGGAGTTGGCTTCCAGGTGGCTGAGTACCGCCGGCCGGAGTTCCAGGTGTCCGTCGAGACCGACCTGGATGCTTACGTCCAGGGGGACGAGATCGCGGTGAGCGCGGTCGCCAGCTACTACTTTGGCGGGCCGGTGGCGGAGGCCCAGGTGCATTGGAGCGTCCTCAGCCAGGACTACTTTTTCCCCTGGCAGGGTAAGGGTCACTACGACTTCGTTGACTACGAATGGGAGGAGCGGGGCCGCTACGGTGCCTTTGGCGAGCTCATCGCCGAGGGTACGGGGGAGACCGACGCGGAGGGCCGCTTCACCTTCAAGGCGCCAGCCGACATCTCCCTGAAGAAGCTGAGCCAGGTCTTCACCATCGAGGCCTCTGTTACCGACATCAACGACCAGCAGGTCAGTTCCCGCGCGGAGACCGTCGTCCACCAGGGCCTCTTCTACATCGGCCTGGCCCCCATGACCTGGGTAGGCACAGTGGACGAGGAGCAACGGGTCAGGATCATCACCGTGGGCTGGGAGAGCGAACCCGTGCCCAACGTGCCGCTGACGGTAACATTCTTCGAGCACAAGTGGTACAGCGTCCAGGAGAAGGCCGACGACGGGAGCTTCTACTGGACCAGCAAGGTCGAGGATACCCCGGTTCTGACAACCGAGGTGACCACCGACGCCGAGGGTAAGGCGCTGACCGCCTTCGTCCCTGAGAAGGGCGGAAGCTACAAGGTGGTGGCCGTGGGCCGTGACCAGATGGAAAATGAGATCCGCAGCTCCACCTACCTCTGGGTCAGCAGCGGCGAGTTCGTAAGCTGGCGGCAAGAGAGCCACAATCGCATCGAGCTGATCCCCGATAAGAAATCGTACGCGCCGGGAGAGGTGGCCAAGGTGCTCATCCCCTCGCCCTATCAAGGGGAGGTCAAGGCGCTGCTCACCATTGAGAGAGGCCACATCATGAGCCATCAGTTGCTCACCTTGCAGAGCAACAGCGAGCTGATCGAGATTCCCATTCTCTCCGACTACGCGCCCAACGTCTATGTTTCGATGGTCATCATAAAAGGTCAGGACGAAACCAACCCCCTGGCTTCCTTCAAGATGGGCTACGCCACCCTGCCGGTGTCCACTGTGGAAAAGGAGCTACAGATCACCATCACCCCGGACAAAGAAGGCAACTACGGCCCGCGGGAGACAGTGACCTACGACATCCGCGCCACCGATTACCGAGGGGAGGGAGTGAAGGCCGAGCTGGCGCTGTCCCTGGTTGACCTTTCGGTGCTGGCCCTGTCCGACTCTGGCTCTCCCAATCTGGTGGACTACTTCTACGGCGAGCGAGGGGTGGGAGTGCAGACGGCGACTGGCCTGGCTCTGTCCGTGGATCAGCAAAACGTGCTCTTGGCCCAGAGGGCCAAGGGAGGGGACGGAGTTGCGGAGTCGGCCATGGCGCCGGGGCAAGTGCGACGGGACTTCCCTGAGACCGCCTACTGGAACCCGGCGGTGCGCACTGACGAGAACGGCCAGGCCCAGGTTTCGGTGCAACTGCCCGATAACCTGACCACCTGGCGACTGGGCGTCAAGGGCGTCACCGCTGCCACTGAAGTCGGTGAGGTCACGAACGACGTGATCAGCACCCTGGACCTTTTGGTCAGGCCCGTCGCTCCCCGCTTCTTCGTCATCGGCGACCAGGCCACGCTCTCAGCCGTGGTCCACAACAACACCGGCCAGGCCCTCAATGTGGAGGTGTCGCTCTCAGTAAGCGAAGCGGCGTCGGCTGAGGGTCTGGAGATCGAGGGGGGCGCCCAGCAAGTTGAAGTGCCCGCCCACGGCAAGCAGAAGGTCAGTTGGCCGGTGGCGGTCGGGGCTGTCGAAGAGACCACGCTGCTGTTCGCTGCCCAGGGAGGCGGCCTGTCCGACGCGGTGGAGATAACCCTGCCCGTCTATCACTACTCCGCGCCCGAGGTTGTGGCTACCGCTGGCACATTGGACGAGGCGGGGGCGCGGCTGGAGGTCGTCTACCTGCCCAGGAGCCACGATCCCACCCAGGGCGAGTTGACGGTGCAAATAGACCCCTCGCTGGCGGCGGGGATGCGCGACGGCCTGGATTATCTGGAGCACTACCCCTACGAGTGCATCGAGCAGACGGTGAGCCGCTTCTTGCCTAACGTGATGACCTATCGCGCTCTGAGGGAGTTGGGCATCGAGGACGAGGAGCTGGCGACGCGCCTGCCTCAGCAAGTGAGCATCGCCCTGCAGCGCATCTACACCGAGCAGCACTACGACGGCGGCTGGGGCTGGTGGCTGAGCGACGATAGCAGCCCCTTCCTCAGTGCCTACGTACTGCTGGGTCTCACTGAAGCTCAGCGGGCGAACTTCGTGGTGGATCGGGAGATGATGGATCGCGCCGCCGATTTCCTGCGCGACAGCCTGAAGCGTCCCGCCGAGCTGAAAGAGCGATACCAGGTCAACACCCAAGCCTTTATCCTCTACGTCCTGGCTGAGTACGGACAGGGCGACCTGGGCCGCAGTGTGGCCCTCTACGAGCGACGCGAGATGCTGGGCAACTACGGCAAGGCGTATCTGGCCATGACTCTGGATACCCTGGCCCCTGAGCAACGGGAGAGAGTGGACGCCATCCTCAGCGATCTGACCAGCGCCGCCGTCCTCAGCGCCACCGGCGCCCA
>CAYWWC010000319.1:0-5008 GCA_964461615.1 uncultured Anaerolineae bacterium
TTGCGGGAGGTTCTGCTGTATAATGTCAAGCAACAAGGAGAGTCCCACTTCCGTTCCGTTGTGGCAAGTTCGCTAGACGGACGAGATTTCTGCAGAGGCATCTGTATGAGCGACTATCAAAGCAAATTCCAGCAATTGTTGCGCGAACTCTTCCAATTCGATAGCGCCGACCTGGACTTCGGCATCTACCACATCATGAACCACAAGCGGGAGGTCATCGAGCGTTTTATCACCGAGGACCTGCCGCAGGCCATTGTCGAGGAACTGGAGCGCGGCGCGCTGGCCGAACAGGCCAGGACAACGCAGGCGTTGGAAGCCGCCAGGAAGAAGGTGCTCGATGCGCTGGGCGACGATGCCTTGGATGCCGAGGGCAATCTGGCCGAAAAGTACAGCGGCACGAAGGCTGGGCGGGAGTATCTCGCGGCGCAGGCTGAAGCCGCCAGCGCCCGTGACCGCCAGGCGCTGGAAGTCGCCATCTACAACCACCTCTACACCTTCTTCAGCCGCTACTACCAGGACGGCGATTTCATCTCCAAGCGCCGCTACTCAAAGCGCGAACGCTACGCCATCCCCTACAACGGTGAGGAGGTCTACCTCTACTGGGCCAACCACGACCAGTATTACATCAAGACCGCCGAGCACTTCACCGACTACACCTATAAAGCCTCCAACGGCGTGACCGTGCATTTCAAGCTCCAGGCCGCCGACGTGGAACAAAACAACGTCAAGGGCGAGAAGCGTTTCTTCCTGCCCCGCCTGGACGGGATCACCTGGAATGAGGCGGCTAGCGAAGTGGTCATCCCCTTTGAGTACCGGCCCCTGACCCAACAGGAAGCAATCGCCTACGGCAGGCGCAAGCAGCAGGACTCGATTATCGCTAAGGCGCTGGAGACGATCCCCCGGCGGCTGGCGGAATCCCCCCGTGCTCTGTCCGCCCTAACTGCCGAGCGGCGCAAGACTGCCAAGGGCGATCCCGTCTCCTACCTGGAGCACCATCTGCGCCAGTACACCCGCCGCAACACCAGCGACTTTTTCATCCACAAGAACCTCAAAGGCTTTCTCTCCCACGAGCTGGACTTCTACCTGAAGAACGAGGTGCTCAACCTGGAGGAGATGGAGGCTGCCGGCGAGGGCCTGGCCGCAGGCTGGTTCCAGATGCTGCGTCTGATCAAGGCCGTGGGCAACCGCATCATCGAGTTTCTGGCACACATCGAAAACTTCCAGAAGATGCTCTGGGAGAAGCGCAAGTTCATCACCGAGACCTTCTGCTGCATCACGCTTGGGCAGATTGAGGAGGACTTCTACGCCGAAATCGCCGCCAATGAAGTACAGTGTGAGGAGTGGAGGGCGCTATACGATCTTGACGTCCCGGCCACGCCTGCGGGACGCCTCGCCTTTCTGAAAACCCACCCCACCCTGGTGCTGGACACTCGCCGCTTTTCCCCCGACCCTTCGACAAGCCCAGGGCAGGGCTTTGTGGACCGCCTGTTGGCGAGTTTTGACGACCTGGACGAGATGACTGACGGCCTGCTGGTGCACAGCGAGAACTGGCAGGCATTGAATTTGCTGGTGGAAAAGTATCGGGAGCGGGTGAAGTGTGTGTTCATTGATCCGCCCTATAACACGGGAACTGACGGCTTTGCCTATAAGGACAGCTACCAGCACAGCAGTTGGCTGGCACTGATGAATGATCGGATAAGTGCAGGCCGTGCATATCTACAGGGTACTGGGATGCTTTGCTGCTGCATAGATGAAATCGAGCTGCACCGTCTGCGAGGATTGCTTGGGGAAATCTTTAGCGACAGTCGATTCGTGGGCAATCTGGCTTGGATTGCCACCACCCAGCCTGACAATATTGGCAAAGCGCGATTTAACCTTCAGAAAAACGTTGAATACGTTCTAACGTTCGCGAACTGCCCGCGGCCACTCCTGCCGCCGTTTTCTCTAAGAGAGAGCGGCACTAAGCGCCGGTATCCCCATCGTGGCAGATTTGGTCCGTGCCGCTTTGAGATAATCGAGCGATCTTTCGAGGGTGCCTACGCCCGGCCAACAATGCAATTTGAGATTCTGGGGCGGAAACCCCGCGAAGGAAAGCAGTGGCAAATCGGTGAAGAGACAGCAGGCAAGCTAGAGGCGGCTGGCAAGCTCGAAATTGTAGATGGTATCGTTAAGCGTGCTGTATACCCTGAAGATGAAACCGATGTGGACATTGGGCTGATTCCGTTTTGGGCACATCTGAAGGACGTCGACACCTCACAGAAAGGCAAGGCTGAACTTTCGTCCATCGTAGGGCGAGGACATGGCTTTGATACTGTTAAGCCGGTCTCTTTGCCCGTGAGTATCTTGCGGCATCTTGATGAGGGCGGAGGCGTGTTTCTCGACTACTTCGCTGGCTCCGGCACCACCGGCCACGCCGTCATCAACCTCAACCGCGAAGACGGGGGACGGCGCAAGTTCATTCTGGTGGAGATGGGCAGGTACTTCGACACCATACTCCTGCCGCGCCTTAAGAAAGTGACCTTTACTCCCGAATGGAAGGACGGCCAGCCCAAGCGCATGGCCACGGCGGAAGAGGCCGAGCGCGGGCCGCGCATCATGAAGGTCATCCGCCTGGAATCCTACGAGGACGCGCTGAACAACATCACCTTCGACGGAGCCTCCGGCCAGACGGCCTTACAGTTTGACGACTACCTGCTCCAGTACATGCTTGCGTGGGAGACGCGCCGCAGCGAAACCCTGCTCAACGTGGAGCAACTCGCCCGGCCTTTCTCCTACCAACTGCACATCCACCGCGACGGCGAAACTCACGCTCAGGCGGTAGACCTGCCCGAAACCTTAAACTACCTTCTGGGTCTGCACATCCAGAAGCGGCATGTGTATGGCGATGATGACAGGCGTTACCTGGTCTACCGCGGCGCAACGCGCAAGGGGCGCAAAACCGCCGTCATCTGGCGGGAGACGGAAGATTGGCAGAAAGAAGACTACGAACGCGACAAGCAGTTCGTGGCTGAGCACAACCTGGCTGAAGGTGCGGACGAGGTCTACATCAACGGCGATTCGCTCATCCCCGGCGCGCGGGCGCTGGAAGCGCTGTTCAAGGCGCGTATGTTCGCGGAGGTGTCGCTATGAGTTTGCAGATACACATACCCCAGGATCGAATCGCCGAGTTCTGTCGGTGGAATCGTATCCGGCGTCTGGCGGTTTTTGGTTCAGCCTTACGTCCCGATTTCGATGAGAACAGCGACGTTGATATTTTGGTCGAGTTCGAACCGCATCAAGCCCCCGGCCTTTTTGGGATCGCGCGCATGGAACGCGAGTTGTCGGCACTGCTCGAGGGACGAAAGGTTGATCTGCGCACGTCGGAGGACTTAAGCCGCTACTTTCGTCAGCAGGTACTGCAAGAGGCGGAGGTGCAGTATGCGTAAGGATGATACCATTCGGCTGCGACATATGCTGGATGCCGCACAGGAGGCCATCGAGTTCGCGCAAGGCCACACTCGCGCCCATTTGGACGGCGACCGAAAACTGGTATTAGCGCTGGTGAAAGACATCGAGATCATCGGCGAGGCGGCTTACCAGGTCTCCCCAACCACACGGGAGCAACTGCCCGGGATTCCCTGGGACGACATCATCGGGATGCGTCACCGGCTGGTTCACGCCTATTTTGACATCAACCTGGACATCCTCTGGCGCACCGTGCAAGATGATCTTCCGCCGCTGCTCGAAAAACTGCGGGAAATCCTTGGAGAGGGGTAGGCATTGGCAAGAGAAAAACGGACCACAGCGGACTTTGCCGTGCGCGTCACTGAATACGCCAAACTCGAAGCGCGACTGGTGCTGCTGGCCTGGCTCAACCACCTGCTGGGTTACAAGCGCAACCGCGATCTGCTGGAGGATACCAAAGACACGGACGAAGGCTTCGACGGCGCGGGTCGCAGTTTCCTCTACTATCACCTGATCGGGCGCGGCAGCCAGGTTAAGCTCCCCGCCGATGACATGGCCCGCTACGACGACAACATCTGCGAGCATCTTGCCGCCATCAACCGCCACCGGCCAGAACCCATCACCCTTCGCTACTTCCAGTACCTGGCCGCGCTGTACACCGAAATCTTCCTCGACCGTTACTTCAACGCCCGCCGGCAGATGCTGGCCGACCTGAATGATTTTGTGAAAAAGCGCAACGCGGCCAAACTGACCGGCGAACCACAGGACGAGCCGTTCACCGCAGACGACCTGACCAAACTGGCCTACTGGATGGCCACTGGCAGCGGCAAGACGCTCATCTTTCACCTGAATTACCACCAGTTCCGCCACTACAACACCGAATCCCTGGACAACATCTTGCTCATTACCCCCAACGAGGGCCTCAGCGAACAGCATCTGACCGAACTGGCCGCCTCTAGCGTCCCTGCCCGGCGATTCGACCTGAACCACAGCACGCTGTGGACGGGTGGGAAGGACGTGGTACAGGTCATCGAAATCACCAAACTGGTGGAGCAAAAGCGCGGCGGCGGGGTCAGCGTGCCGGTGGAGGCTTTTGAGGGCCGCAACCTGATCTTCGTGGACGAAGGGCACAAAGGCTCCGGCGGCGAAGTCTGGCGCGGCTATCGCGATGCCCTAGGCGCGACCGGGTTCACCTTTGAGTACAGCGCTACCTTTGGCCAGGCATTGAGCGCGGCCCGCAACGACCCGCTCACCGCCGAATACGGCAAGGCCATTCTCTTTGATTACTCCTACCGCTACTTCTACGGCGATGGCTATGGCAAGGACTTTCGTATCCTCAACCTGAAAGAGGAGACGCGGGAGGAACAAACCGACTTGCTCCTGCTGGGCAACTTGCTCTCCTTCTACGAACAGCAGCGCGTCTTCGAAGAGCAAGCCGGTGACCTGCGGCCCTACAACCTGGAAAAACCGCTGTGGGTATTCGTAGGCAGCACGGTGAACGCCGTCTACACTAGTACTACAACGAGACTTTGAGATGGTATTATTCTGCCCATCATGAATCAAC
>CAYWWC010000320.1:0-4997 GCA_964461615.1 uncultured Anaerolineae bacterium
AAAGAGTGCTCTTTGGCATCGAATTTAACCACTGAAAACTGCGAAAGTACAGTTTGAGCGAAGTGATGACCATCGTTATCCATTTTCATCAATCTGGCTACCGCACGTTCAAAGCCTACTATCAAAGCTATGTTCTGGTTCACTTGCGAGGAGAGTTTCCAACTTTAGTCAGTTACAGTCGCTTTGTGCGCTTGATGTCTCGAGCAGTTATTCCTTTGATCTTCTATCTACGGACACGCCGTGGACAATGTACAGGCATCTCATTTGTGGATTCAACACCGATCCAGGTTTGTCACAATCGTCGCATCCAGCGTAATAAGGTCTTTGTAGGCTTGGCTGCACGTGGGAAAACAAGCATGGGGTGGTTCTATGGCTTCAAGTTGCACCTGGTTGTCAACGAACATGGTGAAATCCTGGCTTTCCAATTGACACCGGGAAATGTAGATGACCGCGCCGCAAGGAGTTTTCGCATGAATCATCCTCAGACCAATGTGGGCGCCTACACGGCGCCGTTCTATCGGGGGCTGACAGATGAACAGTGCCGCCTGATCCACTGTGCCAGTCTCGAAATACTGGAACGCACGGGCGTACTGTTATATTACCAACCGGCCATCGACCTGCTGAAAAAGGCGGGATGCTTTGTGGAGGAGAACCGGGTCCGTATTCCAGCACACCTGGTGAAGTGGGCGCTGCGCACGGCTCCCAGCCGCATTATGATGTATGACCGCTCTGGGAAACCGGTGATGCCTCTAGGGGATCGCATCTCTACCTTTGGCACAGGCTCCGATTGCCTGAACATACTGGATCGCGGCACGGGGGAGAGACGGAAGGCATTGCACCAGGACGTCGTCGATGGTATCCGCGTGGCCGATGCCATGTCGCATATCGACTTTATCATGTCCATGTTCCTCCCCAATGATATGCCGGTCGCGGCGGAAGTGCGGCAGATGGAGGTGATGCTGCTCTACAGCGCCAAGCCCATCTGTTTCGTCACCTATGAATGGCAGGGGACGCCCGAGGCCATCAAGATGCTTGAGGTGACGATGGAGGGCGCCGATCAGTTGCGAGCAATGCCCACGGCGATCTTGTATATCAACCCCACCAGTGGCTTTAGGCATAACAAAGATGCGCTGCGCAAGTTGATGTACGCGGCTGAAAAACATCTTCCATGCGTGTATTGGCCTGAGGTTGGGCGCGGCCTGACTTGCCCCATCACTTTTGCAGGTGGCATGGCCTGCTCCAATGCGGGTCATCTGGTCGGGTTGGTCATCGCCCAATTGGTGAACGAGGGTGCCCCGGTCGCACTCTGCACAGCCGTGCCATTTTCGTTGGATATGAATACGATGGTCGTCCCCTACGTTGACCCAGATTGCAAGTCATACGGTCTTGAGATGAGCCATTACTACAATTTACCGGCCTTCAATTGGGGAGGGATGAGCGACTCAAAGCTGCTGGACGAGCAAGCGATCATGGAAGCCACGCTGAGCCTTTTCGCGGCCACCCTGAATGGAGGCAACTTGATTCACGACGTGGGCTACATGGAATCGGGGTTGACTGGTTCGCTGGAATTGGTCGTGATCTGTGACGAGATCATTTCGTGGCTCAAAGCCTCCATGAAGGGGTTGGAGATCAATGAGGAGACCCTGGCCCTTGACGTGATCCATGAGCGTGCGCTGAGTGGGGATTTTCTGAGGGCCAGGCACGGTGCGCCACGTGCGTGAGGGTTGGCAGCCGCGCCTGGTCGATCGGCATAACTATGAACAGTGGATGGCGAGCGGCGCGACGTCAATGCGTGAGCGAGCCAGGGCAAAGATCGACGAGATTCTGAATGCAGAACCCCAGCACATATTGCCGCCCGATGTTGAGAAGAGGATCAGGACAATTACTGAAAGGGTAGTGGCAGCTCAGACAAAGTAGCAGGCCAGAGCGGTGACCTATGCCCACACCTCAGGGACAGGTCTTTGATGCTCCTCGTCCCACTCGCTGCCGCCGCTTCGGCAGCGTCCGGAGGAAAGGAAAAAATGATGAGCAGTAATCGTATTATCTTTCAGTCACCCCAGTTCGCTGTTCTCTCTGATAGTCAATTCCAGGGTCTTCACTTCGCTGCCTTGGAAGTGCTGCGGCGCACCGGCATTCGATTTCATCATCAAGAGGCATTAGAACTGTTGAAAAAGTCTGGCGCGTTCATCTCAGATGGCAACTTGGTGAAGTTCCCCGCACGATTGGTGGAAGATGCCATTGCCTCCACGCCTGGCCGAGTTGTCATGTGCGATCGGGATGGCCAACCAGCGATGTTCCTGGAGGGGAGCAAGGTATACTTCGGTACCGGCTCGGATTGTCTGAATCTCATCGATCCTGAAACGGGCGATCACCGCGAGTTCACCCAATCTGATCTCATCAATGCCTATCGCCTGTGCGATGCCCTGCCTAACATTCATTTCGTTATGTCTGTCGGTATCCCCACTGACGTGGATCCGACTTTGACCTACGATATCCAAATGGCCTTGATGCTGGAGCATACCACGAAACCGATCGTTTTTGTGACCAACGACAAGGCCAGTTGCCAGCGGGCCATTGACATGGCGGCGGCGGTGGCTGGCGGTTACGAAGCATTGACGGAGCAGCAGCACATCTTGCTCTACTCTGAACCCAGTTCGCCACTGCAGCAGTCGGAGACGGCGGTGGACAAGCTGTTGCTCATGGCCAAATACCAGTTGCCGGTGGTTCACTCGCCAGGTCCGCTGATGGGTGGCACCGCGCCGATCACGATGGCGAGCGGTTTGGCAATGTCGTTGGCAGAGATCCTGAGCGCTCTGGTGGTGCATCAGTTGAAGCGCCGGGGCGCTCCCTTTGTCTTTGGCGCAGGACTGCATCACATGGACATGCGGGCAGCGCAAATCTGCTACGCTTCGCCCGAGTTTCAGCTTACCAAGGCCGCGATTGCCGAGTTAGGCCGGTGGTATGGCATCCCCACCTGGGGGTATGCAGGCTGCTCGGACGCTAAGGTCATGGACGAGCAGGCGGCCCTGGAGGCCACGCTGTCTGTGCTGATGGCCAAATTCAGCGGCGCCAACCTGGTCCACGACGTGGGTTACATGGAGAGCGGCTTGACCACGTCTTACGAGATGATCGTTCTGACCGATGAGCTGGTCGCCATGACAGATCACATCATGAAGGGGATCGAAGTCAGCGATGATACGCTGATGTTGGACGAGTTGGACACGGTTGGCCCCGGCGGTCACTTCTTGGACACGGAGCAGACGCTGAAACGCTACCGCGACTTTTGGTTCCCCGGTCTCTTGGACCGCAAGAGGCGGCAGCAATGGTTGGAAGCCGGAGCCACGACGCTGGGCCAGCGGCTCAACGCCCGGGTCAAGGAGATCACCAAAGAACACCAGCCCAAGCCCCTGGAACCGGATAAGAAACAACAGGTGCAGGAAATCCTGGCCCAGGCGGCAGGATAATTCTCCCATCAGAAGACGCCTGGTGGTGCATTTCATAAGTTGGCTCTTTAGGATTTCGCAGGGTCAAGCTGAGAAATCTGCCACGAATTGCACGAATTAACACAAAAAAGCAAAAATTAGTGAAGATTCGTGTAATTCGTGGCAAAGAATTAAACATTTGCTGAACCAACCCTGCAAACTCCCAAAGACCCCATAAGTTCTTAGGGTAAAGGCAAGCCCTGGCCGAGTGTTGAAACACACGGCTGTCATCAGGAAACCCGTTGGAAACGGGTTACGGCAACGTGTTTTCAGTGCGTTTCTAACGCACTTGGCATGTTAGCCGATGATTTCAATCATTGGCGGGCGAGGGCCTGAGCAGCGACGATTACCCTAAAAACTTTCGGGAAAGAGCACTAGTTCTTCATCGAAGGGATTGGCGGACCGGGGGAGGGAATGAAGCCGACGTTCCGCGTACTGACCGACGAGCAGCAAAGAATGAAAGGCATCGAAATGGAAGCAGAGATCATCTTCGAATCGTATGCCACCGTCGCATTTCGACGTGCCCTCGAATACGCGGGCGACGATGGTTTCGTGGCATCGATGCCGCAGTTGCTGCACGCCCGGGCGAACGCGCCGTACGACAATATCATCTGGAATACCTGGTTCACCGCGAACTCCGAGGAAAACGTGGTCACCACAAAGCAGGGAAATCATGTCGTGGTGACGGTCCATGGCGGCGGCATATTCGCGTCGCCGGACCGATTCGAGAGGAGCCTCCGCGCGGACCTGAGCCGATACAATCCGGAGGGCCTCACCGGGCAGTATGCCGCCAAGATCACCGAGCGCGAAGCCCGCGACGTGCTGGAGGGCAAGCTGCCCGACGGCAGCGAGATCCCGGTTTATCCTTTCGCCGAGTTCAAGCGGGGCGTCGCGGACCTGCCGCGGCGCTACGGCGTCGTCCTGGACTTCGAAGTGGCCCAAAAAGGCAAAAGAGGTTACGTGAGTTTCGATGTCTTGAAGGACGATCCGAACATGATCGTTCGCGCCGGTGGGGTCGAACCGCTGGCAGCCTATCTCGACAAGGCGAGGGCCCGGCACAACACAGAATTAATGGGGAACTGGCACTCCCACAGCCGGATCGATCCGTCCCAGCCCCAGGCCCGCATACTGAACCTGGGCGGCAACAAAGATGGTGTGGGCAGCGAGGGCAAGGACCCGGGCCTGGGCTGGGGTTTCGGCGCAGATGACGGCATCAGCGCCGCCTGGCCGTCCGGCCTGGCCCGCTATGTCGCGGTCGCACCGCGTGACCAATCGACCAGTTTGAGAAATCTGGACTTCGAGCTCTGAGTAAAGCAGTCGCCGAGGAGAAAAACAAGATGGCAGACATCAGGATGCAAGCAGCGATAATCTTCGAGCCGCATATCCCCACTGCGCTGCAACGGGCCCTGCGATACGCGGGAGACGATGGGTTCGTGGCATCGCTGCCGCAGTTGCTGCACGCCCGGGCGAACGCGCCCTACGACAACATTGTCTGGAACACCTGGTTCACTTCGA
>CAYWWC010000321.1:0-4978 GCA_964461615.1 uncultured Anaerolineae bacterium
CCGGCGCTCTCGCCCAACGCCTAACTGGGGAAGGACTTACGCCCACTTGTACTAGACACCCCCGGACTTTTGGGATGTTTTAAATTCTGGAGGTTCCTAACACGGCCCGGTGCAGCCCCGCTCCTTCTCGCTCAACCCTTCCGGCGAGACCTCAGATGCTGGAGCAACAAGTGGTTCCAGCGCAATCTCCAGCCGATGAAACCCTCTCTCCAGGTACTCCACCTGTTTGACCAGTTCCTTGAGTTGCACCTCCGCAACAGCCATGTCATCCCCTCCTTCAGCCTGTGGATGAAACCAGAAGCAACCACAGTATACTACAACTCCACCGAATCTGCAAGCCCTGTCGCCTCCAACGTGCCAGTTATGTCAAGAACCATTCCTGCGTGGCTAACGCAGGTGGCCTGCTCCCTTACATCCCTCTGCCGACAGGCTCAGGATGATTTCTCGCTAGCCCCCCCGGACTTTTGGGATGTTTTAAATTCTGGAGGTTCCTAACACAACAACTTGCCTGAGCGCACCCAGAAGACTCCCCGGCGCATTATACCAATTGCCCATTCAAGCACCGTAAATCATGAGGTAAGCGCCGGTTGAGTAGCTGCGAGTTATAGCGAGCAGCGTATCGAAACGAAGCGTCCCTGCACGCTTCGTGCTCTTGGTTTCGATACGGCCTCTGGCCTACACTTCGACCAGCTCAGTGCAGCGCTCAACCGGCGGGCACTCGCTGATTCATGGTACTTCATGCGACAATTGGTATTAGTCAACCGGGGGAGTTTGACACTGGTGCAGGCTGGTCGGTTGGCGGGGCAGGTACTGGGCCTTAACCGAATGCCGTGAAACCAATACGCCAATTTGACAGAATTGGGAAAGTATGGTATGATAGTGATCGTAGGACGCAGTAAGCTCTTGTTTGAAGTTCAAGTGATGAACGGTCCGAGCTTCTTGTTGCCTCGGGCGTTTTTTTACGCGTTCGTGGCCCAATCGGCGCGAGCTGGTAAGCACGACGAAGAAAAACAAACTGCTCCGACCTACAATATTTTACTAAGGAAGGAGGTATACCAGCTAGTGACTGAAAGAACCGAAGGTACAGTTAAGTGGTTCAACGGTGGCAAAGGCTACGGCTTCATTGAGCGCGAAGGTGGCGATGATGTGTTCGTCCACTTCTCGGCCATCCGAGGCGATGGTTTTCGCAACCTGAACGAAGGCGACCGGGTGGAATTCACCGTCGAGAGCGGCCCGAAGGGCCCTCAGGCCGCCGACGTAGTAAGGCTCTAAGCCTGAGAGAACCGCAATAACGCACAAGCCCCGGCGAGGAATATCCTCGTCGGGGTTTGTCTTTCTTCAGGTATGTGGTCTAGCGCGTTCGGGGCAGTCTTGCCCGGGAAGCAGCTTGTGCCATTACGGCAATTCCTGTTTTGCGGCGGCGTGCCCTCAAAATGGAAATTGCTGATGTAGGTTTCCCTCTTTCACCCCTCCGCAAATCATACAGGTGTGGTAACTACTTTGACAATGTCAGATTTGCCCAAAAGAATGAGCTGATGTTCGTAGTCAGGCACGAAACGGAGTGGAGTGCCGTCAAATGCAGTGCGGAACGCCACTCCGCTAACGCTTCGTCGCTGACTACGAACGAAATGTGACATTGTCGAACTTCTCAGCCGCCGCCCCCCCCCTACCCCCCCCCCATACTGGGGGGCTGGGGGAGCGACAGGCACTACTGAGGCTATTTTCGCTGCCTGCCTGAGTAGTTACCGGGTGTGTTCAAAACGAGTTCAAAACGAGTTGTAGGGGCGAGGTTATCTCGCCCACTAGGCAGGGAAACCCTGCCCCTACGAAGCGTTTATCAACTGAGATTGAATACACCCAAATCATACACCGAAAACACGACTGGCAAAGATCGTTGGTCAAGGTCTTGCGCTCTAGGCCCCAGGCCAGATTCCCAGGCTCGCCAGCATCGTCTTTGCCGTCAGTGCCACCCCGCTGAACGTCACACTAATCACCAGGGTCGTGATCACGATTACCAACAGCCCTGCAATGGGAAACAAGGCCATCCGTGGCTCCTTGAGACCCAGGGCTTCTTGTACAGCCATCCACATTGCCACCAACCCCATCACTACCGCAGTAGAGTTGTCATCATCAACCCTCATGCGAATGCGGCGATGAAGGCTGACCTGAACTGGAATCGCGCTCTTGGCGAACTTGTGGTGCAATGTGATGAGGCACAGCTCGAACAGGTGGCCGAAGAAGCGACTATTTTTGGCCGTATCTCGCCGCTGCAGAAAGAGAAGCTGGTGCGCCTGTTTCGAAGCAAGGGCTACTACGTGGCCATGATCGGGGATGGCATCAACGACGTGCTCTCGCTCAAGCAAGCTGATGTGGGCATCGCCATGCAGAGCGGCAGCCAGGCGACGCGGGGCGTGGCCGACATCGTGCTGCTGGGAGATTCCTTTGCCGCCTTGCCCAGCGCCTTTCGGGAGGGACAGCGCATCATCAAGGGCATGGAGGACATCGTGCGCCTGCTGATGACGCGCACGTTCTACGTGATGCTCCTCGTCATCGCCACCCAGATCGTGGGCCTGGCGTTCCCTGTGACGCCCAAGCACAACTCCGTCCTGGCTCTGTTGACAGTGGGCATCCCGATCCTGGCCATCGCCGCCTGGCCCCGGCCTGGCACTCCGCCGCGCAGCGTGATCCGCTCGACGAGCCACTTTGTGTTTCCAGCCGCTCTCTCGGTGTCCATAGTCGCGCTGGCTGTCTACCTGGCCTTTCTGGGAACGACGGGCGACCTGGAGATCGCCCGTGCGGCGTTGACTACCACCACGGTGCTGTGTGGGCTGCTGCTGATACCATTCGTGGAACCTCCGACGAAGTGGTGGGTGGGAGGAGACGTGCTGAGCGGTGACTGGCGCCCGGCTCTCCTGGCGCTGGGGATGCTGGGGCTGTTCGGGATGATCACGGCCGTGCCATCACTGCGAGACTTCTTCGAGTTGACGCCGCTGCGCGGACTTGACTATCTGTTGATTGGCATCGTAGTGGCGGTGTGGGCGCTGCTCTTGCGCCTCATCTGGCGCGCACGGCTCTTTGAGCGGTTGCTGGATCTGGAGGTGGGCTAGTGAGGAGAATCGGCCCTTGCCATAATGCACATTCGACTCCATGCATGGTTGACAAATCTGTGATTGTTTGGTAAAATGCAGATGAACAGACAAGCCAGAGCATATGGATGGAGGAATTTGACCTCCGGCCGGTCTGATCCGGAGCCCACAGGTCTCAGATGCATATGAACTCAGAGTAGCAGTAGAGTGACCAGGAGGTTGATATGAGGTGTCCGAAGTGTAACAAGGAAAACCATGAAGATGCCAGCTTCTGCATGAAGTGTGGGGCGAGACTGGCTCTCGTCTGCCCCCAGTGCGGAACCGAGCTGCCCCTCGATCCCGACGTGCGGTTCTGCTTCAAGTGTGGTGGAGAGATCGAGCATCCGGACGAAGCACCTGCCGCCGCGCCCGACACCCCTGTCCTGAGCGTCGCTCCGCTTACGGCCGAAGGGCTGGACAAGGCCATCCAACGCCTGGTGCCCAAGGAGTTCGCCGAGCGGCTGTTGGCAACGCGGGGCCTGGTCGGCAAGGAGCGCCGCACGGTGACCGTCCTCTTCTCCGATGTCAAGGGCTCCACGGCCATGGCCGAGAAGTTGGACCCCGAAGACTGGGTGGAGATCATGGAAGGAGCCTTCGATGTGTTGATCGAGCCTATCATGCGCTACGAGGGGACGCTGGCGCAGCTGACCGGGGATGGCATCCTGGCCTTCTTCGGTACCCCTATTGCGCATGAGGACGATCCCGAACGCGCTTGTCGCGCAGCACTGGAGATCATTGAGGGGGCTCAGAAATACGCTGCCCGTTTGGAGGAGGAGCGGGGCATCAGCGGCTTCAACGTCCGCGTGGGCATCAACACTGGCTTGGTGGTGGTGGGAGAGATGGGCTCTGACTTGCGGGTGGAGTACACGGCCATGGGGGACGCGGTGAACTTGGCGGCGCGGATGGAGAGCGCGGCTCAGCCGGGCACGATTCTGATCACCGAGGACACCCACAGGCTGATCCCCCCCTTGTTCGAGACAGAGGCCTTGGGGCTCATTGAGGTGAAGGGCAAGGCGGAGCCTGTTCCTGTGCACCGCGTGCTGGCCTCCAAAGTGGCTTCTGGTAAGCTGCGTGGTATCACTGGGCTGGAGTCGCCGCTGGTGGGTCGCGAGGCGGAGTTCGGTGTACTGAGGGAGGCTTTGGAGCGCCTTCGTGCTGGGGTGGGCGGCATCGTGACCATTGTGGGGGAGGCGGGCATTGGCAAGTCGCGCCTGGTGGCCGAGCTGCGTGGGGGCGCGGTCACCGCGCCCCTACGGTGGGTGGAAGGCCGCTGTCTGTCCTACGGCACTTCCATTACCTATCTCCTCTGGCTGGATGTGCTGCGCAGCATCGTGGGCATGTCCATCGAGGACTCGCCGGTCGCCGTCCGTGATGAACTGCAGCAGTTGGTGCAAACCCTCTGTCCGGATCAATTGGACGATGTATATCCGTACCTGGGTCAGCTCATGTCTCTGCCGCTCGAAGCCGAGGACGAGGCGGGAATCCGCGATGTCGAGGGTGAGAAGCTCAAGGCCGGCACGTTCAGGGCGGTGCAGACGTTGATCGAACGTGCGGCCGGCGAGCGCCCCCTGGTGTTGGTCTGCGAGGACCTGCACTGGGCTGATCCCAGCTCAATGGAGATGTTGGAGCACCTGCTGCCCCTGACCAACCATGCTTCGCTGCTGTTCATCTGCGTCTTTCGCCCAGCCAGGGAGCATAGCTCCTGGCAGCTCAGGGAGACCGCTGCCCGACTCTATCCACACCGCCACACTGGCCTATCCCTCAACCCGCTCTCGGCTGCCGAGAGTGTGACATTGGCCAGCAACCTGCTGGGCGTGGAAGGTTTGCCTGAGACGCTAAAGTCGCGCATCCTG
>CAYWWC010000322.1:0-4913 GCA_964461615.1 uncultured Anaerolineae bacterium
TATACCGCAAGATGAGGAGAAAACGATCATGACCCATCCATTAGTAACTCAATTGCGTTTTGCCCGCAGCGAGCTAGTGCGCTGCCTGGAGGGGGTGTCCGACGAGGATGCCCGCCGCCGCTGCAAGCCGATGAATTGCATCAGTTGGATCGTAGGTCATCTGGCGAGCCAGGAGAACTTCTACTGGGTGATTCGGGCTCAAGATCAGAACCCAGCGCCCAATCTGAACAAGCTGGTGGGCTGGGGCCAACCAGCCAGCACGCCGCCGCTAGACGAGATGTGGGCCGTGTGGCGCACTATCACCAGCGCGGCCGATGGCTATCTGGACACGCTGACGCCCGAACTGTTGCAGACCCACCTCGAATGGCAAGGCAAGCCTCTTCCAGAGAGCATCGGCACCATGCTCTTGAGAAACATCTACCATTACTGGTTTCACATCGGCGAGGCCCACGCCATGCGGCAGGTGCTGGGGCATCCTGACCTACCACAATTTGTGGGGGATATGTCAGAGGCACTGTATCGTCCTGAGAGCTAGGAACAGCATTCAATATCAGTTGATGAACGTCTTCGTAGGGGCAGGGTTTCCCTGCCCAAGGGGCGAGATAACCTCGCCCCTGCAATCCGTTTTGAACTCACGTCGGTTGCAGCAGAATGTCTACGGATGGTCGAACGCCCAAGACTGATGGCGGCGCGTCCACCCAGAAGGGAGTAAGAACATGCCTGAGTTCATTCGTTGGAACAGCCAGCCTCTTGATGTCTGGGCCAGCAGGTATGCCCAGGGCAAGTTCGTCGAATTGGATGGACGCACGATGCACTACATCGAGAAGGGCACAGGAGAGCCAGTTATCCTTCTGCACGGTTTCTTCTACGACTCATACCTGTGGGCAGCCAACATAGATGCGCTGGCCGAGGACTTCAAGGTCTATGCCCTTGACCTATGGGGCTTTGGCTACAGTACGCGAGAGCCCATGAATTACGGCTACCAGCTTTATGCCGACCAGGTATTGCTGTTCATGGACAGCCTGGGCATCCAGCGTGCGTCCCTCGTGGGGCAGTCCATGGGAGGCGGCACCGCCATCATGTTTTGCGTACAGCACAGGCAAAGGGTCAACAGACTGCTGCTGGTAGACCCAGCCGGTGTACCTAATCCTTTGCCCCTGACGGGCAAGTTCTTTACCCTGCCTGGAATTGGCGAGCTCTTTTTGGGTTTGAGCACTGATGCGGTCAGGAGAAAGAATCTGGGAGATTTGTGGATTCACAACAAGGAGCTCCTCACGGAAAGCTACTTCGAGAACGTGACGCGGTTTCATAAAATCCAGGGCACTACCGAGGCGTCGCTGGCGATTCTTCGCCAGAAGTTCTTTGACACGCTAAGGGATGAGATACATCGCTTAGGCCAAGAGGGCGTCCCGATTTTGATCGTTTGGGGCAGGGAAGACAAAGCAGTCCCTTTGCGCTGTGAACTGGAGATGCATCGCATCTTGAAAGGTTCTCGCCTGGAGATCATAGACGACGCTGGCCATGTTCCCAACTACGAACGCGCGGAAGTGTTCAATGAACTGGCGGTGGACTTCTTGCGGGAATAAGAATCGTATGGACTCGGAGCGAAGCGCTGCTCAACAACTCACTGGTGTGCCTTGAAACTACCGTCAGCTTGTTGGTGAAAGTCCGATAGAAGTAGAGTGAACCATGTCACTTGAGATAGTTCCATTACGAGATGACCACCTCGAAGACGCCGCCGCGCTGGTGACGGCCCGCTATCGGGCGTTGCGGGAACGTGCGCCGTCGCTGCCCTCCCGCTATGAGGACGTCAGCTCCGTACTGACGCCGTTGCGTGACTTGGCTGGGCAAGCCCCAGGCGTCGTTGCCATGCGCAATGGCCGGCTCGTTGGTTTCCTCCTGGGGATGGTGATCTCCGAGTTCAGAGGGAAACGCGCCACCTACAGTCCGGAGTGGGCTAACGCTGCGGACGCGGAGGGCGGTCGAGAAATCTATCGGGAGATGTACGCTTGTCTCTCGGCCCGTTGGGTTGCCGAGGGGTGTTTTACTCATCTGGTTACCCTCCTGGCCCACGACCGAGAGGTGATAGACGCCTGGCATTGGCTGGGCTTTGGATTGGCCGCCGTGGACGCCATACGCGACCTCACACCTATGCAGGGAACCAGCGCCGATGTTGCGATCCGTCGTGCTGGATTGGCGGACGTCGAACAGGCGATGACGCTGAGCCACGCGTTGCAGCGGCATCTGGCCGCAGCGCCCATATTTCTCCGCTCGGTAGAGAAACAGGGAAGGACATTCCACGAGCAGTGGCTGGCGGATTCGGCCAATGCGTTGTGGCTGGCGTACCGTGGTAGAGAGGTCGTGGCCTGCATAGGCCTCGAGCCAGCCAGTTCGGACGCCTGCTACATCATACGCGATGAGAAGACCATCAGCATCACTAGTGCGTTCACCACGGAGGGCGAGCGAAGCAAAGGCATAGGGGCGGCGCTGCTGAACCATTCGCTGAACTGGGCCCGCTCGCTTGGCTACCAGAGGTGCGCGGTGGATTTCGAGCCTCAGAACGTTCCCGCTGTCCGTTTCTGGCTGAGGCACTTCCAGCCGGTTTGCTATTCGCTGATCCGCCACGTGGACGCGAGGGTTGCTTGAGCCCACGATAAGCGGGATGTAGATCATTGACCAAGGAGGCAAAAAATGGAAACTCGACGGTTTGGCCGTGCTGGCCACATGAGCACAGTGGCGATATTCGGTGCAGCAGCCTTTTGGCAGTTGGATCAATCCGAGGCCGATGCTGCTATGGAGCAAGTGATTGCAGCGGGGGTCAACCACATAGACGTGGCGCCTTCTTACGGTATCGCCGAACAGCGCGTGGCCCCCTGGCTAGCCCGGGAGCGTGATCGGTTCTTCGTTGGCTGCAAAACGATGGAACGCAGCAAAGCGGGCGCTGCTCTGGAATTGCGCCAATCGCTTGAGCGTTTGCAGATTGATCGCTTTGATCTGTACCAGCTTCATGCCATCACCAGTCTTGAAGAACTGGATGAGGTCACTCGTCCCGGCGGTGCGCTTGAGGCGGTCATAGAGGCTAGAGATGCGGGATTGGCTCGTTACATAGGCATTACGGGCCACGGGGTTGATTCTCCAGCGGTCTTCGTCGAAGCCCTTCGCCGCTTCGATTTCGACTCGGTTCTGTTTCCGCTTAACTTTGTCCAATATGCCAATCCCACCTATCGGCAGAATTCTGAAGAACTGCTTCGGCAATGCCGTGCCAGGGATGTGGGCGCCATGATCATCAAATCCATCACCAAGGGGCCGTGGGGTGAGCAGACCAAGACGCATAGTACCTGGTACCAGCCCTTCACGGACGCAGAACACATCCAGCAGGCGGTGAACTTCGTTCTGTCGCAAGACGTAACCGGGTTGTGCACCGTTGGGGACACTCGCTTGTTGCCGCTTGTGCTCCGAGCTTGTGATAACTACACCGCTTTGAGCGAAAGTGAACAAGCAGCACTGATTGCTACCGCTGAGGCGTATGAGCCTCTATTCGCCTAAAGGGGGAGACAAGATTATGACAGATCGTGAGGCGGAAGAGTCCCAAGTGAGAAACCGCTGGCGAAGAGCGCCTGAGCTTCCTCCAGAGGTGTTCGAGGCATTGCAGAAGCCCAACAAAGGGATCAATCCTGTCACCATCGTGGCCACTGTGGACGCGGATGGAACTCCCCGCACGGCGCCCTTTGGCAGCGTGCGGGCGGTCACGCCCCGGTTACTGCGGATGATCTCCTTGCACTACCACGACACCTACGCCAATCTCTGCCGCGATGGGCGGGTGATGGTGGCCGTGGTGGCCGCGCCAGACATCGCCGTGAGCATCCGAGGGCGGGCCAGGGTGGTGCGGGAACGGATGAACACCGACCAGCGCTCGGCCATCCTGGAGATTGACGTCGAGGAAGTGAAGAACGACATGGTGGCGGGCGCCATCGGCAGTGCCATCACCTTTTTTCCCCGCGACGAGCATCAGGATTGGTTCGAGGCAGCCCTGGCCGAAGTGGAGGAAATGTGACGACAGTCCGGAGAAGCGTAAATGCGGGATTCGGAAACTCGTAGATTCGGGAAGGGAGGGCATCAGTTTCATGAAAAGCTATCGAAAAGAACTATGGTTCAGCGTTCCTGGTCGCCGGGCCTTCATCAACATCACGCGCCAGGTTGACGAGTGTTTGCGCGAAAGCGGCATCAAGGAAGGGCTGGTGCTGGTGAACGCCATGCACATCACGGCTTCGGTCTTCATCAACGACGATGAGCGCGGTCTTCATCAAGACTACGACGATTGGCTGGAGGGGCTAGCTCCCCACGAGCCCATCAGCCGCTACCGCCACAACCGCACCGGCGAGGACAACGGTGACGCGCACCTGAAGAGGCAGATCATGGGCCGCGAGGTGGTCGTAGCCGTCACTAATGGCCGCCTGGACTTCGGCCCGTGGGAACAGATTTTCTACGGGGAATTCGACGGGCGTCGTAGGAAGCGCGTTCTGGTTAAGATTATTGGCGAGTAAATGCATGCTCAAAGGCCAATGTCGCTTGGCGTCAGTTCGTTAGAATTGGGCTGACTATTCTCTGGAGGTGTTTGATGAGACCGGTGCGAAACTCGGCGAAGGCTATCATCGTCAAGGACGGTAGGCTACTTGCGATCAAGAATCGAGACGCCGATGGCGATTGGTATTGTCTGCCTGGCGGGGGGCAGGAACCGGGAGAGACACTTACCGAAGCGCTTCGACGGGAATGTCTGGAGGAAGTCGGCGTCGAGGTGATGGTTGGTCCCTTGCGATTCGTCCGCGAGTACATCGGAAAGAACCATGAATTTCATGCCCATGACAGCGACGTTCACCAGGTAGATTTCATGTTTGAGTGTGAACCTGTTCAAG
>CAYWWC010000323.1:0-4902 GCA_964461615.1 uncultured Anaerolineae bacterium
CATTCGTGCGAAATACATGATCCCAGTGCCGGCATACCCCGTGGATAAACTTGCAAAGCTTGGTGTGATGTTCCATCGTGTCATCGATGATAAACCGACCGCCCTGCAAATCATAACTCTGCCTGAGCATCCTCGCATACGCATTCATCGCATCTTTCAGCTTGAACTTCGCTGCTTTCAGACAGTGGGAAAAAGCATTGACCGTCCTCTTCTTTAACCAACTCCGGCTCACTTCTGATAAGCTAAACCTGCTATACAGAATTACCGTCGTGGAGATCATCATCAGGTTGTTCAGCTGAAGGTCAGTGACCACTCCCCTGAGAAATTGGAACCCTTCTCCCTCACTAACGGTGGTACCCAATAGTGGAATGACGGTGGTGGGCCCTTTTACTTGTTGTTACTTGTTGAAGGTACCGGCTTCTCTAAGTCGTTGCAGTGTCGGGGAGAGTTTAGGCTGGGAACGTTGTACGTGAAGCCGCGGAAACGCTTGGCCGGTACGGCGAGTATGGGAGTCCACGTGCGGGTGTCAAACAACAGGGTATAGGGTGCGGAAAAGTCGTTAGGACTGAAAAGAGCTTCGCCGCTGAGTTTGAAGTAACCCCGCCAGACGCCGTTCGATGCGACAAACAGACGGGACTCACCCTCGGCAGTAAATCCTTTCGGCCAGCGGGATAGGTTCCAGGCCTGCTCTGTGTTGTCCTCTTGCCGAGCTTGAAGTTTGTCGGCCAGGACCTCAGCTCCCATCCAAACACCGATATCCATCAGCTTACCATAAAAAAAGTTTGCCGTTTTTGGCAATGCCTATTGACTCAGTGTTCCATTTTATTTATCCGGCCCGTGATGTGTCAACAGGCCGGAAAAAAACTCAAGCGGAGGAACACTGATGAGTACCCAAAAAACATGTTTCCGGTTCGAGGACTTCTATGACCAGCTGCCCGATCCGGGTTTCTACCCCAGCAGCATCAAGAGTGCACGCTTCCGGCGAAGCGCCAATGAGAACCGCATGCTACAGATTGTCCACACTCTGGAGGGCGTAGAACCTGTTTACCAATCGGTCTCTGATTACTTCGTGCTGGAAGGAGAAAGAGTAAGCCCCTCGGGGATTTCCCTGGCCCGACGCCGTCTGGTGCAGCTCTACCGTGCCTGCCGCATATTTCCCAAGGAAGGAGACGAGATCGCACCCAAACAACTGACGGGCGCCCGGCTTCAGGTCCGGGTCGAGCACGAGGATTGGCAGGGCCGGCCGCAGCTGCGTGTGGCCGCTTACAGGCCGCTTCAGGAGTTTCTGAACTCAGACGAGCAGATCCCGTTCTGAGTCCAGGATTGGAGGAGAAAACCATGTCGACAATCCTTTGCGATACTACCGCACTTACTCATCCTTCACTAACGAGCCGGGCCGCCGGCACACTCGGCTTCCTGCCTGCCCGGCAGCTGCGTACCAGCTACGCCCCTTTACGACCTGGGGCGCCGCAGCAATTTCCCGATGAAACCACGCAGCTACCCATCCGCGTTGTGCCCACCGATGAGGGTATGTATGAAGTCATCGATGGCTTCAAGCGCCTTGCGGGCTGGCGCGAGCAAGGACACCGCCTCATCCCTGTGGTCGTCGAGGCTCCGGGCTCCACTTCAGAGCACAAGCACTTGCTGCTTCTGGCCAACTCACCTGCCCGCACCCTTACGGCCCTGGATGAGGCCCGGGTGGTCTGCTCGCTGATGAGCGAGGAGGGCATGAGTGCTAAAGCTATCGCCCGCCGGCTCGGGCGCAAAGCCCAGTGGGTGGCCCGGCGGATAGATATCGGAACTCGGCTATCCCCCATGGCCGAAGACAGGCTTGCCCACGGCGCCATCGGTCCCACTCTGGCCCACGCCCTGTGTGCCTTGCCCGAAAAGGAGCAGGATGCCGTCCTCGGCGCCATGGAGCGCCACGGCCTCAAGCTCGGTGAGACTCTCACTCTGCTCTCAGCCTACCGTGTGGCCGACGAGCCGGACCGTCGCGAGCTCCTCAAAGCACCCCTGGGAGTGGTGCGGGGAAAGTCCGCACCCGATCCCGTATGCTCTCCCACCGCCGCTGCCCTCGAGAAGCGCCTCGAGCACATCCACGAGGCCCTCGTGAGCCTCGCCGGCTTTGTCATTCCCAACGAGCTCGCCCCCGCCGAGAAGCGCCGCCTCGAGGCCCGGCTCAAGAGCGTGCTCGCCCAGCTCGAAAACACCGCCTGCGCTCACCACAGCGAGCAGGCGGCACCTAATCCACAAGGAGACCATAATGAACGAGAACAACAACCAAACCGACAGATCGTCCCAGCAGCCTCTCCGGCCGAAGCAGGGCCGAGCGAAAACCGTCCTTTCCTCCGAGATTCAGAACGAGATCGTACGGCTTCATGCCTTCTACGGCAGCAGGGAGATTGCCCGCCGGGTAGGTTACTCCCGCAAGATCGTTCGTCGCCTCTTATGCGAGAAGGGCTGTCTTCCTCCCCCCGAGAGGACAGGCAAGGTGAGCAAGCTCGATCCTTTCCGCGAGACGATCGAAGAAAAGGTCAGAAAAGGGCTGACAGCCAGCCGGATTCTGAGAGAAATCCGCGAGCAAGACTACTCCGGCGGCAGGAGCATTCTCGCCGAGTATGTGAGAACCTTACGGGAGAAACAGAGCCTCAAGCCACGCAAAGCCGTCAAGCGCCGCTTCGAAACCCGCCCGGGTGAGGAGATGCAGATAGACTGGTCGCCCTTCCGTGTGCCGATCGCAGGCGCTCTAACGGTCGTACATGTGCTCGGATGCCTGTTGTGCGCTTCCCGCAAACTCTGGGTCTACGCCTACCGCAACGAGCGTCAGCCCACTCTGCTGGAAGGTTTGGCCAGTGCCTTCGGATACTTCCAGGGCTGCTGCCTGCGCCTCGTTTTAGACAATATGGCTACCGCCGTACTGGCTCACAACGGGCCCGACGGCAAGCCAATCTGGCACCCTCACTTTCTCGACTTCGCCCGCCACTACGGCTTCGAGCCCTTTGCCTGTGCTGTGCGGGATCCGGACCGAAAAGGCAAAAAGGAGAAGTCCTTTCGCCTGGTCTGGGATGACTTCCTCAAAGGTTCAGAGTTCGACTCCCTGGAGGACCTCAACCGGCGGCTCAAGATCTGGCTCGATGAGACCCCGGAGACCGGCAATCAGCGGGTTCACGGTACCACCCGCCTCGTACCCAACCAGCAGTGGATGAGCGAGAGACAGTTCCTTATCCAGCTGCCTGACAAACGCTTTCCCGTCTACGAACAGAGCGTTCGTGTCGTGGATGACGATGCAACTCTTTCCATCGACGGCACCCGCTACACCGTGCCCTCCTCAGTGGCCGGCCGTTCGGTTGCCGTGCGCTTGTTCGCAGAGCACTTCGAGGTCCTGAACGCACACCACCAGGTGGTCTTCTCCCGCCTCTATGCTTCCGGTGCCGACAAGAGAAAACTCATCATCGATCCCACCCACTACGCCACCGATACCCGCAGGCAGCGCACCCCCGGCGGTCACAGACTCGATGAGGCGTTCCTGCAGCGCTTTCCCTCACTCACCCCCTTTGTCAGCGGATTACAGCTTCGCATGAACAGGCTCACGCCCATCCACATCCGCCGCCTCCTCAGACTGGCTGAATCCTACGGCGAGGAGGCGCTCACAGCTGCTGTCAGCCGAGCTCAGGAGTATCGGCGCTTCGATGCAAGGGCGGTAGAACGTATCCTCGAACGTCACTACCCGCTGCTGGATGACGCCCCCTTCTCCCCTCTCGGTGGAATCGGTCCCATCCTCCTCGGAGAGGTGGAACCCGGCTCCCTGGACGACTACAGCCGGCTCGACAGCAACCCAACCTCTAACGAGGACGATCACAAAGACGATTCGGAGGAAAACCATGGCACGTAATACTCGAAGAGCTCCTGCTCCCAACCCCACTGACGAGCTAATCCAACTGGCCATCGATCTGGACCTCACAGCGCTGGCACAAAACCTTCCCGCTCTTCTCGAACGCTCCGAGAACGACAGCCCCTCTTTCACCGACTTCGGCCTCGAGATGTTTCGGGCCGAGGTGAACGCCCGCAAAACCAGGCGACTGGAGCGCAGCCTCAAGCGCTCTCGCCTCGGCCCGGTCGAAGGACTCGAGGGCTTTGACTTCGCAGCACGCCCCAAGCTGGACCCTCGCGTTGTCAAGGAGCTTCTGGGCTGCCGCTTTATCACAGAGCACCGCAACGTTCTCTGTCTGGGGCGAGCTGGACTGGGCAAGACTCGTATCGCCAAGTCCATCGCCCACGCCGCCTGTCTCGCCGACTACTCGGTCCTCTGTGTGCTCGCTGCGGACATGATCGAAGAGCTCCACGCGTCCCACGCCGATGGCACCTTCAAACGTGCCTTCCGGCGCTATGTGAAACCACAACTACTTTGCGTCGACGAATTCGGATACGAGCCCTTCACCTCCGAGGCTACCAACTACCTCTTCCGTCTCGTCTCGGCCAGACACCGCCAGGGCTCCATTGTTCTTACCGCCAACACCGGTTTCAGCAAATGGAGAAGTCTCTTTCCCTCCGAAGCCACCGCTGTCTCCACCGTCGACCGACTCGTCGATAACGCAACCATTCTCCGATTCACAGGTAAGAGCTTCCGACAACCACGCGACATCGTCGGTGCACCCCTCGAGAACGATTGAGACACACCGGCGGCTGGGTCTTCAGTGCCCCGCCGCCGGTTCTCTGTCGCCTCACTCAACATCGTCACAATCCATCCAACATCCAACTCATGACGGTCTCTCGCCTCAAGCCAAACATCGCCCTCTACTTTCGGGCCCGGACCATCAAACCACTATCGGGGACCACCGGCAATGAGGTACAATCGATTGAGCTCGCTAGGATACGTACACGATGTTGTTCGCAGGCAATCGG
>CAYWWC010000324.1:0-4881 GCA_964461615.1 uncultured Anaerolineae bacterium
GACCCTTCAGGTTCAAGGTCTTGGTTATCGCCGAGGTCAGACTCGTCTTGCCGTGGTCAACATGCCCGATGGTGCCGACATTCACATGCGGCTTCGTCCTCTCAAAATGCTCCTTAGCCATTTTTAAAACCTCCTGATGATATTCTGGAGCCCACGAGCGGGTTTGAACCGCTGACCTCCTCCTTACCAAGGAGGTGCTCTACCGCCTGAGCTACGTGGGCAGACCCATTGCGGACTTCGGGGTGCGGATTGCGGATTTTATGGCATTTCTCAGAACTTTCCGCAATCCGCAATCCGCAATCTACAATCTACAATCCGGAATCGGATGGTGGGCAGGGAAGGATTCGAACCTACGAAGGCTGAGCCAGCGATTTTACAGACCGCTCCCTTTGGCCACTTGGGTACCTGCCCGTAATTGGTCCTTTCGTCTGCTGGTCGCATGGTCTGTTGGTCAACTAAAGCGCCTAACCACCAGACTACCTGACCATCAAAAGCCGACGGTCGGAGTCGAACCGACAACCTACTCTTTACAAGAGAGTTGCTCTACCATTGAGCTACGTCGGCTTGGCAAGAAAACACTGCTGCGGTCGAGTTCCTTAAACCGACGCTAGCAGTGATAGTATAATAAAATTCCCCAAAATGTCAAATCATCGGACAGAATTGGGCTGTTACCCCATACCTCGTTGCCGCCAGACCTCGTAGAGGGCGATGGAGCCAGCCACGGCCACGTTCAGCGAACTGATCCTCCCTCGCATAGGCAACTTGATCAGTATGTCACAAGTCTCCCTAACCAGTCGCCCCATGCCTCTGCCTTCACTCCCCACCACCAGAGCCAGAGGCATTGTCAGGTCGCTTTGGTAATGAGGTTGGGCCTGGGGCACATCCTCCAGGCCCACGATCCAAAGTCCCCTGGCCTTGAGCGTCTCCATAGTCCGCACCAAGTTGGTCACCTGGGCTACCAGAAGATGCTCCGTGGCCCCGGCCGAGGAATTGACCACGGCCGGGGTTATTCCCACCGCGCGCCGTTTGGGGATAACGACGCCATGAACGCCTGCTATCTCGGCGGTGCGCAGCAGCGCGCCAAAGTTCTGAGGGTCCTGGAGACAATCCAGCATCAGCAGCAAAGGCGTTTCTTGGCGTTGATCGGCCTCGGCCAAGATCGCCTCTAATTCGACATAGGGATACTGAGCCGCCTCGGCGGCGACGCCCTGATGTCTAAAGTCGCCGATCCTATCCAGTTGCTTCCGTTTCACTCGCTGAATCGGTGCCCCGCTTTTGCTGGCTAATGTCGCGATGTCGGCAACGATGCCGGTTTCCTTCATCCCCTGGGCCAGGATAAGCTTGTAGATCTTCCGCCGTCTTGCCCTCAGGGCTTCTCGCACGGCGTTGCGGCCGTAGAGGATCTCTCTCATCGGTTGTCCATCACCATAGCCCTAACCGTCTCCGCAACGCTTCGTAGAAACCTCCCCTGCTACTCACCATTATTAGCATCACCACTCGTTCGTCCCGAAGTATCTCGTAGACGATTCGGTACTGAGTAGAGCCGTAGGAAAAATGATAGGCCCAAATGCCCTTCAGATTACCGCGAAGCGGCTCGGCGTCGAAAGGGTTCTCCTGAATCCTGGGGAAGTGCTTATCCCTCAACTCCTTCTGAACTGGCTTGTCCAACCTTTTGATGTCTTTCTTGACGGAGCTTGGGGTCTTGATCGCGTACATCAGTCCAGGTCCTGGAAAAGCTCTTCTTTTGAGATCAATTTCCCCTCGGCAAACTCCCGCTTAGCTATCTCCCAACGAGCTTTCAGGTTGTGCCTGTCAATGATCTCCAGCAGTGTTTGAGCTTCATCTGGACTGAGGTTCCCTAGCACCTCTGCTAGCTGGTTAAGTGTTAGCTTCACTGTAGCTGGCATGTTCCTGACTCCTCCTTGCCTCTTGGGCTTTCGTTCATTGCCTGCTGATCCGCCACCTTGCCCCCTCTGGGCGGTCCTCCAAGGCTATCCCCAGCTCAGTCATTCTGGCCCGTATCTCGTCTGCCAAATCCCACTTTCGGGCTTCTCGCAACCTCTGCCGGGTCTCAATCAGAAGCTCGATGAGGGGCTCTTCCAAACCCGCCGTGGCTTTGGCAAAGCGGTAGCCCTCGTCGGGGATCACGCCCAGGACATCGCCGCCCAACTCGCGGTAGAGGTCATTGATGGCCACGAGAGTCTCTTGGCTGATTTCCTCTTCGGAGTCCAGTAGGGTGTTCACTTCTTTGTTGAGATCGAACAGGGCGCCAATGGCTGCCGCCGTGTTGAAGTCGTCGTCCATCCCGTCGAGGAAACGCCTCTTGTGCTCCGCCAGCTTGGCAGCGAAAGTCTCGTCCAAATCCCCGCTTTCGGCCCATGACAGCCGATCTCGCACCGCCTGCACCGTCCCGTAGAGTCGCTCCAGCCCCTTGCTCGCGGCTTGCAGAGCTGTGTCACTGAGATCCAGCGGGCTGCGATAGTGACCACTCAGACAGAAGAAGCGGATAGCCAAAGGCAAATAGTTCTCAAAGGCTTCCCTTAGGGTGACGAAGTTGCCGAGCGATTTGTGCATCTCCTCACCCTTGATCATCAGCATCCCGTTGTGCAGCCAATAGCGGCAGAAGGGCACGCCAGTAGCTGCCTCCGATTGAGCTATCTCGCAATCGTGGTGGGGGAACTTGTTCTCCATGCCGCCGCCGTGGATGTCGAAAGGCTGGCCCAGGTACTTGGTGGACATGGCCGAGCACTCCGCGTGCCAGCCGGGGAAACCCCAGTCCCAAGGACTTGGCCAGCGCATGATGTGCTCCGGCTCCGCTCTCCTCCACAGGGCGAAGTCGGCCGGGTGACGCTTATCGGGATTAGCCTCCACGCGTGTGCCCTCCATCAGTTCCTCGACCCGCCGGCCGGAGAGCTTGCCGTACTCAGGCCATTTGGCCACATCAAAGTAGACCGAACCGTTGGCCTCATAAGCATAGCCCTTCTCGATGAGGACTTTGATCAACTCGATCTGCTCTGGAATGTGCCCACTTGCTCGAGGCGAGATGTCAGGGCGCAACACGTTGAGGGTGTCCATATCCTCAAAATACCGCCGCGTGTATGTTTCCACCAGTTCCATAGGCTCCACTCGCTCCCGGACTACCCCCTTCAAAATGCGATCCTCGCCCGAGTCGAGTAGATGTCCCACGTCGGTTATGTTCTGGACGTAGCGCACTTTATAGCCGAGATAGCGCAGGTAGCGCACGATGGTGTCAAAGTTGACGTACGTCTTGCCATGGCCAAGGTGGGCATCTTCGTAGACCGTAGGCCCGCAGACATACATACCAACCCGTCCTTCATGCAGGGGCACGAATTCCTCTTTTTGACGGGTTAGGGAATTATATACTTTCAAAGTCATTTCACCCTCCTTGAGTGGTATAGGCACTCAAAACGACCTCTCTTAACCACCCAACTGCTTGAACATAGAAAGCGGGCCGCGCCCGCTGGTGAGCTGCTTCATCATGCGCTGCATCTGGCGGAATTGGCCCAGGAGCTGGTTGATCTCCTGGACAGTGGCGCCCGAGCCCCGGGCGATGCGCCGTTTGCGGCTGGCGTTGATGATCTTGGGATTGTGTCGCTCCTCCAGGGTCATGGAGTTGACGATGGCCTCGGTCCGCTTCATCTGCTGATCGGTGACCTCTGGCGACGCTTGCTGGCTCATCTGGGAAAAGCCAGGGATCATGTCCAATATCTGACTCAGCGGCCCCATCTTCTTGACCTCGCGCAGCTGCTGCCGAAAATCCTCCAGATCGAATTCACCCTTGGCCAGCTTCCTACCTACAGCCAGGGCCTGCTCCTCGTCCAGAGTCGCCTCCGCCTTCTCGATCAGGCTGAGGACATCGCCCATGCCCAGGATGCGCGAGGCCAAACGATCGGGATAAAAGGGCTCCAGGGCATCGGTCTTCTCGCCCACGCCCAGGAATTTGATGGGCACGCCAGTCACGGAGCGGATGGAAATAGCCGCCCCGCCACGAGCGTCGCCATCGGCCTTGGTCAAAATCAGGCCCGTCAAACCCACCTGCTGGTTGAAGTCACCCGCCGCCCGCACGGCATCCTGGCCCGTCATGGCGTCGGCCACCAGCAGCACCTCCTGGGGCGAGACCCTCTTTTTGATCTCCGCCAGCTCCCGCATCAACTCCTCGTCAATGTGCAACCGACCGCCGGTGTCCAGGATGACGGTGCTACGCGCAGTCTCCTCGGCCCGCCGGACGGCGTTAGCGCAGACCTTCGGTGGAGGCACTTTGGTGCCTTCTTGATAGACAGGGATGTCCAACTGCTTGCCCAGCACCTCCAACTGAGTCACCGCCGCTGGCCGGCGGGGGTCGGCAGCCACCAGCAGGGGGCGATGGCCGGACTTGCGCAGCCTCAGGGCCAGCTTGGCCGCCATAGTCGTCTTGCCCGATCCCTGCAGGCCCACCAGCATGATGACGTGCGGTGGCGAGCCCGATAAATCGAGCTTGCTGGGCTCGCCCAGGGTCTCGATCAACTCCTCGTTGACGATCTTGACCACCTGTTGGGCTGGCGTGAGAGTCCTCATCACCTCAGCGCCGACGGCGCGCTCGCGCACCCTGGCCACGAAGTCCTTGGCCACTTTGTAGTTGACGTCGGCCTCCAAGAGAGCCAGCCGCACCTCGCGCATGGCAGCGTCAACGTCGCCCTCGGAGAGCTTGCCTCGCTTGGCCAGTTTGTCGAAAACATCTTGCAGCTTATCTGTCAGATTCTCAAACATTCCGCGCTCATCTCCTCAAGTTGATCAGAAACCAGGTTTTTGTTGCGAGACACCTTTTCGCGCCCCAGGAGATCCCAAAAGCAATAACCTACTTGCTCAGACAGGGAAAAACCT
>CAYWWC010000325.1:0-4846 GCA_964461615.1 uncultured Anaerolineae bacterium
TGGGTATGTCCTTTTCCGTAATACCGGAGAGCTTCAGGGACTTCACTCAACGTGTAGCTTCTGTCTATGACTGGTTTTATCTTTCCGGTTTCGAGAAGCTCCTTCAAATCTTGTAGGTCCTTCTTACTCGGTCTCGAAAAAGCCATCGGAACCATTTTCTGGCTCCCGGTCATTGAAATCCACTGCTGCTGGAGTAGAAGAGTCGGTGAAGCCGCGGTTGTGACGTAAATACCCTGGGGGACTAATGCACGCTTGCAATCTGAAAACGAACTCTTCCTCACGGCATCAAAGATCAGGTCATAACGACCCTCACTTTGTGTGAAATCCTCCTGGGTGTAATCAATGACCTGGTCAGCGCCAATCGAGCGCACCATGTCCAGATTCCTGGTACTGCAGACACCAGTCACATCAGCCCCTAATGACTTGGCGATCTGTACAGCAAACGTACCCACAGCGCCAGAAGCACCATTGATCAAAACCTTTTGCCCCGGTTGAATCTGTCCTAAATCGCGAAGACACGTTTGAGCAGAGAGTGCCGAAAAAGGCACAGATGCCGCTTCCTCGAAAGACATACCGGCCGGTTTCGGAACCACTACTATTTGCGATTCAGGAACACAAACATACTCGGCGAAGGTTCCGAGATTGAAACTCAAGGCAAACACATCATCGCCCGGCTGACACTGCTTGAAGTCTGCTCCGACCGCTTCAACCCGTCCCGCCACGTCAAGCCCCAATACCTTGTGTTTTGGTTTGAGCAGCCCGGCCATTATGCGCGCTATGTACGGTGTACCCGTCAGGAAACGGTAGTCCATTGCGTTTACTGAAGCCGCATGAACTTTGATCAGCACTTCATCGTCCTTTGGGGTAGGCTTTTCGATCTCTTCCAGTGCAAGAACATCGGGTGAACCATAGTTGTAACGGACCATTGCTTTCATCATTATTTCTTTTCCTCTCCTTTACGTAGCTACCAGTAGCATAGCCCCTATCGCCAGCGCAATTCCCAGGCCCTGCCTGGGTGAGATTGGATCATTCAAGATCACCTTTGCCAACAGTATGGTCAACACTGGGGAAAGCGCCGTGAAAGCGGCTACCAGTGACACTGGCCCCCTGGATACCGAAACAAGAAAGCAGAGAGCGCCAAGACTGCCCAGCACCCCCGTTATCACAGCCAGGACAATCCCTTGGGGATGCACGTCGGGTCGAGAATTCAGGGAGAATAGAACTAATATGGCAACCAAGAGGCTGCCCAATCCTTGATAGACAATCCCGCTTCTGGGACTGAGGTGTTCTGTATAAAGCTTGGGGAGGAAAGCGTAGAGGCCCCAGAAAACGAACGTGCCCAGGGCAGGGATTATCCACCCTTTCATGTCGACCTCCGATGGTAGATACTCATACTCATGGCTTTGCGAGCCAAAACTCCTGAACTTGCCTGAAGTAACCGATTCTCTCGTTGATCTTGGCGATTTCTTTGGGATAGAACTCAAACATGACATCACATAACTCCAACATCCAGCTCTTGCGCGAGTACTTGGGATTCACAGTTATGTAGTTCGAGTTCGCGATTTGAATCTGGCCCCACCCCAATGCGCCGATGGTAAGACAATCCCACCCAAGAAACTCAATGGGCACAAACCTGACATTGGTGACGATTGCCTGTGTTGCTTCCAAGTGGTAGCTGGCCATGAGCAGAACGAAGTAGTTGGTATCATCTTCGTACAACCGGGCAAGCCTCCGAACCGATGTCAGATTGGGCATATTGAACTTTGTGTCAGTGCGGTGCGTTTTGACATCAACTATGTAGTAAAGGTCGTCAACATCCGTGAATGCAAGGTCAGCCATTGCTCGCCTGGCAAAGGTCGCCGAATACTCTTCGCACAAATCGCCAAGTATGTCCCCGAAAGAGTCCCCTAGAATAGCCTTGATCGCATCCCCCACCGCTCGCGTGCTGCGGGCTGTAGTCGGGGAAAGGAATCCCTCGTGAGAGTTGAGCAATTCCTGCACCCTTGCCTCGATGTCCTTGTAAGTATCCGTATAGAATATTGAGCTTTTCACTGAAGACTCCTGTTATCCTACTCAGTCGGGAATAGCGCAGGCTGTAACCGGCTGTCATTGGATCTTGATTGTTCGTGACTTTTCTGATCTGCCAGGGTGTTTCTCTCCCAGAAGACGCCATCTGTGTAGCCCTGGATGTTTTGGTCTACCCCAGCCATATCTAGTCGTCGCTCCGCAAGACAACAATAGAGTTCGTCGATTTCGATCCCGATGTAGTGACGCCTTAGCTTCTTTGCTACAACTAAGGTTGTTCCAGCCCCTACAAAGGGGTCAAGCACAACATCACCCTCATTCGAACTCGCAAGTATGACCTTGGCAAGCATTTTCTCTGGTTTCTGTGTGGGATGATCTGTGTTTTCGGACATTGACCAAAATGGCACAGTAAGATCTGTCCAAAGGTTCGAGGGATGAGTTAAGCGGAACCTGCCATTCTCCGATTCCTGCCAATCCTTCGGTTTCCCTCTGCGATCTGTGTATGGGGCAATAACACGTCGCTTGAGTTTAACATCATCTACATTAAACGTATAATCATTGGAGACTGTACAAAACCAAATATCTTCTGAGCAGTTCTTCCAGTTTGTTTTAGCTCCCCTTCCTTTCTCTCTTTCCCAAGTGATACGGTTGCGAACGATAAATAGCCTTTCGACTACTCGGTGAATTGCTGTTGAAGAGCGCCAATCGCCACAAATGTACACGGAAGCAGTAGGTTTCAGAACTCTGACAAGCTTCCCCAGCCAGGATCCTAACCACTGTTCGTATTCAGGCAATGGCATTTGGGCAAACGAATGCCGATTGAAAGATTTTGACAGGTTGTATGGGGGATCAGCGAACAAAAGATCAACTGAGCAATCTGGCAGCCAGTCAAGTAGCTCAAATACATCTTGGCAAATTGTGCGATCAATGATTTCTTGCAGTGTCGCAAGGCTATTCAACTTAATGAGGCGCGATCCATACAACTGCTGTTCTGATTCAGTCAGTGTGATAGTTCTGTTTCTCGGTGCCCGTTTCTTTCTCTTTTCAGTCAATTGAATGTCACCTCTATCTTTGCAGCGCAATCACACCCGCTATCACTAGCCCACCCTCAACAATCTGCGACTATCACAGAAAACGCCACACAGAGCCAAGCGAGCGGCTATTTTTGAAGCGGTCGTATAGCCAGCACAAGGGGAAAAGAATGGCCAACCCCAGCAACCAATACGGATACATGCGCCGGATGCCAATGCCCTTGGGGTCTAGCCACTGGCCCATGTAGGCGTACAAGTACAGGTGTGTCAGGTAGAAGAACAAAGGAGTACGACCAAAGACGGCCAGCGGCCGCAGTACCGCTTTGGCCACCGACTCCACCCGCGCAAACAAACCCAATAATAGCATATCCACGCCTAATGTCAACAACAGAAAGGCCACACTCGGCGGGTACTTTACCACATTGAGGAAGGCAATCCAGTCGTCCCCTTGTCGTGGCCGAATGTTGCCAAACCCGTTGAGCAGGCGGATGGGAACGAAAAGCAGCAGTCCCGCCACGCCCAACCATAGCGCTGCGCGATAGCTCTGCCCCTTGTCTTGTCTCAACCGGCGTCCATAGGCAATTCCTAGGCCCACCACCCCGAGCCACGGCATAAACGGATACATCGCGTACATGCCAGGGGTATAGCCAGGCAGCAGCCACAGGCGCAGCAGCGGCGCATACTCGATGAACCCCGTTCTGACCTCTGGCAGGAGCAACCCTGTCAGCACAATGAGAAGCACGCTCAGGCCTACCAGCAACAACGTGGGCAGATAGAGAAGCAGTGTGCCCAGGAACATCGTTCCCCCCAGACCATAGAGCACGAAAAAGAACATGGTCGAGTCGGGTGGCTGGCCCATCTTCCACACTGGGTTTTCCACAAGAAACTGGAGGAGAGCGAGCAGTGCCCCACGCACCACGAAGTGCCGTATGATCCGCCCTTTACTCCATCCTTGCTGACGACGGGATTCGGCGAACAGCATCATGCCTACGCCCAGCAGAAAGAAGAAACCTGGGGCGGCTGGGTGCGTCACCAGACGGGTGAGAAACGCCAGCGCATCACCGCGATAGTTAGGGAAAACGTCGGCCCACATCTCAGGCTCGATCTTGCCGTGCGCTATGAGTGAATTAGCATGATCTAGCGCCATCACTACGATGATCAAGCCGCGCAAGGCATCAACGGGGAGCAGTCTTGATGACGTGGTCCCAGTGGAGTATGCCAAGCCCCCTCTTGGACCAAACAGTCTTTTATGCCAATGATCGAAGAGATCTTTCATTAGAGCCCGCCTTTTTCCGATTTGCCGTTCGGTTTTACAAAAGCGGTTACGGTTGTTTTACACATCGAAACCCCAAATATGCCGGACTGAATTGTTTTGCTCTCGGCCATACCTTTCCATCGTAGACAATTATGTAGGCGTGTTCTTCATCTACCTCTGTCGCCGTCCACCAGTAGATCACTTGGGAATGTGTATTCCACAGCGGAGACTCTTTGTCCGGAGTCGTTTTGTAGGTAGCCTTGGCAGTTTGTGCATCCCATACCCCTCCGCTGCTCTGGCCGTGGCGAGCCATGGAGCGCACGGCTTCGTCCACTGTCGGCAATCGCCAAATGTGCTGTGGCGTGGGGGCGGGGGTCAGGCCATCTTCGCCGAGATACTGGCACACCTGCTGTGCTTCATGCCAGTTTACGCCTTTGCGCGGCCATCCGGGTCCATCAGGAGCCCAGACGAGACTCACCTCGTTTCCATGCACCAATCGGGCTTGGAGATTACCATCATCAATGCGTTGGGACAC